>JAGBKB010000033.1 GCA_017934175.1 Lachnospiraceae bacterium | reverse complement strand
TTCTACTCTTCTAACTGCTGGAGTTGTATCTATAGCAGGAACTGTAGGTTGGGTTGGACTTATGATACCACATCTTGTGAGATTTATAGTGGGACCAAATAATGGTAGACTTCTCCCTATGTCATTTTTGACAGGAGCACTTTTTATGCTCATAGTTGATAATGTGTGTAGGTCGGCACTTGCTTATGAGATACCACTTGGAGTTCTCACATCACTTCTTGGTGCACCATTTTTTATACTTATACTTTATAAGCATAGGGGGAATTGATGGAATTAAATATTAAAAATGGTGTCTGCGGTTATAAAAAGACAGTTATAATTGATAATATCAATATTGGTTTTGGACAAGGTGAAATTGTCGGAATCTTGGGACCAAATGGTGTAGGTAAAACTACTATGTTTAAATCTATACTTGGTCTTCTCCCACTTATTGGTGGGGAAATAACTCTTGATAATGTAAATAAAAATGATATAAGTGTAAAAGAGTTTTCGAGAAATGTAGGTTATGTGCCACAAAGTAATAATCCACCATTTCCGTTTACTGTGCCAGATGTAGTTGTGATGGGAAGAGTGAGTAGGCTTAAAAGATTTGAAAGGCCAGGAATAAAAGATTATCTCATTGCTTATAAAGCACTTGACACTTTATCGGTTTCGTATCTTAGAAATAAAATATTTACCGAAATATCAGGAGGCGAAAGGCAAATGGTTCTTATAGCAAGAGCACTCGCTCAATCTCCAAAACTTCTTGTGATGGATGAGCCAACTGCCAATCTTGACCTTGGTAATCAAATAAGAGTACTTTCAACTATAAAAAAATTATCAAAGATGGGTTTGGGTGTTCTTATGACAACTCATAGTCCAGACCATGCATTCTTTGTTGTGATAGAATAATTCTTCTTACAAAAAATAAAGAAGTGATGATTGGAAATGTCGATGAGATAGTCACAGAAGAAAATCTAAAGAAAGCATATAATATAGATGTTAGAATTACAGAAGTTAAAGGCAGTGATGGAAATATAATAAAAACATGTGTACCACTAATATAAGGTATAAAAATAAAAAGGAGGCTGTGGAAACACAGAAAAGGAAATGGGTTTTAAGTTTTTAAAAAGTTTTAAAATTGTTATTTTAACCGCATTTGCAATGGCATTATTGATGCTTGCATCTTGTGGTTCAAATGCTCCAGCAGTTGAAAACACTGAAGTAAAAAATGTAGCAGAGGCTACAGAAAAGAAAACAAGAAAGGTTGTTGACATGAAAGGGGTTGAAGTAGAAATCCCAGAGCAAGTAAATACTTTCGTAGAAAGTTGGTTTGCACATAATGCTGTAGATGTAATGCTTAGAAACGCAGAAGGAATGCTTGTGACATGTTGTGATGAACCAACATATCAATGGATGTATAAGGTATGCGATAATATGAGCAAGGCTAAGTTTGCAAAGTTTTCAGACTCTATGAATCTTGAAGAAATCATTTCATTAAATCCTGATGTAGTATTTGGTTCAAATGAAAAGTATAGAGAAATGTTTACTAATGTAGGAATACCTTTTGTAAATTGTATGTTCACTAATTATGATGAGATGAAAAAATCTATAAGACTTACAGCAGAAGTATTTGGTGGTGCAGCAATTGACAAAGCAGATAAATATATTTCATATCTTGATTCTAAACTTGCTGAAGTAAAGGCTGTAACTGATACTGTTCCGGAGGATAAGAGAACAACTATAGTTCATGGAAGTTCAGTTTATAAAATGGGTGTGGATGGTAGAAACACTATTATAAATGATTGGATAGGCTATAGCGGAGGAGTAAATGCAGCAGCAAATGATATAGATGGAAATCTTCAAACTATGACTATGGAGCAATTACTTTTATGGGACCCTGATGTTATAATAACTGGTGACACTGAAGATGAGGTTGCTCAAATTATGGCTGATGAGGCTTGGAAAAATCTTAAGGCCGTAAAAAATAATAGAGTGTATGCAAATCCAAAAGGAATATTTGCTTGGGATAGATATGGTGTTGAAGAGGCACTTCAATTCCAGTGGTGTTCACAAAAATTATATCCAGAATTATTTAAAGATTTTGATATAAAAGCAGAACTTAAAAACTTTTATAAAGATTTTTTAAATTACGATTTGACAGATTCTGATGCTGAGAAGATACTAAGACATCAAAATCCATAAATAGTGTACTGATATTTTTTCGTATAGGAAGAGAAATCTTCCAATTTTCTCCAGGAGACCTTCTGAAAAAGGGGTCTCTTTTTGGCTGTTAGGAATGGTAAAAGTAAAGTTTTTATAGAAAGAACTTGAAACATATGCAAAATGGTGCTATAATAATATCAAATAGTATCAAAATGGTGAGGTTTTATATGAATCAGGTAGCATTTACTGTTAGAATGGATAATAGTTTAAAAAATAAGTTTGAAGAAATGTGTGAAAACTTTGGTATGTCTATGTCAACTGCAATAAATGTATTTGCGAGGGCGGTAATAAAGCAAAAGAAAATTCCTTTTGATATAGCATATGATACAAATGTTGATTTAATAAGAGCAAAGACAATAGCAAAGGAATTAAGAGAAGATGCTAAAAAGAATGGAACAGCAGATATGAGCCTGGAAGAAATAAATAAGGAAATATATGGATAAACTAAATATTATTTATGATACAAATGTTATAATATCGTCTTTATTAAGTGGAAATGAAGATAGTGCAACAGTAAAAGCATTAGATTATTTTTATGATAATAGAGTGAATTTAATATATAGCAATGAAATTATAAAAGAATATATTGAAGTGTTAAATAGAGAAAAGTTTAGTTTTGATAAAAACAAGATAAAAGAATTAATATCTGTTATAAAAGATAAAGGGATAAATGTAAGTCCAGGAAAAATAGATGAGTATAATTTGGATATAAAAGATAAGCCATTTTATGAATTAGTGATTGATAAAACTATTGGTAATAAAAAACTTGTTACTGGGAATATTAAACATTTTCCAAATATAAAAGAGATTATAACTCCAAATGAATTAGTTGCCTTGATGGAAAAATAGAAAGAAATAAGTTTAGATTTTAAAAATTAGATTTAATAAATCTAATTTTTTATTGCAATAAAATGTAATTTTTGATAAATGACAAGTGCGAGAAAGATATCAATTTTTTATTGGCACTTTTGTAAATGCCAAAATTTGTTTCATTCCAATAAAGTCACATTTAGTAAAAATGTGGGCTTTATATTAACTTTATTGGAATGTTGATATCTTGTCTTGCAGCAAGAGTCCACAATTTTCGTCTCATGGGCTCTTGCCTGTGAGATTTTTATTTGGGGCGAGGAATTTTTGAAAAAGGGGGTGACGAATATGGATAGCATGCTTACAGGCAATATAGTATTTAATGTAATTACGATTCCTATTTGTATAAGTATTTTTATTGCAACACATATTTTGAAAAAAGCAATAAAAAATAATAAGTCTTAGAATTGCGGAAAAATAATTCTGAAAGGAGGAAATAGGCTACAATTATTTGTTGATAAAATAGATTTAATAATTGTAGTCTATAAAATAAAATGAGGATTATAAAAAATAATGAACTAAGTCTCAACAAGAATATTTTACTATATAAATATTTAAATGATAAAGATGAAGAAATTGGTAAGATACGCATAGGATTTTATGAAAGTGATAAAATTAACAAAAACAATAAAAACAGCAACAATGAATATGCTTGGTATGTGTGGGAAGCTATTACTTGTAATAATTTAAATAATTATTTAAATCTTGTAAGTAATGAAAAAATGAAAGAACTATTTAGGCAAGATATGAAAGAACATATGAAAAATCAAGATATTAATTATTGCGAAGGAGACAAGGTGAGAGTTGTTGTGTATCCTATTTCCGATAATGATGAAATATTGAAAGCAATGGCTAGTGATTTAATGCAACAATATTCAATTTTAACACTTAACAATAAAACCAAAGTAATAGATATTTATGATTTATATTTATAAAAAATAATGGAGAAAATAATATGAAAAGAAAAATAGGAATAATTTTATTGCTAGGTATGCTTGTATGTTTATTTGGTTGCGATTTTGATGAGAGGAAACATTTTAATGAGTGGGTAGAGAAAAATGGAAATACATATTATTATAATAGTGAAGGGAAAAAGCAAGAAGGTTGGCTAGAATATGGTAGTAATTGGTATTATTTTAAGCCATCAAACGGTAAAATGTCTAAAAATCAATGGGTAGTATTATGTAGATGAACAAGGAAGAATGCTAATAAATACAACAAAGGAAATCAATGGAACTAAATATTCTTTTGATAAAAAAGGTGTTGGAGAAGTGTGGAAAAAATTCAAAATAACATTAGATAAAGATTTGCCAAGTACATATGAATATAAAGATGATGAAACAGGGAAAATGTATACAGCATGTCAATTGATAGGTTTTGATTATGATGTAAAAGAAAACTATGCAACAAAGAATAATGATGTGACAATTCATTTAACATCAAAACTATTATATACTTCTTGGAAAAGTGGTCGTGATAGTCAAGGATTTAGAATTAGTTTAGTAGATGCAAATGGTACTCCTGCAAGAATTGAACCAATTCATGCACTAATAGGTACATTTGATACATTTGATAGTTTAACTGGTGGATTTGAATTTGATTCCGAAGGCGATATAGATACTGAAAACTATAAATTTAGAGATATTAAAGATGGAAATTACACTTTAGTATTTAAATGGGGATATATAGATTAGTTGTAATTAACAAGTGATTATGAATATAAAAAAGCTATTGTTGTTGCTTAGCAAGTTTATTTATGTTGAATATTATTATTTATTTAATTCTTTATTTAACTTATTGTCAAAAGTAACGATTTCTTCTTTGTTGATTTTATTTCGAGCTAATAAATAACAATCTGCAAAGTCTAAATTTAAATTTTTGAAGAAGTTCAATGTTTGTAAAGTTATGTTTATATCTTCATACTCAACTTCATCAGATAAAGTAATTAAAGTGTCTACAATATCATTTCGTGAAACTTTATAAATTCCTTTTAATACATATACGATTTCGGCCAAAATAACTATAGGGACTATGGGACATTTTTGAATTTCCTTTTTTGCAATGTCAAATAAATTTTCATCATCTTTTATTAAATACCTTAGAATTATATTTGCATCACATATTTTTTTCATAGTCTTCTATAATTCCTTTCTCTAATGCTTTTTCTTCATCATCCCATTTTGATTTGTCGGCATATTTAGACAACATTCCACCTGCAAGAACAGGCTTTTTTGATACAACAAATGGCATCCTTTGTTCTACTAAACTTTGCTTTGCGAAAAGCCTAACTGCTGAAGCAAATGTAATACCCATTTCCCTATATAATTTTTCTACACTATCTTTAGTTTCTTTATCCATACGGACTTGCAATACTGTTTCAGATTCCATAGCTATCTCCTACAAATGTATTATACATGCAATACAATAGCACATCACATCTAAATTGTCAAGCAAAACCATTAATAAGCTAAACCTTTATTTCTACTATTGATGTAAATAGTAAAAAGCATTATAAAAATGCCAAGCTCCTCGCTTAGCATTTTTATTTGTCATCGTAGTGACCTCTACACTGATATATTATTACAATCTCATTTTCATATTTATATACAAGCCTATCTTCTTCATTAATTCTTCTACTCCATCGTTTTTCTAAATCGTTTTTTAATGGTTCGGGTTTGCCAGTGCCATTAAATGGAGTGCGAGAAATTTCTTTAATGAGTTGATTAATTTTTTTCTGGGTTGCCTTATCATTACTCCAAGATAAATATTCTTTCCAAGCATTGTCAACAAATTGTATGTTAGCCATTTGCAAGTGCCTCTAACTCTTCCATAGTTTTTGTGACAACTTGACCGTTATGAAATTGCTCGATTGACTTCTCCAACCATTTCATATTTGATTCGCTATAAAATGGGTCTTCGTTGTAAGTCAAATCAAATGGAACTCTCTTCTCTTTTACTACTTTTTTTGCAAATACATTAAAGAGACTTGACATACTGAGCCCTATGTTGCTACAAAAATCTGAAAATTGTTCTTTTAGAGTGTCGTCCATTCTTATATTTACGTTTACCATAGAAACCTCCATAATATTTAGGAAATACTGAATAATTTCTTTTTGCAATAATTCTTGTATTTCTTTTAGAAATAATAATTTTTGTGGTATGTAGATGGTATATCGCCTAAATATCTATATTAATATTGCATTATTATAATATATATTTATAGTATTTGTCAATATATTTACATACATATACAAGCAAGTTTTTCTCAATGTTCATTCTTAGAGGTTTTTTAAAATCGTTTTTAGGGGCGGAAACAATCCGCCCCTAAAACTATGTTTGAGCAGTTTGATATATCAACCTCCAATAAAAAAATGGTTATACCCTTATGAATAACTATGCAATAAATGTGAATAATTATGCAAAAACTATTGACATTTATGTATAATTTAGTATAATCAATGAATAATAAAGCATTTCATTGTGCGGAGGTTAAAAAATGGGCAACATAAGTTTAAAAGGAAAAAGTTTTTTGAAATTACTTGATTTTACAAGTGAAGAAATTAGATACTTGCTTGACCTTTCAAAAGAATTAAAACAAAAGAAAAAAAATCATATCGCTCATGATGAGTTAAAAGGAAAAAATATAGTTTTACTTTTTGAGAAAACTTCTACCAGAACAAGATGTGCATTTGAAGTTGCTGGATATGATTTGGGAATGGGTGTCACATATCTTGACCCTAACTCATCGCAGATGGGACATAAAGAAAGCATAGAGGATACAGCAAAAGTTCTTGGAAGGATGTATGATGGAATTGAGTATAGAGGTTTTGACCAAGCCATAGTTGAAGATTTGGCAAAGTATAGTGGAGTGCCAGTGTGGAATGGTCTCACAACAGAGTTTCATCCAACACAGATGCTTGCAGACATACTTACCGTTGAAGAAAACTTTGGAAATGCAAAAGGCTTGAAACTTGTATTTATGGGTGATGCAAGAAATAACGTAGCGAACTCTCTCATGGTCATTTCTTCAAAACTTGGTATAAACTTTGTAGCTTGTGGTCCAAAAGAAAATATGCCAGATGAAAAATTAGTTGAGACTTGCAAAAAAATAGCAAATGAAAATGGCTCAACCATAACTCTTTCAGACAACGTAGAAGAATCTACAAAGGATGCAGATGTAATTTATACAGATATATGGGTATCAATGGGTGAAGATAAATCAATATGGGAAAAGAGAATAAAACTTTTGTCACCATATCAAGTAAATAAAAATGTTATGGCAAATGCAAAATCAAATGCAATCTTCCTTCACTGCCTCCCATCATTCCATGATTTGAATACAACTGTTGCAAGAGACATATATGAAAAATACGGACTTAAAGAAATGGAAGTAACGGATGAAGTATTTACATCAAAACAAAGTAAAGTATTTGATGAGGCGGAAAATAGACTTCACACTATAAAAGCAGTTATGTATGCGACATTAAAATAAAAAATTAGTAAAAAAAGTTTTAATATTTATTAGGAGAAAAATTATGAAAAAGTTTTTAAGTTTAGTTTTATCAATATTTATGATATTTGGTCTTGTAGCATGTGGTAGTTCAAGTTCAAATGCAACAAGTGCTACAAATGCGATGGCATCTGAAAATGCTACAGTTGAAACAGAAGCAGCAAAAAAGAAATTAGTTATGTGCACTAATGCAGAGTTCCCACCTTATGAGTATCATGATGGAAACAATATAATAGGTATTGATGTAGACATAATTAATGCCATTGCTAAAATGAAGGGATTTGATGTTGAGATAATGGATATTGCATTTGATGCTACTATACCATCTGCTATGAGTGGAAAAGCAGATTTTGCAATGTCAGGAATGACAGTGACTGAAGACAGAAAAGAAAATGTAGATTTTACTCACACTTATCAAACTGCTATTCAATCAGTTATAGTATCACCAACTAGTGACATAAAAACTATTGAAGATATGAAAGGAAAAATGATAGGGGTTATAGAAGGATATACTGGAGACCTTTATGCTACTGAAGATTTTGGTGAAGAGCACATACTTAGATATCATAAAAATACAGATGGATTTCAAGGACTTAAGTCTGGTAAGGTTGATGCATTTGTAATTGATGACCAAGTAGCAAAAGCCCTTGTAGCTGAAGATGGTGGGGAATATGTTATTCTTGATTCTGCCTATGCACTTGAAGAATATGCTATAGCAGTAAAGAAAGGAAATACAGAAATACTTAATATGTTAAATGAAGGAATAGATGAGTTAAAGGCAAGTGGAGAATTGCAAAAGATTATTGACAAATATATAGAGTAAAAGTTATCTTAATGTAACTTTTTAAAACTCCCAAAAAATCTTTGGGAGTTTTTTACTTTACATCTCACTTGATTTTGAGTATACTAAAATGTGGGATTAGGAAATGAAAAAACAAATACTTGAAAGTAAAGAAAATGAAGAATACCTTTCAACGCAAATCATCACATATTTAGGCAATAAACGGTCTTTGTTGTCTTTTATTGGAGATGCCGTTCAATTTGTAAAAGATGATTTAGGGAAAAATAAAATTGATGTTGTGGATATGTTTTCAGGCTCTGGTGTAGTAGCGAGATATTTGAAACAACATTCAAAAACTCTTATTGTAAATGATTTAGAAAAATATTCATATGTAATAAACAATTGTTACTTATCTAATGTTGATGAAATAAATATTAAAGAATTAAAAAAATGGTATAAATATGTAAATGCTGAACTTGGCAAGGGCTTAAAAAAAGGTTTTATAAGTGAGTTATATGCCCCCAAAGATATTAACAGTATAAAAAAAGGTGAGAGATGTTTCTTTACTACAAAAAATGCTATGTATATAGATACTTGCAGACAGATTATAGAAAAAGTCCCATATAAGTACAAAAAGTTTTTTTTAGCACCACTTATTACCGAAGCATCTATTAAAAATAATACTGCTGGAGTATTTAAAGGTTTTTATAAAAATAGTAAAACAGGTATAGGGCAATTTGGTGGAAATGATGAAAATGCATTGTCAAGAATAAAAAAAGATATAGAATTGCCATTTCCAGTTTTTAGTAACTTTAGTTCAACTGTAAAAATTTACAATGAAGATGCAAATGAATTAGTAAAAAAATTAAAGAAAGTAGATTTGATGTATTTTGACCCACCTTATAATCAGCATCCGTATGGTTCAAATTATTTTATGCTAAATCTAATCAATGATTATAAAAAGCCATGCGACATAAGTGAAGTTTCTGGAATACCAAAGAATTGGAACAGGTCTAAATATAATAAAGCAAAAGATTCACTTAAATCATTTACAGAATTATGCAAAAATGCAAATGCAACATATTTGCTCATTTCATTTAATTCTGATGGTTTTATAAAACTTAATGAGATGAAACAAATGCTAACAGAAATAGGCACACTAAAAGTTTTTGAACAAACTTATAATACATTTAGAGGTTCACGCAATCTTCGAAATAGAGACATTCACGTTAAAGAGTATTTATACTTGGTAAAAAAATATTGATAAAACATAGTTATGAGTTTAGCAAATAAAATTGAAAATGTTGTGGTAGAGAATTATTATGCAGTGGTTGTCGGTGCTGGGCACGCTGGATGTGAGGCTGCACTCGCACTTGCTCGCCTTGGTTTTAAGACCATTATTTTTACCGTGTCAGTAGATAGTATTGCTCTCATGCCTTGCAATCCAAATATTGGTGGGACAAGCAAGGGTCATATTGTTAGAGAAGTTGATGCTCTTGGAGGCGAGATGGGGAAATGTATCGACAAGACATTTATACAATCAAAGATGCTTAATGTAAGTAAAGGTCCTGCAGTTCATTCTCTCCGTGCGCAAGCAGATAAACAGGCATACACAAGGGAAATGCGAAAAACTCTTGAAAATCAAGAGAATCTAACCATAAGACAAGCAGAAGTTGCAGAACTTATCACTGACTCTGTAGAGGTGAAGCCACAAGAGATAGGGCTAAAAAAAATTGTTGGTGTCAAAACTGTTTCCGGTGCCATTTACTATGCTAAAACTGTAATACTTGCAACAGGTGTTTATTTAAACGCTCGCTGCCTTTATGGTGATGTGATTGAACACACAGGTCCAAATGGACTTAAAGCAGCAAATGCGTTAACTGCAAGTCTTATAAATGAAGGAATAACTATAAAAAGATTTAAGACAGGCACACCAGCGCGTATTGATAAGAGAAGTTTAGATTTTTCAAAAATGGAAAAGCAGAAAGGCGATACACCGATAGTTCCATTTTCCTTTTCAACAAATCCTGATGACATACAAAAAGAACAGGTGGACTGCTATCTAACATATACAAATGAAAAAACTCACGACATCATAAGAAAAAATATTGAGCGCTCTCCTCTTTTTTCTGGTGTAATAGAGGGAGCGGGTCCAAGATATTGTCCATCAATAGAAGATAAGGTTATGAAATTTCCAGATAAGGATAGGCACCAGATTTTTGTAGAACCAGAAGGGCTTTATACAAATGAGATGTATTTGTCAGGGATGAGTTCTTCTCTTCCAGAAGATGTGCAACATAAGATTTATAGAACTATGCCTGGTTTTGAAAATGCTGTCATAGTTAGAAATGCATATGCCATAGAATATGATTTGATAGATGCAACATTACTTAAATCAAGTTTGGAGTTTAAAAATATAGTAGGTCTTTTTGCAGCAGGTCAGATAAATGGTTCTTCTGGTTATGAAGAAGCAGCGGGGCAAGGACTTATGGCAGGAATAAATGCTGGAAGACTTATGCAAGGGAAAGAACCAATCGTATTAAAAAGATGTGATGGCTATATTGGAGTTTTGATTGATGATTTAGTGACAAAGGAAAATGCTGAACCATATCGTATGATGACAAGTCGTGCAGAGTATCGCCTCTTACTTCGACAAGACAATGCTGATTTAAGACTTACTGAAATTGGTTTTGAGGCAGGGCTTGTATCAAAAGAAAGATTAAACTATGTAAATAATAAAATAGAAATGATAAAAAAAGAAGTAGCAAGACTTAAGAATACACATGTAGGTGCAAATGAAAAAATAAATTCATTTCTTAAAAAATATAACACTACTGAACTTTTAAGCGGTGTTACACTCTCCGACCTTTGTAAAAGACCAGAGTTATCCTATGAAATTATTTCTGAAATTGATGAGAATAGACCAAGTCTTCCAAAAGAAGTATTGGAACAAGTGGGCATTGAAATTAAATACGAGGGATATATTTCAAGGGAAATGCAGCAGGTAGAAAACTTTAAAAAAATGGAAAGTAAAAAAATACCAAACGATTTTGATTATGATAAAGTTCAAAATTT
>JAGBKB010000032.1 GCA_017934175.1 Lachnospiraceae bacterium | reverse complement strand
CCTATAAGGCGGGTGCTGGTCTGGTGGAATGCGCGATTCCAGAGCGTGTATCAACGGTGATTATGACGAATGTGCATGAATGCATTACGTATCAGTATTCGGACGAGAGCTGGGTAAAGGACCGTATGAAGGGATCTTCTAGAGTTTTGGCAGGCCTCGGGATAATCCAGCAGGGATATGCTAAAAGCTTCTGAGAACGGTGTTTTCAGCGGTGCTGAAGACCAAGACACTCCTTTTGGACTAGGATACACTGAACTAGATCGCCGGTGATCCCGACCTGAAAGCTCAAACCCTGAAGAGTGGGCGGAACATCATTCTGACGCTGCAATCCCTAATCCTTTTTTTATTAATTTTTTAAAAAGATTTTAATATAATATTTTTTTTTTTATAAATTGCTATTTGTTCAAATAATCTTAAATAAAATTTTTATGAGAATTCAAATACTATATCTTTTTGTTTTATTAGTCTCATTTGCTATATCTGCAGATAATATTTCAGTTAAATCTCCAGATAAAAAAGTTGTTCTTAATATTAAAGTAGATAATGGAAAAGCTTACTATTCAATAAAATATGATAATTGTGACATACTTCTTCCCTCAAGATTAGGAATAAAAACAAATGTTGGAGATTGGATAGATAATCTTTCACTTACAAATTCTAAAGTAACTAAAGAAAGTCGAAAATATGACATGTCTCATACAAAGGCATCTCATGTAGAATATGAAGCAACTAAATTAGTATTTAAATTAGCTAACTGTGACAATAAAGAAGTAACTATAACATTTATGGTATTTAATAATGATGTGGCATTTAGATATACTATTCAATCATCAAAGATAATGGTTTATGGAGAAATTTCATCTTTTCGTTTTCCTGATAGTACTAAAGCATTCCTTTCACATAAACAAAAAACAAATCCATCTTATGAAAGAATTTATCAAGCAGATAAATCTATGACAGACAAATCTGGAGAAGGAGTTGGATATGTCTTTCCAGCTTTATTCCATTTAGAAAATGATAGATGGGCACTAGTTACAGAAACTGGAGTAACCTCAAAGTATGTAGGTTCACATTTAAGTGACTTTTCAAATGATAATGGATACACTATTGCTTATCCTGATAAAGAAGAAAGTAGTGGAAAAGGAGATACATATCCTACAATGGAAGGTTCTGAAAATACTCCTTGGAGAACAATCACTTTTGGTAATGATCTAAGGCCTATTATTGAAACAACAGTTACTTTTGATCTAGTTGAACCTCTTTATGAACCATCAATTGATTATAAGCCAGGAAGATATACTTGGAGTTGGCTCATATGGCAATTAGATAGTATTAATTATGATGATCAAGTAAAATACATTGATCTAAATGCAAAAATGGGATTTGAATATGTTCTTATTGATGCTGAATGGGACAATAGAATAGGCCGTGATAAAATGGCTCAACTTTCAAAATATGCTCAATCTAAAGGAGTTCAATTGATGCTTTGGTATAATTCAAATGGAAATTTAAATAATGTTTATCAATCTCCAAGGGATTTAATGCATGAAAAGAATGCTAGAGATAAAGAAATGAAATGGATGCAAAGTATAGGAATTGCTGGAATAAAAGTAGACTTTTTCGCAGGAGATAAACAAAATTCAATGCAATTATATGAAGATATTCTCTATGATGCAAATAGATATGGATTATTAGTTATTTTTCATGGATGTACTTTACCTAGAGGATGGGAAATTTTATATCCTAATTTTGTTTCTAGTGAAGCAGTTGTAGCATCAGAGATGGTTTATTTTGTTGAAAATGATGCAAATAGAGAGCCATATGACCTTACACTACATCCATTTTGTAGAAATGCTGTAGCATCAATGGATTGGGGTGGTGTTATAATGAACAGAAAATTGAGTAAGGACAATAAGAGTAGACATAGTAGGAAAACAACAGATACTTTTGAATTAGCAAGTGGAATTGTAACCCAGACATTTGTTCAATGTATAGAAATGCAGCCTAATAATTTAGATGACTTACCTCAAATTGAAATTGATTTCCTTAAAAATTTGCCAACAACTTGGGATGAAACTAAATTTATAGATGGATATCCTGGAAAATTTGTGATTTTAGCAAGAAGACATAAACAAACTTGGTATATAGCAGGATTAAATGCTGAAAATGATACAAAGAATTTGGAAATAAAATTGTCAATGGTTAAAGGAGACAGTAAGGTTGATTATTATACAGATAATAACGATGGATATTCGTATTTAGATTCTGTTAAAGTTGATATTAATTCTAAAATTAAAATTTCAATGAAGCATAATGGGGGATTCATCATTATTGCAAAAAATGAATAAATAATTATTTAAAAAAATAAATAATTATTAATTATTATTTGGGTATAGTTTACTTAATTTTATTAAAATAAATAAAAATTATATTAAAAAATTAATGGGGATTGGGGATTGGGGATTGGGCCCAAT
>JAGBKB010000031.1 GCA_017934175.1 Lachnospiraceae bacterium | reverse complement strand
CAGAACATTAGAAATGGTGGCTACATAGTTTTAACGAGCATAAAAAACAAGCCCTCTAATGCAATATTTTTTTTGAATGAAAAAGGTATTTAACTAATTATTTTAAGCCACTAGCTTTAAGTGGGTCGTATGCAACATCATTTTTTGTAATAAAGTATATGGCTTTCAAAACTTTTTTGATTAGATGTCTATAAGCCATGATAGTTTAAAATCTTTTTGGATCAATATCTGCATATGCATAGAATTTATAATTGAAAAAAAGAGATGATTATGGTATTATAATAGTATGAAAAGAGGCATAAAACCAAAACCAAGAAGAAATATAAAAGATTCAGTATTCACTGACTTATTTAGAGATAAAAAGTATACCTTACAACTTTATAAGGCATTACATCCAGAAGACAAAAATGTAACAACTAAAGACATAAAAATAGTAACACTTAAGGCTATAGTAGTAAATGACATATATAATGACTTAGGAATGATTATAAAAGACAAGATAATATTCTTACTTGAATCACAAAGCACTTGGTCAGTTAATATATTAGTTCGTTTGTTTTTATACCTTGCAAATACATATAAAAATTATTTAACAAAGAATAAAGTAAATTTGTATGGAACTAAAAAAGTAAAACTTCCAATGCCAGAATTGTATGTCATCTATGTAGGGAAAGATAAAATAAAGAACAAAACAATAAGTTTAAATAAGGAATACTTTAGCAATAAATCGCCAATAGATTTGAAAATTAAAGTAATCACAGAATCAGAGAAAAACAATATAGTAGGCGAATATATAGAGTTTAGTAGGATAACCAATAAATTAGTCAAAAAATATGGCTACAAAAAGGTAACCGCAGAAAAGATAGTAAACGAATGTATAAAGAAAAATGTATTAACAGAGTATTTGGAAGATAGAAAAGAGGAGGTCATAGATATTATGGGAATATTATTTAATCAAGACACAGTAACTGAATTTTATGAGAATGAGATTTATGAAAATGGTAAAGCAGAAGGAATGAAGCAGGGATCTTTAAAAACTATAGTAAATATGTTTAAAAAAGGAATAATCAAAATAACGGATGCAGCAAAAGAACTTGGAGTAAGTGAGAAAGAATTTATGAAACTGGCTAAAGCATAGTTTTATATAAAGTATGAATGCAGGGAAGAATTTTAAAGCCCCTGCATTTTTGTTTGAGATTATTAATAATATATGTCTATATAATGTCCATACATGAATATATTTATGTTTAATATGTCTACTTTTTGAAGTCCATTCCGACACCCCCTATAGCCACCTCCAGTGATTCACATAATTTGGCATTTGGTACTGGGGATACCCCCTAACCTATAGAGGGTCGTGAGTAATAAATTATGAGAAAGAGCACAAGGATAGTTAAAAGAATTTTTGCATTACTTTTAGTTGTGCTTATGAGTATAAATACATTTGGAGCAGTCGTATCTGATAATGATGGCTCAGCATTTATCACAAAAGCAGAATTTGATTCATTAAAAAACAACTTCCAAGCTCAAATTGACCAATATAATACATCAATAGATAATAAAATAGATGGTGCGATAGCATCATATCTTGCAGGAATAAGTGTGAGTAAAACACAAACATTACCTAATAATTATGATAAAATAGTAAATAACAGTCAAAAAACTATAATTTGGTCCTCTTCTACTTCGTATTCTTATAGCCCTAATAAACCAATCCCTGCTATGGTATTTGAGTATGCATTACAACATGTTAAGACTCAATATAAATTATATACAGAACGACCAGGAAGCAATCAAATTATGTTATATGGTCAAGTGAATAATGGAAATTTTGTTTGTAATGATGAGATATTATTAGATGCAACATTTGAACAACGACATAATTATATTTATTGGGGAACTTTCCCGACTGCTGCATCTTATGCTCCTGCGGGGGATTGGAATGACCCATCAGACCCTGCCGCATGTGCAGTTTTATCTTTACAAAACCCATCAGGTAGTAGTGCATATTTGTATACTGTTGGTAATTCTGAACATGCAAGAACAATTACCTCTTACTATTTGTATAGATTTAGTTATACAAATTATAATGAGTTAAGACTTGCACCTTGGTCAACATCATATGCATATTGTTTTGTAAATAATAATACCGAAATTTTTGCGCCTGTAAAACGAGAGAGTTATTATAGTTTTTCAGCCAGTGAATGGATAGGTGGAATACAAGATGACAGAACTGATACATCTGTGCAAAATGTCGATCCAACAACACTTACTTTGAGAAATCCCTATCAAGTTAAGCTTTGGGATCTTGAAGCAAGTTCTTTTCCTTGGATGCAAAAACAATTTAGGATGAATGAAATCATTTATGAAACAATTGCACAATACACATCAGAAAATAAACCAATAAAATATGGCTTGAAACTTTGTGATATTGAAGCAAAAGGTAAGGTTAAAGTTAAAATGAAGGCACTTGACCGTGGATTTGGTATTTTCCATGTTGGAAATCCATTGGCCTATCCTCCACAAACTGCAAATAATACTGACGCAACCAACAAAATCTATTCAACTGCTATTTTAAATGCAAATCAAAGTGAGACAATAGAATTTGATGTTGAAAAAAATGATAAAGTTTGGTTCTTTTTTAATCCAACAACTGACTCTGGTATTGGAAAATGTGAAATAGAAGAAATAATTGAAACAATAGAAGCATAATACGAGAGTTTTTCATATTAAATTACCAGCACTCCACATGATATTTAAGTTATCAAGTAAATGAAATGATTTAATCATTTTTTTATAGGACTGTTGGTATTTTTTGTTTCAATAGGGAAAAGGTATATAGTCAATATTTCATAGAACTTTTTAAGGGGGTATTTACCCTTTTGTTTTTTTATTTGTTTAATTTTAGTACTGGGGATACCCCCTAACCTAAAGAGGGTCGTGAGATACAAATTATGAGAAAGAGCACAAGAATAGTTAAGAGATTATTGGCACTATTTTTAGTTGTGTTTATGAGTATAGAGAGTTTTGCTGCCGTAGTCAGCGACAATGATGGTTCAGCCTTTATCACAAAGGCAGAATTTGATAGTCT
>JAGBKB010000030.1 GCA_017934175.1 Lachnospiraceae bacterium | reverse complement strand
GATTATAATTCTAAACTATTAGTTTAATTATTTATCTTTCCATTTTGAATTATTGTTTTCTTAGTCTATTTTATAGGCTTTCTTGTCTTGAAAATTTTCTTATTTTTTCTCTTGACAATTAATAGTTAGCCTCCAATATTAAATATTTAGTATATTTTATCATTATTTATATGTATTGTCTACTTATTTTTTGACTGCTTATTTACGAACTTTTGTATTGCTTTAAATGTTTCTTCTGACAAATCATGCTCAACCTTGCAGGCATCTATAAGTGCTTGTTTTTCTTTTACCCCGAGAGATATAAAAAGTTTTGAAAGTGTCTTATGCCTTGTCCATGTATCTTCGGCAAGTTTTCTTCCTATTTCAGTAAATAATATCATACCATTGTCATCCATATTTATATAGCCACTTTCTCGAAGTTTTTTTGTAGCATATGTGACACTCGGTTTAGATACATCCATAAGTTTCGCAACATCAACTGAACGAACATATCCCTGTTTTTCTTTAACTCTTAGTATTGCTTCTAAATAATCTTCTGCGGATTCTCTTGGTTCCATATAAAACCTCACTTTATAAATTTATGAGTTAAAATGTTTAACTCAAGTTTATATATTTTACTAAAATTAAAAAAATAAAAAATTTGACAAAAGAAAAAAATTAAGTTAATATACTAATCGTTATATGTGATTAACTAATATTATATACAATAAATAAAAATAAAGCAATATTAATTTTAGCATAAAAAACCTACATAAAATGAGTGGAGAATAATTATGAATATATCAACAGTAGTGGTTTTAATAGTGATATTTACGGCAGTTGCATTTGCCATAAGGAATATGGTAAAAAATGGTGATACATGTGCTTGCGGCTGTAAAAATTGTGGGAGGTGTGAGAAATGCTGCCACTAACATATGTAAAATCAGGTGATTTTGTAAAAATATTGAAAGTAAATGGAAAAGATGATGCAAGGAAGCATTTGAATGATTTGGGATTTGTGGAAGGAACTGTCTGCGCAGTTATTTCTTCTCATAGTGGAGATGTAATCTTAAATGTTAAAGACAGTAGGCTTGCAGTGACAAGAGAGATGGCAGACAGAATAATGATTGATATAGTAGATAAGATAGATTATTCAAAATCATTAAATGAGATATCAAAGTAAGGGAGGTATTATGAAGACACTTAAGGATGTTAATGTAGGCGAGACTGCTAAAGTAGTGAAGATTAATGGCGAAGGAAAAGTAAAAAGAAGAATAATGGATATGGGAATAACAAAGGGAGTGGAAATATATGTTAGAAAAGTTGCTCCGCTTGGTGACCCGATAGAAGTAACAGTAAGAGGGTATGAACTTTCACTTAGAAAAAATGATGCTGAAATGATAGAAATGGAGTAGGAGGAAATATGGAATTAAAAATTGCACTTGCAGGAAATCCAAATTGTGGCAAGACAACATTATTTAATGAACTCACTGGTAGTTCCCAGTATGTAGGAAACTGGCCAGGGGTTACTGTAGAAAAAAAAGAAGGAAAATTAAAAGGTCATAAAGATGTAATCATTCAAGATTTACCTGGCATATATTCACTCTCTCCATACAGTATGGAAGAAGTTGTGTCAAGAAATTATCTTGTAAATGATAAACCAGATGTTATATTAAATATCATTGATGGCTCTAATATAGAGAGAAATCTATATTTAACAACTCAACTCCTTGAGATAGGCATACCTACAGTTGTTGCTGTCAATATGATGGATGTAGTAGAAAAAAATGGTGACAAGATTGATGTAGATAGACTTGAAAAAGAATTAAAGTGCAAAGTTGTCACTATGTCTGCGATTAAGGGAGACAAAGTATTTGAAGCAGCCGAAGCGTGCATAGAAAAAGCAAAAGAAAAAGTTGAAGAGTGCCCACATGTATTCACAGGTTCAGTTGAACACGCTCTTGCTCATATTGAAGAGTCAATTCAAAATGATGTGGATAAGAAAAATATAAGATGGTTCGCTATAAAAATATTTGAGAGAGATAAAGATGCATATAAGGATGTAAAAATATCTCCTGCAGATTTAGAACATATGGAGCAACATATAAAAGATTGCGAAAAAGAAATGGATGATGATGCAGAGAGTATAATTACAAATCAAAGATATGAATACATTCAGAAACTTGTTGACAAAGCAGTTGTAAAGAAAAAAGGCAAAGATGAATTAACAACTTCTGATAAGATTGATAAAGTTTTAACCAACAGAATTTTAGCGCTTCCAATATTTGCAGTTATTATGTTTTTGGTTTATTACATCGCTATGGGACCACTTGGAACATTTTTAACTGACTGGACCAATGATGTTCTTTTTGGAGAAATAATTCCTCCGGCAGTTGAAGGATTTTTAACTAGTATTGGAACTGCTGATTGGGTTCAGAGCCTCGTTCTTGATGGAATAATTGCTGGTGTCGGAACAGTCCTTGGTTTCGTTCCACAAATTGCAATCCTTTTTGTCCTTTTATCTATACTTGAAGATAGTGGTTATATGGCGAGAGTTGCATTTATATTTGATAGAATATTTAGAAGATTTGGTCTATCTGGTAAATCATTTATTCCTATGGTTGTAGGAACTGGATGTGGAGTTCCAGCCATTATGGCTACAAGAACTATAGAAGAAGAAAAAGATAGAAGGATGACTATACTACTTGCTACATTTATACCTTGTGCTGCCAAGATGGAAATAGTTCTTCTCATGACAAATGCATTTTTCGGTGGCAATGCACTTATTGCAACTTCTATGTATTTTATAGGTATAGCAATAGTTATAGTATTTGGAATTATATTAAAGAAAATGAAATATTTTTCAGGTGACCCAGCACCATTTGTTATGGAGTTACCTGCATATCATTTACCATCAATTAAAGGATTATTCATACATGTATGGGAAAGAGTTAAAGGATTTATGATAAAGGCGGGAACTATAATATTTACAGTTTGTGTAATTTTGTGGTTCCTTATGAGTTTCAACTTTAGATTTGAACTTGTAGAACTTGAAGATAGTATACTTAAAGCAATTGGAGATTTCATCGCACCTATATTTGCTCCACTTGGATTTGGAAATTGGCAAGGTGCAGTTGCTACAGTTTCTGCAGAACTTGCAAAAGAACAGGCAACAGCAACATTAGGAATGCTTGCAAAGGCGGCAAGTGAAGAGGAAGAAGATATTATAATCGCAATACAAAATTTATTTGGTGCAGCAGAAAATCCAATAAAGGCAATGTGGACAGGACTTAGTTTCATGCTATTTAATATATTCAATGCTCCATGTTTAGTTGCTATAGTTACAGCATTTAAAGAACAAGGTGAGGCAAAATGGGGATGGTTCACATTCATATTCCAAATGTTAGTAGGGTACTTTATCGCTATGTGCACTTACAATATAGGAATGTTTGCGACACAAGGTGTGTTTACAGTTGTGACAGCATTATCATTTATAATAGTTGCAGCAGTTTTAATAATGCTATTTATGCCAACACGAAAAAATAACAAAATTTCTTAAATAGAAAATATGACTTTTTGAAACACTTATAAGTGTAAAAGTTTATAAAATTGGTTCTCCTTAATTTAAATATAACGAAGGCAGGGTTTCCACATACCCTGCCTTTTGCTTTTTTATTAAGTTTCTGTTGGAAAACTTACAAGCTGTGCAACTTATTTTAATTGACAAACTCTTGACTCTATCCCTTGATGTCATAAGATTTGACCTCGAGTTATAAGTATGTTATAATACGTCTGTCGCATATGCGGCAGACGGAATGAAAGCGGGAAGAAATTCTCGGGCGGTTATGCCATCACATCTAAACCATATTTGGTGTGGGGAGGAGGTGATGCCATGGTATCTGAATATACTATGTTTTTATTAGTTTTATTATTAGTAATAATTGCAATTCAAAATAAAAAATAGCCACCCTTTCGCTATAGGTCGTGGCTATTTTTAGTACCCTATGGCATAACCGCATAGTTCTGCCTTTTGATTGATAATATTATATTACAAATTATAAGATTTGTCAATGTAAATTGGGACATTTTCCATTAGGGTTGACAAATAGAATTATTAAATTCAATTAAAGGAGTTTTGCAAAATGAAAAAAGTATTAAGTGTATTATTAGTTTGCCTACTTGCTTTCTCAACATTTGCATGTGCAAATGCAAATAGTGATGGTAAAGCAAGTAAAGGGAAAGATGTTTCTGCAATATTTTCAGGAATTGACAAGCAATCATCGGGTGGTTCAGATGAGATGGTTGATACCATTTGGATTTATTATGATAATGGAACTTTTGATCAGTATGCAGAAATTGATAAAGAAATGATTTTGTTTAGTCAAGGAAATTATCATTTTGAAAATAATGGTAATTTTATAGATGGACAAAAGGACTCTAGCAAAGGACAAATTGTCATTAACCGTAATAAAAAATATCAGTATGGAAAAGGTCTACTTGACTACTCATCACTTCATACTTATGATTTGTATGCACTGGGATTTAAATGTATTTGGGTGCGAGAATAAATGATTAAAAATGTGTAATTTTGGGGCTCGCATAGCTCGCTCGTATCGTAGGCGCGAGTTGCACGAGCGCAGAGCAAGGGCTAGCGGTGTCTAGCCCATGCAATATAAAATTGGTTCTCCTTAAATAGAAATAAATGAAACAGGGCTTCCCACAAAGCCTTGTTTTTGTTTTATCATGAATTTATCGGTGGCGAGCAAAATATTGATAAAATGTGCAGTTTTTGATATAATTCTAGGCAAGGATATGGGATATAATATTGAAAAACCAAATAAGCAAGAACTTAATGAATATTGGGAAGTTGGGATAGGCTTACAACAAGTAGATGATTTAGAACCATCTAAATATTTAATAGAGTTAAAAGAGAAAAATATTAACAATATTCTTACAAATGAAGAAATTGAAGAACTTTTATATAATAAATATGCTAATGTCAAAGATGAAGAAGGGTTAAATCAAAAACAATGTGATATAGTGGCTAATAGAATAACAAAATTATTATCTTTAAAAGGGTCAAGTTTATTAATCCCTGAAATATTTGCAAAAACTCATGAGTTTTTGTTTGAAAATATTTTTGATTTTGCAGGTAAGTTTAGAAAATATAATATTACAAAAAGTGAGCCTATATTAAATGGTGATACAGTAAGATATGCAAATTATTTTTTAATTAAAGAAACTTTAGATTATGATATGAAAACTGAAAGAGAAAGAGATTATTCAAAATATGATAAACATACGACTATAAATAAATTAACTGATTTTGTATCAAGAATATGGCAGGTTCATCCTTTCCAAGAAGGTAATACAAGAACAACTGCAGTTTTTATTGAGCAATATTTAAATCAACTTGGGTTTAAAGTAAATAACGAAATGTTTGCAAAGCATTCAAAGTATTTTAGAAATGCTTTAGTAAGAGCAAATTATTACAATAAAGATATATTAAGTAATAATGATTTTTTAAAAAAATTTTTTATAAATTT
>JAGBKB010000029.1 GCA_017934175.1 Lachnospiraceae bacterium | reverse complement strand
GTTTGCCAAACTCATACATATTCATATAATGCTTTATTAGGTTTACTTCATTGTTAGTAATATCAACTTCATCATTACTTATATTTCTATCACTGGTTTTGTATTTATCTAAGTTTAATTTTAAGCCCGCATAACAGTTTAGACATATATCATAATTCTCATTTTCTAAAAGCTTTTCTATATCTTCATTTGATTCTAATTGATACTTATCACTGACAACTTTTATTCCATGAGTATAACTGTGAATTTTGCCTGTTCTTTTATTTATAATAAACCTACTCTCTTCCACATTTGCATTTGTGCTATTAGTCTCTATATATGAATCATTTTTAATTACTTCATTTTTTATTATTTCACTTCGCTTTTCTTTGGTGCAAGAAAAACATACTAAGATTATTATCATTAACGCTATGTATAAACATTTTTTTACTTTGTTGATTGACATATAATTTTTAATTTTTATCTTATTGAGTTTATGAGCAAATAGATTCTATCCAGTTCTTCTTGAGTATTATATTTAATTTCTATAACACCTGTATTTTCTGTTTTTGCATTGATTTTTAATTGAGCATTTAAGCGATTTCGCATTTGCTTTTCAATATCCTTCAGTTGAATTTTAATTCTCTTAAACTCATCCGATATGTTGTTTTCTTTTTCTTTTCTATAATTTGCAAGTTTTTCAAGTCGCACCATATCTTCAATTTTGCGGACACTAAGTTTTTTCTCAATTACTTCATTTGCAACTTTATTTCTTATAGTCTCATCATCTATACCGAGAAGTGCCCTTGCATGCCCTTCAGTTAAGGTGCCATCTTTTATCATATTTAGCAGTTTTTCATCAAGAGAAAGTATACGAAGAGTATTGGTTACAGCCGAACGGCTTTTGCCTACTTTCTCCGCAACCTCATCTTGAGTAAGATTGAACTCATCAATTAATGCCTTATAGCCAAATGCTTTTTCAACAGTATTCAAATCTTCTCTCTGAACATTCTCAAGAAGTGTAATGATTTTTCTTTCATCATCACTATATTCTTTTATAATTACTGGAACTTCAGTAAGTCCTGCAATTTTTGATGCACGAAGACGTCTCTCTCCTGCTATAACTTCATAGTGAACAGGTCCAACCTTTCTAACCACTATTGGTTCTATAATTCCGTAATTTTTTATTGATTCCGCCAATTCATTAAGTTTTTCTTCATCAAAATTTTTTCTTGGTTGATTTGGATTTGCCTGAACAAAGTTGATGTTAACTTTAAGTGGTTCACCAGTTACATTTTCACCAGATGGAACCTCTACTATTTTTTCTACAACTTTCTCAACTGGTACTTCAACAATTTTTTCCACTGGCACTTCAACTACTTTCTCTACAACTTTTTCAACAGGAACTTCTACAACCTTCTCTACAACTTTCTCTATTACTTCTGGCTCTTTTGTTGCTGTAGTTGTTTTCGCCATTCCCACCTTATCTTCGCCAAAAATTTTTTCAAATGATTTCCCAAGACCTCTTTTCACTGTTGCCATATTACACCTCACTATCCCTTAATATTTCTGCTGCTAATTTTCTATATCGTTCTGCTCCAACTGAACTACCTTCATAATCAAGTATTGTCATGCCATTACTTGGCGCTTCTGCAAGCCTAATGTTCCTTGGTATCATAGTTTCAAATACTTTTTCAGTTATATGATTTTTTACTTCTGATACGACATCTTGCGCAAGTCTTGTTCTTGAATCAAACATAGTAAAGAGTATTCCTTCTACTTTTAATTCTGGGTTCATCCTACTTCTGACCAATTCAACTGCTGCAAGAACTTGATTTAATCCTTCAAGTGAAAAATACTCACATTGCACAGGTATTATACACGCGTCTGATGCAGTTAACGCGTTTACAGTAATTATTCCTACTGCTGGCGGACAATCAATTATTATATAGTCATAGTCATCTCTAACTGTATCAATGGCTTTCTTTAATGCTTGGTCCTTGTTTTCATCAGAAAGTAATTCTGTTTCCAAACTTGAGAGTTCTATGGAACCTGGAAGAACATCTAAATTTTGAACTACATTTTCTATGATAATATTTTTTGTTTTATCTGTATTATGTATTGCATCCAAAACTGTTTTGTCTTCATCACTTAATTCTATTCCAAGACCTACAGTTGCATTTATTTGTGGGTCAAAATCTACAAGCAATATTTTTTGCTCTGCTTCTGCAAGTGCAGCCGAAAGATTAATTGCTGTGGTAGTTTTTCCAACACCACCTTTCTGATTTGTAATTGATATTATTTTTGCCATATGAACTCCTTATATTTATATTTAACTTATTTGTTAATTGCCCATTCACACAAATAATTATTATATAGCTTTTTACTTATTTTGTCAAGTTGAACGTTTCACGTGAAACATTTTTTGCAAAAAAATACTGGCTGTGCCAGTACATCAAATTGTTTATATGCTTTAAAATATGTTTGTAATATTATCGTAACTATATGCGAGGAATAATTTTGTGGCTATTAACTCTTTCATAATTGGTTGTTGGTTGTTACTTGTTGTTCATAAGGTGATGTCCGATAAAAATGATGGTAATGTTGTTTTATGTTATGTTATTATAGATATTCTATCAGTTGTATTTAATTAGTACTAGTCATATGGCTAAATCCGCCAAGAAAGGCGGCTGTGTTATAGTTTTATATTATTGTAGTGTGCTGATTAAATATCATTTATTGTTGCACTGTGTGGATTAAACATCATTTCATATTATTGTATCAATTTAATTGAATTATTGCTAACCATTTGTCGCCAAAGCACTAATTGGTTATTCAGTTACACTTGCAAGCAATTCTACAAAGGATTACTACTTGGTGTCCCAGCCTTGCGAGGAAACTTTGGTGGTGTGCTTGATGTCTTTTCAATTTCAATAACACATCTATCTGGCTCACTGTCAATAATTGAGTATTTATGTTTCACGTGAAACTTCCCACCAAGTTTTGTTATTGCATTATTTCCACTTGCCAACTCATCATCACAGTCAAACATTTTATAAGCAAGCATTGCGCCACCTACATTAACTAATGGCAAAGAATATTCAGTAAGCACAGATAGTTTAGAAACCCCCCTTGAAACTGCATAATCAAATTTTTCTCTATACTTTTTATCATGACCAAAATCTTCAGCACGAGATTTTACCAACTCAACATTTTTAATGTTAAGTTCAGAAATAACTTCAGATAAAAAATTGATTCGCTTTCCAAGTGTATCATTTAATACAAATGAAGAATTAGAAGAAATTATAGCAAGTGGCAATCCAGGAAAGCCAGCACCAGTTCCTACATCAACAATATATTTCTTATCTGACAAAATATCATTATAAAACTTTATAGCCATAGCAGAGTCAACAAAGTGCCTAATAATAACTTCTTCGGGTTCAGTTATGGCAGTTAGATTCATTACTTTGTTTTTCTCAATAAGCATATTCATATAAGTATAAAAACTTAAGCACTGCTCATCAGATAGAGTAATGCCGACATATTGCTTAAACTTTTCGCATATTAAGTTTTTAAACATACTGTAATCCATATAATAAACGCGTTAATCAGACGCGTCAAGAAAATCAATTCCCTCAAAATTATTAAACTATGTTAAAATTAATGTATCCTAAAAACTTTGTAAAA
Source organism: Lachnospiraceae bacterium (assembly GCA_017934175.1). GTDB lineage: Bacteria > Bacillota > Clostridia > Lachnospirales > Lachnospiraceae > UBA3633. The sequence continues at coordinate 2,176 of JAGBKB010000029.1, read as the reverse complement.
TCAACAAATCTATTTTTGCAGTAACATATTTATTGTTTCTATATAAGAATTATCTATCATAACTATTTTTTCTCCTGCATTCTTAAACCCATTAATTACTTTTTTGTTTTCAATTTTTATATCTTCAATTTTGCATTGATTGTATAATCTTTTTTCTACATCCTCACTATGAAAAACAATATCATTAAAATAATTATTAATGTAATTATCTGTCATTGCCAAACAAATAAAATTAATTTCATCCAAATATTTCTTGTCAAAATCCTTCCTGAAATTAAATGGCACATAACCACCTTCAACAATTAAATTTTGTTTATTTTCAATGGCTGTTTTAATTATTTCTTTTACAATGGGCCATAAATAAGTAGTAAGTTTATCATCGTCTTTAGGTGTTAAATCCGTTTGCTTACTTCTTATCAACCCCATCTTTAAATGGTCAATAGACAAATAAGAAGTTTTATATTTTTCAAGCATTTTTTGTGCTAAAAATGTTTTACCTATATATGATGCTCCTGTTATTAAAAATATCATTTGAGATTTATTCCTCCTTTAGATATAAATATACATATATTATACTTTAATTTTATCAAATTTTTATAAACTTTATATAAAAAACTATGAATTTTATATTAAAAAGCCTAAAATTCTCGTAAAATAAACATTCTTTACCATTTTAGTATATACTAATTAGTATAACAGAGCCAAAAAAATAAATAAAAAATATAGCCTCTTTTATGTAAAAAAGGCTACTAAAATCATATATTATATAATACTAAAACTTTTACTTTTTTACAGCAACATTTAAGGAATAGTTTTATGAAGCATTTAAATTTAAGTATTATAGTCAAATATAATCTTTGATTATAATATATTGCTACCCAGTTGTCTCCAAATAATACTCGGTTATATTGTCAAGTTCTACATAATCCCCAGAATTCTCTGGCCACCAAATCATATACAATTCATCATTTTTCTCTATATCATCTACTTTTATAGTAATTGTATAGTTTGTATTGATAGCACCATAACCACCAGCAGGAACTTCTATTGCAGGTGTAGTAGGTTCAGCATCAATTGTGAATTTAAACTTTATTCTATCGTTATCATTCCTATTAAATCCAAATGGCTTTTTACTTAGGGCAAATCTTGTACTTATACCATTATTGCCATTGAATTTAATTTTAAACTCTACCTTCCCTTCATCTTCATATTTTCCAAGATAAAGTCCCTCGTCAAGATAATGTGTTTTTCCATTGCTGTCTTCATAAGAAACAACTGAAGCACGAATCATTGAAAAGTCATCGCTACTCTCTTGTTTCCAATTGTTATTTGCATTAGCATGCCACTCAGGCCATACAACATGCCATCTATTATTATAAGGACCAGCAACTTGTGAGGCTCCTGTGTGATTCCAAAAAAACAATGTATCGCGGAAGTGGGTAAAAATATTTTGGTAAGTTACTTTTGTATTAGCTGCAGTGTCTGCCAATGCTCGTGGCTGTAAGCAAAAACCTCCATCATTATGTGATGGCAGAAAAGCAGTGCCTGCAAAAACCATATGATTATCAGAAGATGTAACTACATTCAAAACCCTTGAATCAGGTGCACCCAAAATATCTGAATTGTTTCCATTACTTCCAGGCACAAAACTATCAAGTTGTTCAGATTTACGCCAATAGGCTGTATCAGCAAAATTGTCAACTGTTCTTGTATCATATCCACTTTCAGGCTTTGCGTATGCATTTCCCACCTGGTAATGATTATATGAACATTTAAGTACTTGTGATGTCCAAGCATTTTGGTTGGTATTATCAGATGTTGGTCCATCCCAAACAGCACCTGGGTGTTTAGTCCATGGGCGATTGTTATGATAACCTATATAATAATAGTCCGACCAAACTTTGAATTCAGTATTACTCCCATCCCAAGGTGAACCGAAATTCCCAGATGAATATTTTATTATATCTTGGCCTGTTACAACATCTCTTAATGACCACACATGTCTTGCAGTTCCATCAATGGCACGCCAGGATGCACCATCATATGTAATTCGATATGCAGACCCAATGCGACCAGGGAAATATAATCTGTCACAACCCCACTGGATCCTCACAGTCCCATTACCACGTGTTGGGACTGTTATGGGGGCTGCTCGTCCTGGTGATATAACATATGC
>JAGBKB010000028.1 GCA_017934175.1 Lachnospiraceae bacterium | reverse complement strand
TTTATGAAAAAACAAATCCACAGTGTAATAAATTTATTATATAAAATTTTAAATAATATATAAAAGATATTTAGAAAGGAGATGTAATACAAAATTAAATAATATGATTTATATATTAATTTAATAATTGTATTATACGTATTTATGAAATTATACATAAGTGCTGGCTACAATAAAAAAAATATCCCAGAACTCATACTTAAAAATAATTTATATGGTCTTGATATAGATGATCGGGCGGGACAATTCGCTATCATAAGTGTGATGCTTAAAGCAAGAGAATATGATAGTGAGATATTTAATAAAATAGATTTCAATTCACTTAATATTTTATCAATACCTGAGTCAAACCCAGAGCTTAGACAATATGCAAATGACATTAAAGATAAAGAAGTTCACGAGATAGTTGATTATCTTATAAATACTTTTGAAAATGGTAAAGAAATAGGATCACTTCTTATAGTAGAAGAAAAAGATTATGATAAGGTTACTAAATATTTTGAGGAAGCTACACCAAACATATTTAATAGATTATTATGGGAAGGATTAAAGGATATAATTAGAGTTTCTAAAATACTTAGCAAGAAATATGATGTGGTGGTGACGAATCCGCCGTATATGTTAAAGAAAAACTTTACAGAAAGATTGAGAGAATATGTAGAAGATAATTATAATAATCAATCTTCAGATTTGTGTACGGCATTTATGGCTAACACTCTAGGCAACAAAAATGGTTATAATGCTATTATAAATATGCAAAGTTGGATGTTCTTACAAAGCTATGAAGCGTTTAGAAAAGAAATAATAAATAATTATACTATTTTTAGTTTATTACATTTAGGTGCATATGCTTTTGAAGATTTAAATGGTGAAGTCGTTCAAACAGTAACACTTATATATAACACATACATTAAGAAGAATGTAGATACTTTGTATTATCGATTAGTTGAAAGCGATTTCAAAGAGAAAGAAATTAGATTTTTAAAGAAAGATACTTCTATAAAATATTTAGTGAACAACAGTAAGTTTGAAAAGATTAAAGGATATACTTTTGCATATTGGATCAAGGATAATTCTTATAATTGTTTAATCAGCAATAAATCATATGGTGAATTTGTTGATACGAAAGTTGGACTATCTACTGGAGGTAATGATTATTACTTAAGAGCTTGGTACGAAATTGATATAAATGACTTTAGTAAGAAATGTGATAATAAAAAATACAAGGAATATATTTATGGTGGAAAAGGAGTTGAATATAAAAAATGGTACGGAAATAGAATCTATGTAATAAATTGGGAAAATGATGGATTTGAAATTAAGAACAATAAAAAATCAACTATCAGAAATGAAGAATATTATTTTAAAGAAACAGTTGCTTTTTCAACTATTGCTAGCAACACTTCAAGGTGGTATATGGATAACGCTATTATTGATGTGAATTTTAGAGCAATGTTCGTAAAAGACAATAGGGTTTTATCTTTAAAATCTATTTTGGCATTATTAAATTCTATAATTGCTAAGTATTATAATAAAATATTTAGTTCGACACTAGCTTTAAATGTTTATGATATAGAAAGAATACCAATAATTAATAGTAATAAGTATAAGCAAACGGAAATGTATGTCAATAAAAATATTGAATTGGCAAAGAATTATTGGGATTCCTTTGAAACCTCTTGGGATTTCAAAAAGCATCCGTTGGCATAGGAGTATCTTTATATGATAAGAAATGTAATAATAGGCATTGCAGCAATAATTATTTACAAGTTTTTAGTAAACTTGATAAAGTGTTTGAAATTAAAAAAATTTCAAAATGAGTATTTAGATTTTTTGGCTAAAAAAAATGTTAATCCATCGTTACATAAAAATGAAATCATGCAATTGTTAAAAGATGCAGATGTACAAGATGTGTCATCAACAATTTCACAACCTAGTGGATATGGAATGATTGCAACACAAAATGCGAGCGTAATGACTAATTATCCATCATCAATTTTACCATTAGTAAAGGGAATGATGGAATTATTTGATAATGGTATAGGTGAATATAAAAAGAGATATATGGAAGCATTATCACCGCTTTATTGGATTGATTTAATAGTATTTTTCCCTAAACACTTATTAGAATATATTAAAATAGATAAGGAAAAGTATTCTTTTAAAATTCTAAATATTGTATTAACATTTTCATATTGGCTCTTTATGTTTCTGATAACATTGGCTAAAGATGAAATAGTTGATTATGTGGGACGTTTGCTAAGAGCAAAAAGTGGGTAACATGGGCAAGAAAGCATTTTAGACAAAGAAAAAATAATTGTAAGGATTAGCTATAGTGCTATATTTGTTTTGAGTTTTGAATCATGAAGAATTTTTTATGTAGTAGTTTTAAGTATAATATAATAATCAATAGAAAAAGGAGTAATAATGAATTATACATATTATTTACCGAACAAAGAAGGAATTAGAGAAGAACATACAACAGATAGTAATTCGATATTTATAATAGGGGCTAATGGTAGTGGTAAAAGTAGATTGGGTGTTTGGATGGAAACACAAAATGCAGGGATGTTTTATCGTATAACTGGACAGAGGAGCCTTACATTTAATGATACAATTACGCTAAGAACAGCTGATGAAGCCGACAATTATCTATTTTTTGGTCATTCAAATGAAAAGAACCGTATTTACAAATATGGTGGCATGGACAATTTTGCAACAACACTTATTCAAGATTTTAATGAGGCTCTATCGGATTTATTGGCTAAATATCGTGTGGAGTTGGATTGTTTTTTTAAAAAGTGCAAAGACTGTGAAAAAAATGGGAAAAAAATGCCAAGTTGTCCAGATACAATTATAGATAAGTTGATTCGTGTTTGGAATTATGTATTTCCTCATAGGAAATTAAAATTTGAAAGAGATAAGTTTATTGCTGAATATGAAGGGAAAGAATATCCTGCAAGTAAGATGAGTGATGGAGAGAGAGCAGTGTTATATTTATCAGCAATAACTTTATGTAGTCCTTTTGAAAAACTCATTATTGATGAACCTGAATTACACTTGCATCCATCAATTATGCATAATTTATGGAGAGCATTAGAGATTGAAAAAGCAGATATATTGTTTATATATATTACACATGATATGGATTTTGTTATGTCGCATTTTCAGTCATTAAAAGTTTGGGTGAAGTCGTATGATGGAGCAAATAACTGGGATTATAAAAAGATTGAGAATAACGAATTGCCAGAGGAATTGTTGCTTGATATATTAGGAACAAGGAAGGATGTGTTATTAGTTGAAGGCGAAAGTAATAGTATTGATTATTCTTTATATTCTTGCTTGTTCCCAAACTATTTTATTATACCAAGTGGAAGTTGCTCAAATGTAATAAATAAAACAATAGCTATGAATGATATGAAAGAGAAGATGGGATTTAACTATAATATTTATGGATTAATTGATAGAGATTATCGAAATGAAAACGAGATTAAAAAATATAAATCGAAACATATATATGCATTAAATGTTGCTGAAGTTGAAAATTTATTAATCGTTCCGGAAGTGTTGGAATATATGGCTAATAAGATATCCTTATCTGACTCTATTGCAAATGCTCGTGATTATATCATTGAAACTAAGTTTAAAAATGAGATGCATAAGCAAATTAATGAAAAATTTGTAGCTGAAATTAAATATCAATTATCTATAATAGATATAAATTTAGATACTGATGATGAAATTAAAGACAAAATAATGAATTTGTGTTCAAGTGAAAGTTTTGATGATATAAAGAATAGTATTTCTAAAGAGTATAATGATGCTTTATTAAGTAAAGATTTAAAAAAGATATTAAAGATTTTTAACTGCAAAGGTTTATATAAGAGTGTTGGCGAAAAAATAGGGTATAAGATGGAATCTTATTATACATCTTTTATAAATAGTTTAAATAGTAAAAATTGTGGTAAACTAGTAGATGCTATAAATACTTATTTGCCAATGGAATTACAAATAACGAAAGGGAATATATAAAAAGGAAAAGTGTGCCGCATATGGCTAAACATTCGTTAAAAACACAGTCCTTTATATCTATATTTTATAAAATTGAGAAACTGTCAAGTTATAGTAGAAACAAATAATAAAGATAATATTATGTATAAATCATAATTACAATAGCAAATAGAAAAATGGGGGTGATAACAATAAAATTTAAGAAATGTTCACATGAAGAGGGTGTAGTTAAGCGTGCAGATAATAATTTGCGTGCTAATTATTATTCGTTGCAAACAATAATTTATAAAATAAATGAGTCTAAGTATGAAATACAGTTGGTTAATATGTTAGATTTTTTTGATGTTATAAAAAATGAGTTTGATAAAGCAATCAAACCATTTTATATGAATATTGCTTTAGTAAAAGAAATGCCCAAAGAATTTACAAAAGTAGTAAATGAAATAGATGTAACGAATGATACCATAGAAGGGATTTACTTAAATAGAGAAGATATGATTGATTTGTTAGAAAGCAAATTCCCTATAAAGATTATTAAAAGCAATATTACTTATAGTGAAGAAGAAACAGTATTACATCTTGAAATATACATATTTAATAATAATATTGGGATAAGTGACATAAAAGATTTTGTTTTGAGGCTTGGAGTTGGATTTAAAGATGTTGAAATACAAATAGTGACATATAGTAATGTGAAAACAAAAAAAAGTGAGTTTACTTCTTTTGATAATGACTATTGGTTTGAAAATTCTAAAAAAATATTTTCTAATGAAATTGAACTATTTGATACAAAGTATTATATTAAAGATAAAAGTAAATGTTACATAGATTATACAATTTATAAATACAGTTATCTTGATATTAGAAATCTAATTCTTATCTATGACATAGTATATTTGTCATTGCCAAGTAACGATCATATGGACAGATTTTATCAGGAGCAGGAAATAACAAAAAATGATTTAATTGAACTTGTTGAAAGAGGAAGGGTCATAATTGTTTTAACCGCTAGAGATGATTTTTATGATCAAGAATTGCTAAATGAGTTATATAAGAAAAATAAAAATATTATTTCCCTTAGAGGATTAAACAATATAACAGCACTATTTTTTTGTAATATGTATAAAAAATGGAGGGTAAAATGGAATTTTAAAGAAAGTGAATTAATAGAATTACAGAAGAAAGTTTTAAAGAATGATGATTTTGCTCTGAATCAATTTTATAAGTACATAATGTGGCCATATTATCAATATTATTATATACAAAATTTGATAAATTTGGCTCGCCCACAAAATATTATGTGGTTGGGTATTAATAATGTTATAGAAACTGACAAAATAAGCGATATTGTTTTTTATTCATCATCGATTCACATTGCTGCAATGTTGGAAGCATCATATTTTCCTAGTGTAATTAATAGTAAAAATATAACTGATGCCGAATTGGCTAGTTTATTGTATTCTCTATTGAATGTTCATATGTATCCATTTGAATATGAACGTGCAGATATAAATAATTTTACATATTTTTGTGATAAGAATAATAATGCATTGAAACTATTGTCTTGTGATAAAGGAATTAGTATACATAATTATATTGATTATTCAGAAAAATATGGAACAACAAATAAATTATTAAATATTGTGAAATTTATTAGTGATAAAAAAAATAGTATGGCTAATAAGTTAATTGATGAGATAAATAACGATATTGCTACATTTAGAATTAAAAAGTCAAATGTTTTTGATTTATTGCTTAGCGGTGCAGGTGTTGCAAATGATGTAGGTCTTTTCCCTAATATTGTTAGTTTTATATTGAAATTACCATTAATAGCTAATGTTTACGATGAACTTTCAATAAATCATAGATTACAAAACAATGTTATAGATGTAAAAGATATTGTTAGTTATATGGCAAAGCTACAAGGGGTAGTATCATTAAGACGAGTATAGTAGGCACTTTTAAGTTTCCATTTAAATTTAAGCTAATAATAGCTAAAGTTAGATACTCATAAAGTTAGTAGATTGAAACTAATTAAATTAATTGATTGAAAATAATATATTAATAATAATTAATGAAATAACTGAAGAACTAAATACAATAGTTGATAGTGTTAGATGTTATATTAATAAACTTAAAAATCAAAATATGATAAAACGAGATGGCTCGACAAAAGCTGTACAAAGGGTTGTTATATAATAGAGGGTTGCAAAAAGTTCTTATGAAAGGATATTATCAATATATAAGTAAATACAAATGGGGATTAAATTAATTAAACTTGGTTGTTTAAAAAGATTTGATGACAATCAATAGTGTGGCAAAGTAGACATATGATTTTAGATGTAATATTTAAAAATATTAATAGCAAGAAAGCTGATAGCTATTATCTAGATAACTTTGGGTTATTTTTTATGGAATTTAATAAACTCATAGAAAGAGGGGATAAAATCTTAATATATAGATATTTAAAGTTTTTAACTAATGGCATACAAGCAAAATTAAATATGTTTTGTGATTATTATAGAGCAAAATACGAAAGATATGGATTATTTAGTTCATTTTTGCCTTATAATTTATTGTCGGATTACTATTGTGTTGATAAGGTTTATAAGATTAAAGATACACCAATTATTACTTCAATATGGAATATGGATAGAGTGTTTGATAACTTGATTGGTATAGGGAATGATGTCGGAAATGAATTTAGATTTGAAGATATAAGTGTTAATAATAATATAGAAGCTGTTCTAATTGAAGAATTAGGTTTGATATTTGTAACAGCCAGTAACCATTCAATTAATTCAGCTATAATTAAAGGTGAAGGGAAATTACCTATCTATAATGAAATAAGTTTAAAGAGATTTTTTAATATATACAGGTTTGATGGTGAAAAATATGTATTTATTGAAAATAATCAAAATATAGATTGTAATTGGTGCATTAATGGGTGTGAGCCGATGTTAAAAGAATTAGGGTACTTGTTTGAGATAGGAAGAGTTTTATTTAATAGTAATATAAAACTATAAAAAATTAAATATTTGCAGATATGCTAGTGATAAAAAAATGATTAGGCACATCGGTGATATAGAAAATGGAGCAAAAAGAGAGGATGCAATATATATGTTAGTTAGTTGTTCTGCATTTGTAAATTATTTAATAGCGAAATATGAAGATAAAAAAGATTAAAGTTAAGGAAAGAAAAGGGAATAATTATGAATTTTAAAAAATATATATAATAGGTCGAAAATTGCATATTGATAAGATAACTGATGAAGAAGTAAATAATATAGATATTGACATACATAATATTTCGGGTGAACCAAGAGTAAAGGGTGTTACAGACTTTAAATTTAATTACTTTACTTGGGATTCAAATAAAGAACTTGTTTTGAGACCAATCTTAAATGATAGTAAGAATATGAGAGAAGTAATTATTATTTATATTGATAAAGATGGTGTAAGTCATTATGAGAGTAATGTGGTAGTTATTAATAGAGCATAAATTACAAATGGATTTCTATAAAATTTAGAGAGACTGCAAATAATGGTGATAGTCAGTCGTCCCCAAAGAAACCCCAAAGAAAACCCCCAAAGAAAACCCAAAAGAAAAACCCAAAAGAAAACAAATAGAAATAGATATTATTAAATTAATAGAAAATAATCATTCAATAACAGCTAATGAAATAACTGAAAAACTTGAGCTTACAATTGATAGCGTGAAACACTATATTAATAAACTGAAAAAGCAAAATGTGATAAAACATGAAGGATGAACAAAAGCTGGGAAATGGGTTGTTATAGAATAAAAAAAGGAAAGTGCACCCCGCATGGCTAAACCTTCGGTAAAAAACACAATCCTTTATGCATATAGTTTATCAAATTTTAAAGAATTGTCAAGTTATTAGGGAATTATGCGATAAACAAAAAAACGGAACACAGTTCAACATATGTGTAAAGCAGATATTAAAAAGTATCTATTGGAGCATTGGAATGGAAGGCTTATATTTAAATAAAGAATTAAATAGAATAGAAAAATTAGCACGAGAAAAGGCAAAGCAGGATAAGTGTTTATTATGCGGAAAGAAAATGAGTAGTTATTGTAATTCTCACTCAATTCCGAGGTATATTTTAAAAAATATTTCAGAGCAGGGATTTGTAAATGATTTAAGTTTAATACTAGAGATGCCAAATACGAAAAAGAAACTTGGTACAAAAGAAGCGGGAACATTTAATAATATTTGTAGTGACTGTGACCAAAAATGGTTTAAGGACTATGAAGAGCCAGATAAATTGTTAGATGAAAATCTTAGTGATAAATTATTGGCTGAGATTGCTTTAAAAAATGTTAGTCAAATGATTTATAAAAGGCATTATGAAAAAGAATTATATAAATTGTATAGCGAGGATTTTCCTGATGATATGTTAAAACTAGTAGTAAGTTGGAAAAATTGGGACATAAGAGATTATAAACAAAGATTAGAAATATATAAAAGAATTATAGAAAATGATGAAAAGGGGTCTTTTAATATTATTTATAAAAAAGTTTTACCTTATCAAACAAAGATAGCAGCACAAAGTGCAATTGCGATAAACGATTATAATAATAGGCAAATTAATGATGTTTTTAGTGAAAAAGAATTAACTGATATACAAATTATGCATATTTGCGTATTCCCGTTAAAAAGTGAAACTTTATTGTTGCTGTTTTATCACAAAGCTGATAAAAAGTATAGAGATATAATGCATGATTTTAACTCACATAGTGACGAATATAAAATTGATATGTTTAATTATTTTGTGTTTGCAAATATAGAGAATTTTTATTTTAGTCCAGCTATAGGTAGCATATTTATTGAAAATGATAAATTGAAATATTTATGCATGGAACAATACCAGCTTCCTATATTGAATAAAGAGTATTCTATTTATAATATGGAAGATTACACACCAATTGAATATAATGAGATTCCAAATGTGCTAAATATAAAATAAAGTTTTTATCAGTATTAAAGATAATAAAAAAATAATGATAGAAAAAAGTTATATAAAGATAAATAGGAGGTATTAAGAATCATGCAAAATCTAAATCTGATTTTTTCAAGGATAATAAATATAAGAAATATAAAAATAGTTTTAATGAATTATAAAAAACAAAAAGATGAAATGATATATCAAACTAGAGAAATAGAATTAGACAATATTAAATCAAAAACGAAATTAAAAAAAGATATAAATGATAAATATATTGCTGAAGATACGGGGTTGTTAGTCAGTAAAACAGTATCTAATTTTGATAATGAGTATTTATCTAACAAAATTTATAAATTAAGTATAGATGATGAACTTATTAGAGAAAATTGTATAAAATTTATTAATTCAATAGATACAGCAGATGTAGATTCTGACCCTTTAAAGTTTAAAAAGGGATATGCATTGGTATTTAAAGTTGAAGAAAAAAATGTATTTTTAATATCGATATCATCACCACACAAGACACTAAAAAGAGCTTTTTTTCTAAATGATAGAAAGTATAAAGAAATTGATGATAAGTATTTATATTTAAGAGATGATTTTGATCTAATTATATATGATGATAGTATATATGTTTTTAATGATAAAGTAGAACGATTGTTTGATTTAGAAAGAACCTTTAAAATTAAAAGTAGGCAAGTATGCGATTTGCTGGAAAGAGAAAGTATTATTGATAATATAAATGAAATGAAGAATGTAATCAATAGTAATAAAAGATTGTGTGTGAAGTTTAATGAAGAGACATATGATTTAATTAAAAATTCAAAACATAAAAGGAAAGAAGTGGCAAAAGAATTAAACTTGAAAATCACTAAAGAAGGGTTAATTAAAATTGAAACGATAGAAGAAGCAAAAAAATTATATGAAATATTGTGTAATAAAGCAATGAAAAATATAGTTGATGATAGTATGTATAGAGTATCAAATGCCGAAAAAATATAGGAGACAAAGTATATGTATTATTTTGCAAATTTGTATATTTCATTAATACCTTTATGGATATCAATTATATTTAAGTTGTCTTATAAATATTTTATATCTTATGGATTGAATATTAGATGTGATATATTAAAAAATCATATATTCCAAATAGTTTTTGTTATAGTAATACTTCTACTGTTAGGGATATGTTGGAAAATATTTGGGTCATTTTTAAATATTAAGAACAAGGCAGAATCAAATAATGGCTATGTTGTGAACTATAATATTAAAAGGAGTTTCACTATGGAGTATGTATTTATGTATGTTTTGCCACTTTTTGCATTTGACTTTATAAGTGTCGATGGAATTATATTATTTTTAATTTATTTTCTTTTTGTCGCATTTTTGGTATGTAAGTATAGGTATTTTACTGGTAATATAATTTGTGAGATTATGCAGTATAAATACTATGACTGTGAGATTAAAACAAGTATACAGAGTGAGAGTTACTTAAAAAAAATAGTTATAAGTAGGGAAGAAATCATAAATGGTTATAATATAAGTATTTATAATATTAATAACGAAGTGTCTTTAGATATAACACAATAACTTATATAAAAGACAAAGGAGAATATGTAAAATTATGTCAATTCCAATTTCATTTGAAAACTTAATAAAAAATAATGTAGTTGAATCTGCAAGGATTGAGTATAAGAAAAGTTTAATTGCTGAAGTTGTGCTTCACACTATTGATGCATTTGCCAATGACATAGATAATTGGGGTGGTGGTTATATTGTCATAGGAATGAATGAAGTTAACGGTGTGATTGATATTGAAAGTAGTGGACTAAAGAAAAGTGAGATTGATAAGATTAATAAAGATATTTTAAAAATCTCAAATCTAATAGAACCAAAATACATACCTGTGGTTGACAATGTTACTTACAAGAGAAAGAATTTTGTTTTGATCTGGTGTCCGGGTGGCAATGATAGACCATATAAATGTCCAATTAATTATATAAAAGATGAGAAAAAAAGAGTTTATGGCTATTATGTCCGCAAGATGTCAAGCACTGTAAAAGCAAACGACAAAATGGTAAAAGAATTATTTGAACTTAATGGAGATGTTCCATTCGACGATAGAGCAAATAACGATGCAGACATTAAAGATTTAAAGAATAACATAATTGATGAGTTTTTAAATAATGTAGATAGTAGCTTACTTGAAAATGAAGATTTATCTAAAATTGATATTGCAAAAAGTCTGAGAATAGTAACTGGAAGCAAAGAAAATATGAGACCAGTAAATGTAGGACTTATGTTTTTTAATGAGCGACCAGATAATTTCTTTAGATGTGCTCAAATTGAAGTTGTAGATAAACCTGATCCTACTGGCGAAGGAATGACCGAAAAGATTTTTAAAGGTCCACTTGATAAACAATTAAGAGATGCACTTATGTATATTAAAAATTATATTATCAAAGAGAAAGTTCATAAAATAAAGGGTCAAGCTGAGGCTGTTAGAGTATTTAATTATCCATATGAAGCTATAGAAGAAGCATTAACTAATGCAGTATATCATAAATCTTATAGAACCCCTGAACCGATAACAGTAGTATCTGAAAGTGATGGATTATATATAAATAGTGTGCCAGGACCAGATAGGTCTATAAAAGATAGTGATATAAAAATTGGTAAAATGCAATCAGTTAGATATAGGAATCGTCGTATAGGGGATTTCCTTAAAGAACTTGATATGGCAGAAGGCAGAAATACAGGTATGCCAACAATACTTAGAACTATGAAAAACAATAAGTCTCCAAAGCCAGTATTTAAAACAGATGAAGACAGGAGTTATTTTACAGTATTTTTACCAATTAATAAGGATTTTCTTGAGGATGACACTACCCCAATGACTACCCGAGAAATTGGCAAGACTACACAAGAAACTACCCAGGATTTGATCGATATAAATCGGTCAAACGATAAAATGACCGATATAAATCGGTCAAACGATAAAATGACCGATATAAATCGGTCAAACGATAAAATGACCGATATAAATCGGTCAAATAGTAAAATGACCGATATTGAAAGAAAAACCAAAGTGATTGAGCTGTTTAAAACACAGGATTTTGTAAACAATGCAATTGTAAGAGAATCAATGGATTTTGGAGAGGCTACTGTAAAAAGGCTTTTAAATGAAATGGTAGAGGAAGGCACACTTAGAGCAGAAGGTGAGAATAAGGGCAGAAAATATTATTTAGTTAATAAGGGTGATTGAATATGGGAAGATTAATAAGTGAAAATTTTAAAGAATGGGAAAAAGAGTGCGAAGATAGATTCAACACTCTGAAAGCAAATGAGGAAGAACTTAATCGCATCTTCATAGATATTTATGGCTTACAAGATGAACTTACACCCGAAGTAGATGATAAAGATGTGACAGTCAGAAAAGCAGATAAACTTCGTGAGATAAAATCTCTTATTTCTTATGCAGTAGGTTGTATGTTTGGTAGATACTCCTTAGAAAAAGAAGGATTAATTTATGCTGGAGGAGATTTTAAAGAAAGATTTAAAGAACTTGGTCTTGATTTGAATGCCTTAAAATTTAAAGTTGATGAAGATAATGTCATACCAATTACTGAAAAAGAATATTTAACAGATGATATACTTACAAGATTTATAGAGTTTTTGAAAGTATGTTATGGAGAAGATACTTTGACTGAGAATATTAATTTTATAGCAGAGACTCTTGCTGAAGATATTGGTAGAAATGATGGAGATCTGCCAAAAGACATCATAAAAAAATATTTTATAAAAGGATTTTATAAAGATCATTTAAAAGTATATCAGAAGAGACCCATATATTGGATGTTTGATAGTGGAAAAAATAATGCATTTAAATGTCTCATATATATGCATAGATATGATAAATCGCTTCTTGCAAATATTCGTATGAATTATGTTCATAAGATACAGAATGCATACGAGAATGATAAAAAAGATTTAGAAAGAAAGATTGATGAAGAGTCAAATGTAAAGATTAAGAAAAGTTTGCAAAATGAGTATAAGAACTTGTTAAAGAAAATAGAAGAAATAAGAGCATTTGAAGAAAAAATAGCTCACTTAGCAAATCAAAACATTGAAATAGATCTTGATGATGGTATAAATGTAAATTATCAAAAATTTATTGATGTATTAGCGAAGAAGGATTAGATATGAATAAAACATTACAACTACTAGATGATTATCTAAATGGTAAAAATAGAAATTCATTTGATAGCATGTCGCAAAAACGTAGGATAATCATTTGGTATGATAAAAATAAAGATTATAAAGAGTTGGTTGAATCAATAATTAATGGTAGCTATACTGATGAGTTAAGCGACAAAATTAAAAATGCTAAATTTTATATATATGAAAATAATAGCATAGAGATAAGGTATAATATAGAAATATTGGATGAAACAAATGATATTGTCATATATCTGCCATTTGATAGACCATCTGCAAAAGATAACAATTATTTATTGGATATTGAGTCGTTTAATTATGACTATATTTTTATACCTGATAATACTACAATTAAGTTAAATGAATATAATTTATCTATTGATTGTAAAAATGTATTAGAAGAGTATAAGTTATTCTTTAGAGATAAAAAAAGAGAAGCAAAATTTAAAGATAGAATAAATAGTGATATGAACCCGCAAGATGTTGAGAGGGTGATAATTTCAATCATACTCGGAATAGACAATACGACTGATGATGCAATTCTTAAGAGCTATATTAAATCATATTATGAAGATAGAAAAACTTATTATGATATGATGAAATTTGCAAAGCAATTTGTTTTTAAATTATTTGAAGATTATTTATATGTTAAATTAAATGATAATACAGACATTGAAAATGAATTTTATAGAATATTATTTACTCATTTTGTGAAAGATTTAAAGATTACAGATTCTATTAGAAAGGTAATAGATCGTTATGGCGTATTTTATAATCAAGAATCAAGCACAAATTCGTATATTCTTGCCAATTCGTTAATGAAAGATATAGAAACTACTGAAGTATTCAACAAGATTTCTGATGATTCGTATGCAAAAATTGGAATATCGGATATAATTGATAATATTGATGTTGAGTCATTATATAATGTAGATACATATAGGGAAGTGGATAGAAAAATAATAAGTGATATTGTAAAAAGAATCTTAGACAACAGTTATAAATATGATGAATTTATAGATTTAATTAACGGACGAAAGAAGAAATATTGGTATAAAACTAGTTTTGAATATGATTATATGGTTTTAGAATATTCATTATACTTTTTCAACAAGATTACTACTATAAATGATGTAAAAAATATAAAAACAATTGAAGAGTTTGTAAAATTGTATGAAGATAAATATCAAGAGATAGATTATATATATAGAAAAATAAGTATAGCATTAATGCATGTTGAAAATGGCGACATATATAAAGACTTGATTGAATCAGTAAATAATAAATATGATATGGACTTCGTTCAAGAAATTCAAGAGAAATGGTACAAACTCATATCTGAAAAAAATGATTATAATATAAACACTATTGAAAAGCAGCAAGATTTTTATAAAAACAACATAGAACCTTTTGAAGATAAAAAAGAGAGGGTATTTGTTATAATTTCAGATGCTTTAAGATATGAATGCGGAAAAGAGTTATATCTTGAAATTAATAAGTTTGCATCAAATGCAGAAATGAGATCTGCTCTTTGCACAGTACCTTCGTACACAAAATTAGGAATGGCAGCATTGTTGCCACATAACAAATTGGCTCTTGAAAAAGATGATGTCCTAATAGATAATAATAAAACAAGCACAGTATTAGATAGAGATAAAGTTTTAAAGAATAAGTTTCCTGAGTCACTCGCTATTAAGTATGAAGATTTAATGAATAAAACAAAAAATGATTGGAAAAAAGATTTATCAGGTTATAAGATTATTTATATTTATCATAATGTTATAGATAAAATTGGTGAGCACGATGAGAATAGAGTTTTTGAAGCTTGTGACAAATGTATTAAAGAATTAAAAAAATTGATAATAGATTTGCATACAACATTTAGTAGTGTTACACTTTTTGTCACATCTGATCATGGATTCTTTTATCAAAATAAAAAAGTTGAATCACATATGAAGACAGAAAAAATCAGCGATGGGGTTTTGGTTAAAGATAGATACACATATACAACTGATAAGGTTCAAGAGCCTGGAATATTATCTATAGATATGTCGTATATTACAGATACAAAAAATAAGTATGTGAATATCCCTAAGAGTTATAATCAATTTTATAAACAGGGTAATTATAATTCGTATATACATGGTGGAGCATTGCCAGAAGAGTTGATACTTCCTCTAATATATGTGAAAACAAAAAGAGAAGATAGCAAGGGCAACAATAGACTAGGGAAAAAAGTGTCAATTACATATAGTGGACTCTCAAGAAAAATCACTAATGCCATAACATATTTAGATTTCGTGCAAGATAATAGTGTATCAGATGAGTTGAGAGAATGCAGATATATACTTCATTTTGAAGATGAAGATGGCAATAGAATTTCTGATGAAACCACTATAGTTGCAAACTTGTCGTCTAAAGATATAAAGGATAGATATTTTAAAGAAAAGTTTGTATTTAAGAATATAAGTTATAATAAGGATGCGAAGTATAAATTAGTAATTATAGATGAAGAAACTAATGTTGTAGTTAAAGAAATTGAATTTGTTATAGACATAGTAATAGTTAATAATTTTGATTTTTAGGTAGGTGTGCAATGAACGAAATGAGTGAAAAATTAAATCAAGCATTTGCTGGTAAAGTAGTTAGAAAAGATTTGACTAAAAAAATCAAAGAAGGTGCAAATGTACCAGTATATGTGCTTGAGTATTTGCTTGGAATGTATTGCGCTACAGATGATGAAAAAGCTATAAGTGAAGGCGTTGAAACTGTAAAGAGAATACTTTCAGATAATTTTGTTCGTCCTGATGAAGCCGAAAAAATCAAATCAAAGATTAAAGAAAGAGGAATATATACAATAATTGACAAAGTTGAAGTGCAATTAAATGACAAGAAAGATGTGTATGTGGCAACTTTTTCGAATCTGGGGATCAAAGATGCTTATATAAATGCAGATGTTGTGAAAAAATATGAAAAACTTTTAGTTGGTGGTATATGGTGTATAGTGAAAGTGTCATACCATACTGATGAAGGCTTGGAATATGGTCTATCTTGGTCAATTACTAATTTGGATCCGATACAAGTTCCAAATATTGATTTAGGTATTATTTTTAACAATAGAAAAAAATTTACTAAAGAAGAATGGATGGATTTATTAATTCGATCAATGGGTATAGAAGCTACTAGGTTAAGTGATAATCAAAAATGGCATTTTATTGAAAGAGCAGTTCCGCTTGTTGAAAACAATTATAATTTATGTGAACTTGGGCCAAGGGGAACTGGTAAATCTCATATATATAAAGAGATATCACCAAATAGTATTTTAGTATCGGGTGGGCAAACTACAGTTGCAAATTTATTTTATAATATGTCTACAAAAAAAGTAGGGCTTGTGGGACTATGGGATTGTGTAGCATTTGATGAAGTTGCAGGGATTACATTTAAAGATAAAGATGGTATACAAATAATGAAAGACTATATGGCATCAGGTTCATTTGCTAGAGGCAAAGAAGAGAAAAATGCAACTGCATCCATGGTATTTGTAGGAAATATAAACCAAACAGTTGAAGTGCTTTTGAAAACATCACATCTATTTGAACCATTTCCTGAGGCAATGGCAAATGATACAGCATTTTTTGATAGAATGCATTACTATTTACCTGGTTGGGAAATACCTAAAATGCGACCAGAATTAATAACTGATGATTATGCATTTATTACAGATTATTTGTCAGAGTTTATGAGAGAGATGCGAAAGAGATCTTTCTCTGATGCATTAGATAAGTATTTTAGACTTGGTACAAATCTTAATCAAAGAGATGTTATAGCTGTGAGAAAAACTGTATCTGGTCTTATAAAGCTAATGTATCCAAACGGTGAGTATACAAAAGAAGAAATTGAGGAAGCATTGCAATATGCTCTTGTAGGAAGAAGAAGAGTTAAAGAACAATTAAAGAAAATAGGCGGAATGGAATTTTATGATGTTAATTTTTCTTATATTGACATAGAAACTATGGAAGAAAAATATGTATCAGTGCCAGAAATAGGTGGTGGGAAATTGATACCAGAAGGAACTTTGAAAGCAGGACAAGTATATAGCGTAGGTCTTGGTTCAAGTGGAAGACTTGGAACTTATAAAATTGAAGTTGAAAGTGTGCAAGGACATGGTAAAATTAATCCAACAGGTGCTTGTAGTGATAGAGATTCGAAAGAATGTATACAAATAGCATATAATTATTTTAAAGCCAATAAAGGACATGTGGCACAAAATATTCCAATTGATAATGTTGATTATTTAATGCATATTGCAGATTTACAAGGAGTGGGAACAAGTAAAGAAATTTCACTTGCTGAATTAATTTCGTTATTTAGTTCAGGATTGAAAAAATCTATTCTTTCATCAGTTGTTGTTCTTGGGTCAATTACGATTGCAGGAACTATTAATAAAATTAATGACTTGGCGGATGTATTACAAGTTTGTTTGGATTCCGGTGCTAAAAAGGTTTTGTTGCCAGCAAGTGCTGCAAGTGATTTGGGAACAATTCCATCTGAATTAGCATCAAAGTTTAGCTTATTATTTTATTCAACCCCTGAAGATGCAGTATTTAAGGCGTTGGGGACGGAATAATTTTTTATAATAGCTTAAGTATAATTAGTGCAAAACTTAAGAAACTAGAAGTAGTAATATAGTTATATTGAGTTTATTGAAAGGTGATAGAATGGATAATTCATTCGGTGGCATGTCAGAAGAAGAGTTTTTTTAGGCTGGGACGCAATGATAGATGAAGATGACCCGGATAGTATTAACTATGACCCATGGGAGCATGATTATCATAGTAGAGATTATGAAGAAAAGAATTATAAATCAAATCACTATTAAAGAAATAAACACAAAAATACTTATGATTATGATGGACCCAAATTAAGCTTTACTCAAAGTTTGTCATTAATGATTTTTGAAATAATTATAGTATATCTTGTGTTATTTATTTTAAGGTTGATTGGTAAATGTATAGGTTTAGTTGGAGATGCATTTGGCTTTGGTGGAATAGTTTTTTGCTTTATTGTAGGAATTGTTATATTAAATTATATCTTTAATCTTCCTTCAAATAATAATACAAATGATATAAAAGACAAGAAATTTGAGCATGTTACCAATATACCTGAAGGAGTAATTATAAAAAAAGATATTAGTTTTAAAGTATATGAAGAAAAAAATGTAAACTATTATGAAAAAGGATTTTTCTCTTATGCTAAACCCAATTGGACAGTTTCAAAAACTATAATAAATAAACTTAAAGAAGATAATATACCATACTATTTGAAGTTAGTTTGGGCAGATAAAGGTGTATTATTTGATGAAGAAAAAATAAATATATTAATTGAAAAATATGGTTCAAGTGATAAAGCTAGTTTTTACATTAATTTAGATGATCTTACTGAGTGCTTTGGAGAAATAGAGTGGGATAAAAGTATAAACAATTATTTGTAGCAGGTAGGTGTGAGTTATGATATTTAAACGAGTAATTATTGGAATTATATTTGCCATCAGTATATGCAAAATTTGCTTTACCTCTTTTGCCTCATATTATTACGACCCAGTTGCAGATGCATACAAGGGCGGGGAACCTGACTATGCTGATGGTGATTTAGAAGATAAACTTGGTGATAGTGGGTATTATTATGATTTATTTCCAGAGGAAAGAGATGGGGAACCTGATGACTATGAAAAAGGCATTATAGGTTGGACTTATGATGGTGATCCCATTTACAAAAATAATAATTCAAATAGTAAGAATGGAACTAATTATAATAGTAAAGATTTAATAACTGACTATATAAATAATTACAAAGGAAATGCTACTTCAAATGAAACCAGGGTTATATCTGCAGGATTAGCAGGGGATATTATTCAAACTGGTGACAAAATATATTTTAGACATAAAAGTGGAACATTTCACAAGGGATGGCTTGGGCTAGCTAACAATAAATGGTATTATTTTGATCCAAGTAGTTTAGAACTTGTAAAAAATGAACTTAAAGAAATTGATGGATATGTATATTATTTTGACCAATATGGTGTAATGATGACAAATGCAACTGTAGAGATTGGCTGGTCTAGAGTAAAAATTGATGACAAGGGGCGTTGCCAGTTGCTAGAATAAGGATATAAAGACTGTATGAATAAAAAACAATAAAAAGGAACTAAAGTGGATATTATTTAATAAAGCAGGACCGAAAGGTTCTGCTTTTATGCATTTTTTAGATGATATTTATTTCAAATAACACCACTTATTTACCACTTATTTTTCTTGCTAAAAAGCAATAAATAGTATATAATATGTGTATTGATTAAAATGCTTAGAAAATGTGTAAAGAGCACATTTATATTTTTTTTGTGTGTGTCTTTTATCATAGTTAATCCGCATTTTGGGTCTTTTAGTGTGATAAATACTTATGCTATGCCAAGTTTTGTCACTGTAAAAGGAACAAGTGTTAATGTGCGAACAGGACCTGGAACTAATTATAGGCTTCTTGGTACTGTGAACCTTGGACAAAAGATTACACCACTTGAACTTGTAAATGATGCCACGGCAAATGGCAAAAAATGGTATAAGTTTAATTATAATGGCCAAACTGGATATATAAGGTCGGATTTTTGTAAAGAGGTTGCAACATATGTGTATGATGCGAGTTTTGAACAAGACTTAAATATGAAAGGATTTCCAGAATCATATAAAGCCGGTCTTAGAGAACTCCATGCAACTTATCCAAATTGGATATTTACTGTTCATAATACTAATCTTGATTTTAATTATGTACTTGAAAATGAACTTATAGGAACGAGAACTTTAGTTAATGCTACATCTATATCTTCTTATAAGTCAACAGATGTAGGTAAATATGATTGGAACACTTCTACTTGGCCTACATTTGATGGAAGTGCATGGGTCGCAGCAAGTAGAGAAGTAACAGCAGCATATATGGACCCAAGAAACTTTTTGTATGACCCATATATATTTCAATTTGAGCATCACACGTTTAATGCAAATATTCATTCCCTTGATGGTGTGAAAGAAATGGTAAAAGGAACATTTCTTGATGCAAAAGTAGAAACTGAAGGCTTGACAAATATAAATCAAACTATAAATCAAGGAATAATATATCCAGGGACAGAAATAATTCCATTTGACCCAAATACTATAGTTATACCGATACTTATGAACAAAACAAATGATGATATGGTTTATGGATTTTCAAGTGTAAACGGTCCATACAGTGATATAGAAAGACTTGGTCCTGCAGCAGGTATAATAAATAATAATCAAAGTTCAAATATAGTTACTCCAGATGGAAATTATGAAGAGACTATGGAATCATTTCCATTTACATATATGCCAAAGGGAACTTACACTTATGCAGAATTAATATTTGATGCATGCAGACAAGTAAACTGCAATCCTTATTGCATAGTGTCTATGATTCTACAAGAAGTTGGCAAAAATGGAAGTGAATCTGTATCAGGTAACAATGCAAAATTTAAAGGTTACTACAACTTTGGAAATATCAATGCATTTAAGAGTAATGATTTAACTGCTATAGAAAATGGACTTAAGTATGCGAGTGCAGTAGGTTCTTATAATAGACCTTGGAACTCAAAGGAAAAAGGTATTTATGGACTTTGTGACTTTTATGCAAATAGTTATGTAAAAAGTGGGCAAGATACATTTTACTTAAAGAAATGGAATGTTCAAGGTGAAAATTTATTTAAGCATCAATACATGACTAATGTGTCAGGCGCTGCAAAAGAGGGACAAATACTTGGGAATGCATATGATGAGGTAATGCTCAAGATGCCACATGAGTTTAAAATCCCAGTATATAAAAATATGCCTGAAACAAATTGTCCTATACCAACAGGTGATGGTAGCCCTAATAATAAACTTAAAACGCTTGCGGTGGCAAATTACACATTGACACCAACATTTAACCCAGACAATAGTAATTATTCAGTAGTTATAGATGCAAATGCCAATTCTATATATATAGGAGCAGAGGCATATGACAAAAAAGCAGCAGTTGGTGGAATTGGAAATATTTTAACTATGACATCATATACAACGGCAATAATTTATTGCATTGCTGAAAATGGAAGTATAAGACAATATAATATAAATATATATAGACCTGGTGTTGAAGGAAATACTTATAACCCTTATAGTTTAGCACAAGTTTTAGTACCTACTAATAGTGGTATACAAATGGGTACTGACAATAATATACAAAACAATATTAGTAATAACATAGGACAAACAAGTCCTGGAGGGCAAATAAATAATGTTGGAGGAACACAAGTTAAAATAGGTGTTGCCCCAGGTATGTAGGAGGAAGTATGAAAAACTTCAAGTCTTTAAAATTAATTTTTACAACTTTTATTCTTGTTATTTTATTTGCAGCAGCAACATTTGCAGGAACTGCTGTTATCCAATTTGGAGATCCAACAGTGACAAGAGATAAGGTCTTTAGTGTGTCTTGCAAGGTTAAATCAACAGATGTACGAGTTAAATCAGCAGATATAACCATTCAGTATGACCCTAACATGATAGAGTTTATGGAAGGAACCAATGCTGAAGGTGGTGCTGGAACAGTTAGAATGAATGGAACTGGTTATGGAAAAAGTTCTGGTACAAGAACTCTTGAGTTTCAATTAAAGTTCCGTGCATTATATGCTGGTACAACAAATATAACTATTGTGGACCAAGAAGTAAATGATACAACAGATAATCTTATCAATATTACAAAAACTGGTTCATCAAAAGTAACTATCAAACCTTCTAATACACAGTCAAAAAATGCAAATCTTCAAAAATTAGAATTTTCACCAGGAGAACTCGACAGAGAATTTGATGCAAGTGTATTATCTTATAATACAGAAGTAAATGCAGATGTAGATTCACTTGTGCTTTCTGCTCTTGCAGAAGATAAGGATGCGAGAGTAACTATTACTGGAAATGAGAACTTTCAAACTGGTATGAATAAAGTAACTATTGATGTAACTGCACCAGATGGAAAAACTACAAAGCAGTATGTCATCAATGTAACCAAGTTTGAAAATGGTGTAACAAGTGGCACAACTGTTATAGCAAATGGTCAAAGATTTTCATCAAGAGCATATACTATAACTGTTTTGAGTAAGCCTGCAGAAGTAGCAATTCCAAGTGGCTACAAAGAAGTTACTTATGAAAATGGTGGTGAATCAATTACAGTATTTGCACCAAAGAATACACCAGATGGTATTACACCAGAAGTATTTTTAGTATATGGATTAAATCAAGATAATGTTCAAGATTTTTATAGATATGATACAAGAAATGGAGATAATACTATACAGAGATATGTAGTAGAACCAAATGCTGGTGACTATGAAAGTTTGCTCAACGAGTATAATGCTTTAAAAGAGAGTAATGATACTACATCAAAAAGATTTAACATTATTTTTCCTGTGACTATTATACTCGCTGCTTTAGTTTTGATTTTAATAATCATTATGATTATATTAATAGTAAGAGGTGGCTCAAGTAAGAAACCAAATGACTATGATATGGATGATGACGATGATGATTATTTTTCTGCAAAACCAAGAAGAGTATCTAATGAAACTGTAAAAGATGATGATTTAGATGATGACTATGGCTTAGATAATAAGAAAGAAGATTTTAGTGACAAATATGATGATAAGTACGATAATAATGATAAAGAAGAAGAAAATGAGATTGAGGATTTAGGTTAGTAAATGGAGTATACAAAAATATCAAAAAAAGTTTTACATACTGCTTTAATTGAGTCGCAACGCTTTGGACATAGTTATGTTGGGACAGAACATATTTTGCTTGGACTATTAATAGAAAAAAACAATGTGGCAAATACTATGCTTGTAGTAAATGGTGTTGATGAATTTACTGTAAGAAAAATGATAGAGCAAAATATTGATAGTGGAAGTGACATATCCATAATGGATGCGAGTGGATATTCGCCATCAGCAAGAAGAATACTTAAAAGAGCCGAAGAAGAAGCGGAAGCCATGAGGGCTGATAAGGTGGGAACTGAACATATACTTATGGCTATACTCAAAGATGTAGACTGTCTCGCTATCAAGATTTTAAATACGATAAAAGGCGCAAATACAAAAAAAATGTATGTAGACTTGCTCAATACTATTGGATTAAATGACAAATCTGTAAATATAAAAAAGTTTGACCCTATGTCAAACACACCTATACTTGACCAGTTTTCAAAAGACTTAACTGAATATGCCAAACACGATTTAATTGACCCAGTTATAGGAAAAGATAAAGAAATTAATAGAGTAATTCAGATACTATCAAGAAGAACTAAAAACAATCCTTGCCTTATTGGTGAACCTGGTGTTGGAAAAACTTCAATAGCAGAAGGATTGGCTATACTTATAAATAAAGGACAAGTTCCTGATACGATAAAAGACATGAGAGTAGTGTCTCTTGATATGGGTGGAATGGTTGCTGGTACTAAATATAGAGGTGAGTTTGAAGAGAGAATTAAAAGAATTATAGATGAACTTTCATCAAATAAAAATATAATATTATTTATAGATGAGATACATACTATAATAGGTGCTGGTGGTGCAGAAGGAGCACTTGATGCAGCAAACATTTTAAAGCCGGCTCTTGCAAGAGGGGATATACAAGTTATAGGTGCAACAACAATAGATGAGTATAGAAAACACATAGAAAAAGATGCAGCACTTGAAAGAAGATTTCAAACTGTAGAAGTTAAAGAGCCATCAGAAGAAGAGAGCATTGAAATCTTAAAGGGACTTCGAAAAAGGTATGAAACATTTCATAAGATTGCTATTTCTGATGAAGCAATCGTTGCTGCTACAAAATTGAGTGTTAGATACATACCAGATAGAAATTTACCTGATAAGGCAATAGATTTGATTGATGAAGCATGTAGTAAGTTAAAAATAAAATCATTTGATATGCCAAAAGAAGTAAAAGATTTGGCTGAAGAAATAAAAAAATTAGAGACTGAAAAAGAAAAACTTATATCAAAGGATATGATTGAAGAGGCTTCAGAAGTTAAAAAGAAGCAATTACAAAAAAAATATAAATACGATGAATTAGTAAAAGACATAGAAGACAAAAGAAAAAATAGCGAGTTAAAAATTGGAGAAGAAGATATTGCTGATGTAGTTGCTGGATGGACTAAGATACCTGTAAAAAAATTAACTGAAGATGAAAATGAAAAGTTAATGCATCTTGAAGACACTTTGCATAAAAGAGTTATAGGACAAGATGATGCTATAAATATTATTTCTAAAGCAATAAGAAGAAATAGAGTTGGAATAAAGGACCCTAATAGACCTATAGGTACATTTTTATTTTTAGGTCCTACAGGAGTTGGAAAGACAGAACTATGTAAAGCAATCAGCGACACACTTTTTGGAAGTGATAAAAACTTAATAAGACTTGATATGTCTGAATATATGGAGAAGTACACAGTATCTAAACTTATAGGCTCTCCTCCTGGATATGTGGGTCATGATGAAGGAGGACAACTTACAGA
This sequence comes from Lachnospiraceae bacterium, assembly GCA_017934175.1. Lineage (GTDB taxonomy): Bacteria > Bacillota > Clostridia > Lachnospirales > Lachnospiraceae > UBA3633. Next base: position 37,222 of record JAGBKB010000028.1, on the reverse strand, counting down.
AAAGATACGAAGAAATCCATATTCAGTAGTGCTTTTTGATGAGATTGAAAAAGCGGACCAAGATATATTTAATGTGCTTTTACAAGTATTAGATGAAGGCCATATGACTGATTCTATGGGTAGAAAAGTAAGTTTTAAAAATTCTATCATAATTATGACATCAAATGTAGGAGCAAATAGAATAGTTGACAATACAAAACCTGGATTTAGTACTTTGGATGAGGACAAAGAAAGAGATTACAGTGAGATGAAAGACAATGTAATCGCAGAAGTAAAAAAAATGTTTAAGCCCGAGTTTATAAATCGTATTGATGATATTATAGTGTTCCATAAATTATCAAAGGATGAGATTTCAAAAATACTTGATTTAAATATTAGAGAACTTAAAAAGATAACTAAAGAAAATATTAATATTGATTTTAAAATTGACAAAACTGCTAAAGAATTAATACTTGAAAAAGGATATAAAGATGAGTTTGGAGCAAGAGAACTTAAAAGGACTCTTACATCTATGCTCACAGATTTAATTGCTGAAGAAAAGTTAAAAGGCAATATCAATGCAGGAGATAGTCTCAATATAGTTGCAAAAAATGATAAACTTGTTATAAAGAAAGAAAATGAGTAAAAAGAATGATAAAAACTTATTTTACTGTAAAGAGTGTGGATATGAAGCATCAAAATGGATGGGACAATGTCCAAACTGTAAGTCATGGAATACTTTTATAGAAGCCGAAAAAGTTGATAGTGCTTTAACCACTTCTCTTGGTTTAAATACGGGTGCTTCATTGTTAGAAGCAAAATCATTAAACGATATAGAAGAGGTTAAAGAAGAACGAATAAAGACAGGAATAAGTGAATTTGATAATTTACTTGGCGGAGGTATAGTTAAGGGTTCTCTATCTCTTATAGGCGGAGCACCTGGAATAGGGAAGTCAACATTATTATTACAAGTAGTTAAAAATCTTGGAGATAGTGGCATAAATGTTCTTTATGTGTCAGGGGAAGAAAGTTTAAATCAAATAAAAATTAGGTCAAGCAGGATAGGTAAGTTTAAAGATAATGTAAAGTTTATATCAAGTACTAATATGGACTCGGTGCTTGCTACGGTTATAAAGAATAAACCTGATATCTTAATTATAGATTCTATACAGACTATGGCACTCAATCTTGAAGATAAAATACCAGGCTCTATTACACAAGTTCGTGCTTGCACACAAGGAATATTTAGAGTTTGTAAAGATTATGGTATAAGTAGTTTTATAGTTGGGCACATAACTAAAGAGGGAACTGTTGCAGGACCAAAACTATTAGAACATATAGTGGATGTAGTTTTATATTTTGAAGATGACCAACTGAAAAATCTAAGGATTCTTAGATGTAATAAAAATAGATTTGGTTCACTTGATACACTCGCTGTATTTGAGATGACAAGTATGGGTTTGCGTGAAGTTAAAAATCCATCAGAGATATTTTTAGACGGAAGACCAAGCAATGCTACAGGATGTGTTGTTACTTGTATAATAGAGTCTGGAAGACCAATCTTGCTTGAAGTTCAGGCACTTGTGACTAAAACTTCATTTGGTATACCAAGAAGAACTATAAATGGAGCAGACATCAATAGATTAAACTTGCTTATTGCTATTATAGAAAAAAGAATGAATGTTCCTTTATTTCAATATGATATATATATAAATATAACAGGCGGACTTAAGATAAAAGATACTTCTATAGACCTTGCTATAATTATGGCAATTCTATCTTCGTATAAAGACAAGGCACTTCGAAATGACTGTATATACTGTGGAGAAGTCGGTTTATCAGGAGAAGTTAGAAGTATTTCTAATATAAATGTAAGAGTTCAAGAAGCAATAAAACTTGGATATAAAAAGATATTTTTACCTAAGACAAGTATAGAGAGTATTGATAGTAAAATACTTGAAAAATATAAAGGAATTGAGATAAAGCCTATAGAGGATGTCATAAATTAGTGCAAAAAGATTATACATAGAATAAACACAATTTAGTGGTATTATAGAGAAGTTGATGATATATATAAAGAAAAAAATTAAGATTTTTATGTCATTTTTCGTAGTTGCTATGATATTGTTGTCTTCATTTATGACATTATTTAAAGAAGATGCTTATTATGCTGCTACTGTATATAAAACTGAAACGACTAAAAAAAAGACAGTAGGGCATAAGATGGAAGGCGCAGAGTACTACGAAGAACTATGGGATAAATTTAGTGTTATAGCCGCAGATAATGGTGGCGGAAGTGGTGAAGGTGGAGGAGCAGGAGATAACAATGCATCAAACGCAGGTAATAGTGGTGCATATAATGATGCAGGAGGAATCTTTGGGCAGGCGGCTGGTGTTGGACAAGGCACTGGAAATACAAAAAACCAATCAGGAACAGGTTCTGGTTCAACAGGTGGCTCCACAGGTTCTGTAACTGCTGATGCATATAGAAAACTAAAATCTGATATAGAAGAATCAAGGGCAGAGTCACTTGCAAAAGTTTTGGAGACAGCAAAAAATGCCGAGTCAGTAGCGGCAAGTATAGCGGCAAGAGAAAGTGAACAAGCATCTATACAAAGGAGATTAAGACAAGAAAGTATAAGAGCCAGCATAGAAGCCGAGGAATTACAAAGACAAAGAATATTTGAAACACCAGTTTATGTAGAACCTCAAGTAAGAAATAATACTTATGTAGCAGATATAGAAACAAGGGCACCAACTATGGCAAGAAGAGATAGTTATGGTGCATATGATAATAAAATACCACCATCAAGGAGTAGAACGACTCCAAGAACGAAGGAGGTAGAGCAACCAAAAAGTAATATTATTGTTAGAGAGGAAACTATTGCTCCTAATGCAAATGATGTAACTTATTATGATGTAAATAGTATATCTCCGAGTTTAAATGAAGTCGCAGTTAATCAATATGATAATAATGTAATGGTTCCTTTACCTACTGAAGTGGTAGAATATCAAGAAAACAATGAAGCAAATATTCCTACTGGTGCTTCTCAAGTTGTAGAAAATGATATAAATGCACCTACAAGTGTATTAGAACAAATAAATACTGAAATTGTAGAGACAGTAGCAACTTTAGAAACTTTTGACTCGCCAATTATGAAAGAAGAGACAAGTATTATAGTAGAAGAAGAAATAATGACAGAAACTTATATAAGCCAGACAGAAACACAACAATATAGCGATGAAGAAAATGGCAAGGGGTCAAAAGGTGGGCAGGATGAAGAGGCAGATGAAGATATGATAGGTAATGATGGTCAGAATGAAAGTCAAGGTAATGCTGATGAAAGAGGCAAATACCAATTAGAAACAGAAGGCGAGTATGCTGGTAAAAAGATATTTGAACTAAAACAAAATGGCAATATTGGCTTTGAACCTGAACATTTATCTGCTGCAGGGCTTAAGAATTTTATGATGAGTGGCATTACACTTCTACTCATGGTAGGAGCATTACTATTCATTGTAGGAAGCGAAGATAATAAAAGAAAAAATAATTATTTTTAATTAAGATAATACTTAAAAAGATATTATTTAGTATGTAAAGAGTGTTTATAAAGAGGTAAAAATGAATTCTGGAATATCAACAAATAGTATAATGAGACAAATTGTAATTATGCTTGACACACCTGTAAAACTTATTCTTATAGTTATGCTTGTAATATCATTGATATTGGTGGGCGGGCTAATTGCTGAATTGTTAGAAAGAAAGTATTTACAGGTAAAAGCAGCAAGTGTAATTGATGCAATTAAAAAAGGCGATAATGATGTAACTACTATTATTAAAAATAGTTCACTTCTAATTAAGCAAAAAAGATTATTGTTAGAACTTACTATTCACAAGTCATTGTCAAATGAAATGAAAGAAAACTTTGCTACATCACTTCTTGATAATTATAATCAAAATCTTGATTGGACTATTAAGAAAACAGATTTAATAATTAAACTTGGACCAACATTTGGACTCCTTGGTACACTTATTCCACTTGGACCTGGTATAATTGCACTTTCACAAGGTGACACTGCAACATTATCATACTCACTTCTTGCAGCATTTGATACAACAGTTATAGGACTTATAGCAGGGTCAATATGTGCTGTTATATCTATGATAAGAAGAAGATGGTATGCTAAAGATAGAATTATGCTTACTTTAATTATGGAAGCAGTTCTTGAATCAGAGTGTAAGGGAGATAAAAATGAAAAGTAGACTTGCAAACAATTTTTCATTTGAAGGTGATGATGGTGGAACACCTATGGATGGTGTTTCTAATATGTCCGATGCTATGCTTGTGCTTGCTGTTGGTATAATGCTCGCACTTGTTATAAATTGGAAAATAGATATAAAAGAAGTATATGTAGGTCAAGATAAAAAAGAAGTTGTAGATACATCCAATATGCAAGAATTTAATACAGATGATGTCATACCTAATAACCAAGTTTCATTAGAAGACATAGAGAGTAAATATGTAAAGTCTGGAACAGTATATACAGATACTTATACTGGTAAAACATATATAGTTGTTGACTAAATAAAAAAGATGGTCATATTGACCACCTAGGAAAAAGATACTAATTATTATTAAGATATTTTGTTTACTGCTTTTGTAAGTCTACCAACTTTTCTTGCCGCATTATTTTTGTGATATACACCTTTACTTGCAGCCATATCAATCGCTTTAGTTGCATCTACTAAAACTTTATGCGCTTCATCCTTGTTACCACTTTTTACAAGAGAATCAATCTTCTTTACATACATTTTGATAGTTGATTTTTGATTTTTGTTTCTTTCAGTTTTAGTTTTAGTAACCTTGATACGCTTTTTGGCACTCTTAATGTTAGCCATTTTTTATCTCCTATATTTTATTATATTAATGAAATACGACACGGATTATTTCATTTCACATACAATATAATACAAAAAATGTGAGGAATTGTCAAGATATGAATATGAGAATTAAAAATATGATTTATATTTCGCTCTTTGTAGCAATTTTTGTTATATTTGGAAGAATAGCCACTCTTGACTTTGGAACTATGAAATTAAGCATCAAGAGTTTTCCTGTGTATGTGGGTGCAGTTATTTTGGGACCTGTTGAAGGGTTACTAATTGGCTTAGTTGGAGAGTTAGTTTTACAACTTATAGGACCATACGGATTTACAGCGACAACTCTTTTTTGGGTCATTCCATATGCAGTAATTGGTGCAAGTTGCGGGTTTGCATTTGAAAACAAAGTCGTAAAACTAAATGGTGGGTTAAAATATTGGTTATTTATTATATCTCTTCAAGTTGTTCTCACATTACTTAATACAGTTGTAATATTAATTGATTCAATAATTTTTGGTTATTATTCTTTTATATATGTATATGGCTCGCTTATAACAAGACTTATGACATCAATTTTGGTAGGGATTATTTATTCCGTAGTTCTACCATTTGTGATTAGTGCCATAAAAAAAATACACTAACCTTACGATATAATTCATAAAGAAAGTGTATGTCGGGGTGACAGGACTCGAACTTGCGACCCCCTGGTCCCAAACCAGGTGCTCTAGCCAAACTGAGCTACACCCCGAAAACTATATTATTTTATCACAAGTATTATAAAAAGTCAAATAAAAAAAAATGGTTTTTAGGGGTTATTTATGGAAAAAAAAAGCATTATAATACTTTCAATATTTATAATATTGTCATCAGTATTTATTGTGTTTGGGAAAAACATATATGATTTTACCAGAGAAAAAACGAATTATATGATGAATGCAAATGATTATTTGTATGGCAGTGCTACTGGGGAAAAGGGCAAAATAGGCTTAAGGATTAGAGTCGATAATTCTGGAGCAATAAAAGAAGTTGTAGTTACAGAACATACAAATAGTGATATAGCGATACAAGCACTTCAAAAACTTATAGATGATTCGCTCGACAAAGATGATGCAGAAGAGATAGATACAGTTACTGGTGCAACAGATACATCAAATACTTATAAAACAATAGTTAGTAGATTGCTATTTGATTCTTCAAATTATGAAGATGAAAGTGACAATACAAAGATTGCTTTAACTGACCCAGAGAATCAATACCTTATAGAAAGAGTTCCAAAGAATGAAGAAGGATATAAATCAGGAATAGGTGGGTATGTATTAAATACATTTCAAGATGCAGACTACAATAGAAATGGAAACCTTGTAACTAATGAATATATATGTGCAGTTGTTTTAAATCAATACAATAGAATAGAACGAGTAAAATTTGACCATATAGCAAGTAATATTATTTTTGATAGATTTGGCAAAGTTCCAACAGGCAATGCAAAGGCATATATATTTACATCTGATAAATCAAAAACAGGATTTAATGGTTTGATAAATGATGGCAACTATATAGACATATATGATTTTGAAAAACAAGTATTAACTTATAAACATTTTGAAGAAGTAAAAAATAAGTTTATAAATAAAAAAGGCTATGCGCCTCTTATACATGCTCTTGAAAATGCGATTGACAATGCAAGATATATTGGAGCGAATAAGGAAGACCCACTTGGGCTATCAGTTAATAAGATATTAAGAAAAAGAGATATTGAGAACTCAACTGATGATGAAAATGGTAAAGTGCACTTTATATCTAACTATTGTCTAATTACAACTGACAAAGAAAACAATATAAGTTCGTGTATGTTTGATAATGTGGCAAATACAGTTACACTTACAAGCAACGGCAGAATATTAGGAAGTAGAGAAAAAGAAATATATACATTAAATGAACTTGCAAATATAAATAAATATTCTAAAATAGATTCTTCTAAATATAAAATGAAATTACAATTAAATGCACTCGGCGATTTTATGAGAGGAAATTCTATTGACAATATGTTAAAGTTAGTGTCAGAATACACAGATGACAGAGGGATGGCAAAAGAAGGTACACCATTTCAAGATTTGACAAATATAGATTTTATAGAGTTTATAGATTTAATGTCAAGAGCATATGTAGATGCAATTAAGATATTGCAGTAGCAAGACATCCTGCCATAGCAAAAGTTATGTAGGAGATGTATCTATAATTAGAATTGCAAGAATAAGGATATCTAATGTTAAAATATAAATAGGCAAAAATGGCAAGAATAAATAGCATTATGCAAATTATTCTAAAGTTAAGTAGTGAGTTGTTATATTTTACTTTAATAGTGATGCTTTTTATAACTTTTACAATAGTTACAATTATACTTATAAAACTTGCTATATAAAAAGCAATATTTGTTATATATAGTAAGCGTAAAAATACTTCCATGTTAGTATTTTTTCCTATATGGAATTCGTCAAAAGTAGATGTTTTAATTAAATCAATCCACACATTATACTCAAAGTAATTATGATATATACCATTTTCTTTTTCAAATATTTTATCAAGTGGTATTGATAAAAATCTATCAAAAATAGTATAAGAGTATTTTCGAAGATTTAATTTTGTGTTTATTGCAACTTCATAAATAGACCCTATAGGTTGCTTAAATAAAATGAGATTTCTTATGGCATAAGAAAGTCCGAGTGGAAAAACAATCATTGCAAATATTAAAAGTTGTATAAATATTTTTTTCTTATCATTTGATTTTATAAGAACAGCAAGCATCATAGGACCAGTTATGAAGGCGATAAGTCCTACTGATATTTTAGAAAGCATACCTACACCAATAGAAATTGCAAGAAGTATAATGGTTTTTAGATTATGATTTTTTGCCCATCTAATAGTCAGTAGTAGTGAAAGATAAAAAAACATATATGAAATGTTGTCATTACTATACTGGGTACTCATAATGATTATACCTGGGTAAAGTGTAACGATAGCAAATATTGTGTTTCTCACCTTTTTTGATAAATCAAATTCTTTTAAGATTTTATAGATTATATAAATTGTTATACAGGAATATAAAAATGATAGTATTTTAGTTGGTTCATATAGATTTGTATAAAATATTTTGCTGTATCTGATAAATGGGCTTAAGATTTTCATGACAATGGCTTGCATAAATGCATTGAGCGGAGGCTGCGAAAACTCTTTAATATTGTGATTAGGCAAGTTCCAATTTCTAAATATATATATAGCATAATCAAGATGGCCATATTCATACATTACATCATGTTGAAAGACTTTTGGACTTGTATAAATCATAGCCACAAAACGAGCAATTACTCCTGAAATTGCTATTAAAAATGTAGATAAATTGTTTTTAATTTTAGTTAACATTCTAATATTATAAATAAAATATAAGATTTTTTCAATATAGGAAACCTCTAAAAAGTTGTTTTAAGACTGCTATTATGTTATAATAAAACAGTGCCAATGATAAAACGAAAAAAAGATAATAATTTATTAAAAACAGTCAAGCCTATATTACTTTGTATAGTAGTGATAATTATAGGCTTGTTTTTTATGTCAAAAAAAGAGGATTTAGATTTTGATGAAGTTGGGACTTTTGGGCTCGCCAACAACACATTTCAACTTGATATAGAAGACTTTAAGGAGTATAAAGGAGAAGAGTTACTACTTAAATATGCTTCAGTAAAAGATGGCGAAGAGTTCAACATTTCAAATGTTTTCTTTAATCAAGAAATGGATACACACCCACCACTCTATTATCTTGTTCTCAATTTTTTATGTTCAATTCGTAAAGGTACATTTTCAATGTGGTATGGGCTTATAATTAATTTACTCTATATGGTTGTATTATTTTTTGAACTGAAGTATCTTTTTAATTTAGTTATAAAAGATGAAAAAACATCAATAGTTTTATCACTATTATCATTTTTTACTTATGGTTTTATAAATGAAATTGTATTTATAAGAATGTATGTTCAATTGTCTATTTTAAGTATGGGATTTGCTATTTTAGTCATAAATAAAATTAATAGCATTATAGACAACAAGAAAGCAGATTTAACAAACAATATTGATAACAATAATGACAAAACAATTAAAAAAAGTTATAGTGAAAATGATTTTAAGTTTTTGATTAAGTTTTTTGTTATTTGTGTTTTGGGAATTTTAACTCAATATCACTTTGTGATTGTCGCATTTTATTTTTCATTGGTTTTAGCGATTTTTTTAATACATAGAAAAGAATTTAGACTATTATTAGAAACACTTGTAGTTGGAATAATGTCTATTATAACATCACTAATTATTTTCCCTGGAATAATAAATCACTTATTTGGAAGAAGTTCACTCCATGCACTTAATGGACAAAGAATTGATACATTGTCAACAAGATTTTATGAAATACTTATGACCATTACAAGAGCCTTCTTTGGAGTAGGTATTTATCCATACATAGTCATACTATTTATTATATTAATTATTTCACTATTTAGCGCAATTAAAAATAAAGAAACAATAAAGCAATTAATTGCTAATAATATTTGGTATTTTATTATTTTACTTTGTGCTATATATTATTATGTAATCATTTCTTTAACAGTTACTTTTACATTTGCAAGATATTTATACAATATATATCCACTTATAGTTATAAGTATAATGGCACCTATATATCTTTTATTTAAATCAATAAATCACAATTTAAAATATTTAAGTATTGTCGTTTTAATTGTTTTGGCATTTACATCAATAGTAAAAGAAGAACCATTTTCACTTAATATGGGTCAAAATATGTTTTATGAGTTTCTGACTAATAATAAAGATACAAAAATACTTGCACTCTATAGGTCTATTGATAAAAATGGAAGAAATGATACTATGAATACTTCGCTATGGAAAATCCAAAGACCACTATATACTTTTAGAAGTATGGAAAGCATCTCGTTTGTAGATATAAGTAAAAATGAAGACATTTTATATAGAGAAGATAGCAGAATAGCAAATAATGAAAAACTTTTTTTGGTTATATATACTGGTGAAAATGATGATGAGATACTGGGTGGGCTTATGAGCAACAATGGATTTTCAGTGGTAGATAGAGTTATTAGGACAACCTACTATAATATGTATCAATTGCTTAAACAGTAATTTTTTGCATTTTTTAGAAATTATGCTATAATAATTGCAGGGCGAAGGAGGCTAATATGGCCAATAAGAATAGAATACAAGAAGCATTAGGAGAAGCAAGAGAAAATCTTATATTGGGGAAATACAATGATGCAATGATGCTTATGGCTCAAATTACTATGGATGTAATTGAGCATATCACTGATGAAGCACTCATAGTGTCAGGTGGATATGAAGAAGATTTAAAAACTTTAAGAGCAAATGGAATAATAGCAGATGACACTGCACATAATTTTGAAACTCTTATTATAAGTGGAGTACAGGCGCATAATGGTGTTGATATTCCAAAAGAGCATGCAGAACAAGCATTGCAAGTTCTTACGAATGAATTAGATGTAATATTTAAAAATGAAGATATAAATCCTACTATGACAGAGAATTTAGAAGAAAAATCTAAATTTGATGCAAATGCTAAAGAAGGCACTGTATTTGAATATGATGAAGATGAGGAACCATATGCAGGAGATTTCAGTAAGGATATGACAGTTGAAGGTGCTACACCTGCTTTTATGCAAAAAGATTCAGATGATTTTAGAACAAAAGAACGAATACGTGCGCAAATGCTTGAAAATGAAACTGGCAAAAAAACAAGAAGAAATAAATCTAAACTTATTGCTATAATAATTCCGATTGCTTTAATTGTATTATTGATATTTATTGTAAGAGGTGCAGTAGGATTAATTAGTGGCATAAATAATAACTCTAAACCAGTTGAAACTACTACCACTATGATTGAGACAACTGAACCAACAACAACAGTTCCTGTTGAAACTGAACCACCAACTCCACCAGAGGCAGGATATTATAGAGTAACAGGTGATTTGGTTAAGATAAGAGATGCTGCATCTACTGAAAACTCAAAAGTTTTGACAACGGTAAGTAAAGACGCGACAGTTATGGTAAAACAATTCTATAATAATGATTGGGCAATAATTGCTCATGAAGGTAGAGATGCATATATATCAAGAAAGTATATCAAAAGAGCAGATGACTTAAATGCAAGAACAAGCGAAGATTAGTTATAGGGGCGGATAACATCCGCCCTTAATAGTATGTAGAAAGGAAAAACTATGCAGTTTATTAATGAATTAAAAGATGGCGATGAATTAAATACTATTTATCATGTCAAAACAAAGTCTCAAGCAACTGCCAAAACAGGGAAAGAGTATTTTAATATTCAATTTTCAGATAGAACAGGAACTATTGATGGTAGAATATGGGATACATCATCACCAGCGATTGAAGAGTTTAAAGCCGGAGATTTTGTAGAAGTTGAAGGAGATGTTATCTCATATAACAATCAACTTCAACTTAAAATACGTAGATTAAGGATTGCAGATAAATCAGAATTTAATAGTGAAGATTATTTTGCCAAATCAAAATATGATAAAAAAGATATGGCAAAGGAGTTAGATTCATTTATAGAAGAAGTTGAAAATACTAATTTTAAAAAGTTATTAAAGTCATTTTTTGTAGATGACAAAGCATTTCGTGATAAGTTTTTAAGTCACCAAGGCGCTAAAACAGTCCATCACTCATTTGTCAGTGGACTTGTAGAACACACTTTATCAACTACAAGACTTGCAAAAGCAATCGCAAAAAATTATGATGATATTAATGTTGATTTAGTTATCACAACGGCACTTCTTCATGATATTGCGAAATTAGATGAAATTGCTTCATACCCAGACAATGAGTATACTGATGAAGGTTATCTTATCGGACATATAGTTATGGCTTATGGCACGATAAAAAATAGAATTGAAAAACTTGGTGGGTTCTCTAAAATTGAAGAAGATGAGTTGTTGCACTGCATTCTATCTCACCATGGAAGTGCAGAGTTTGGTTCACCAAAGCAACCTATGCTTATGGAAGCATATATTGTGTCGCAAGCAGATAATACAGATGCAAAAATAGAGATAATGAGAGAGAGCATTGCAAATGCCAAAATAACAAATAAAATGGATGTAAATGGCTTTGTTAGTAATAAGTTTATGACTACTAACTTTAGAGAATCAAAATCATGATAAGTTTTATATCTGGAAAACTTAAGGAAGTATTGAATGATAAAATTGTAGTAGAAACAAATGGAGTCGGTTTCTCAATTTATTTTCCTGCATCCAATTTTACTAATTTGCCAGATATAGATAATGATATTAAAGTTTTTACATATATGCATGTAAAAGAAGAAGAAATGAGCCTATATGGTTTTATTACAAGAGAAGATAGGGAAATGTTTTTGAAACTTCTAACTGTAAATGGTGTAGGACCTAAAGGAGCACTTAATATAATTTCCAATCTTGGATTTTCTACTCTTATGAAAGCAATAGCAAATGAAGACAGTAAACTTATATCAAGTGTTTCAGGTATAGGGTCAAAAACAGCAAGTAAGATATGTATAGAACTTGGAGACAAAATTAGAAAAATGAATTTTGAAGGCAAAGTTGATGTTATAAAGAAAAATTTAGCAGAAAATGAAAAGTTTAATGCTACTAAAGATGAAGTAGTAGAGGCTATGGTGAAGTTAGGCTTTAAAGAATCAAGGGCAAGAGAAATACTCAACACAATTAGTTTAGATGGAACTGAAACGGCAAGTGAGATATTAAAGATTGCTTTGAAAAAATAAAAACTAAAAAAATATGGCAAAAAAGAAAGTTTTAAATGTTAATAGTACGAGTGATGATAGAAAGGATGATGCAAAACTTCGTCCTCACACTTTAGATGAGTATATAGGTCAAGAAAAGTTAAAAGAACAATTAAGAATTTATATTAGTGCCGCAAAAAAAAGAAAAGATACACTTGACCATTGTCTTTTTTATGGACCACCTGGGCTTGGGAAAACAACTCTTGCTTATATAATAGCAAATGAGATGAATGTAAACATAAAAACTGCAAGTGGACCTACATTTGAAAAGCCAGCAGATATAGCATCAATATTATCTAATCTTGAAGAAGGAGATGTTTTATTTATTGATGAGATACACAGAATTAATTCTGCAGTTGAAGAAGTATTGTATTCTGCTATGGAAGATTTTTATATAGATATAGTATTAGGAAGTGAAGGAACTGCACATTCTATAAGACTTGATTTGCCACACTTTACACTTGTTGGTGCAACTACTATGCCAGGACTTTTGTCTGCACCACTTCGAGATAGATTTGGAATTATTTCCAAACTTGAATACTACGAAGATTCAGAATTAGAGCAGATTGCAAATAGAACAGCAAAAGTTCTTGAGGTTAAAATTGATGAAGCAGGTGCAAAAGAAATAGGGATGCGTTCGCGTGGCACACCAAGAATAGCAAATCGTTTAGTAAAGCGTATAAGAGATTTTGCAGAAGTAAAGTATGATGGAATTATAACTAAAAAAGTTGCTGACATAACTCTTGATGCACTTGATATAGATAAATTGGGACTTGATGAAAATGATAGAAAGTATTTACAAGTTCTTATAAATAATTCAAATGGAAAAGGTGTAGGGCTTGATACACTCGCTATTACATTGGGAGAAGATACTGGTACTATTGAGGAAGTATATGAGCCATTTTTAATTATGAAGGGACTTATAAAAAGGACAAAGCAGGGAAGAGTTGCTACAGAACTTGCATACAAACATCTTGATATTCCATACCAAACTTCTTATTTACAATAATTTATATGTCTATTAATTATAAAAATATTGAATTATTATCGCCTGCTGGAAATTTCGAGTGCGCAAAAGCAGCAGTCACTGCAGGTGCAGATGCTATTTATATGGGAGGCGCAAAATATAGTGCTCGCGCATATGCAAAATCTGCAACTGATAATTCATTAGTTGATTCTATAAAATTTGTTAAATCAAATAACAAAAAGTTTTATCTTACAATAAATACACTCTTTAAGCAAAAAGAACTTAAAGAGATTTTTTTATTTTTAGACCCAATTGTAGAATTAGGAATAGATGCATTTATAGTTCAAGATTTAGGTGTTGCAATGCTACTTAAAGAGAAGTATCCAAAAATTGAACTTCATGCATCAACACAGATGACCATAACATCAAGCAAAGCAATTAATTTAGTTTATGCACTTGGCTTTACACAAGTAGTTTTATCAAGAGAACTATCATTAAAAGAAATTAAAAGTATAAAAAAAGAAATAGGGGATGAAATTAAATTAGAAGCATTTATTCATGGCTCAATGTGTTATTGCTATAGTGGTGCCTGCCTTATGTCAAGTTTCATAGGAGGTGAATCAGGGAATAGAGGGCGCTGTAAAGGACCTTGCAGACTTCCTTATAGTGTAGTGGGAGCAGTAACATCTAAATCATTTATAAAGAATGATAGAAGACATTCACATGGTGCCAATCATCTTGAAACTGGACCTTATATAATTTCAATGAAAGATATGTGTGCTTTAAATTCGTTGAAAGGACTTATAGATGCTGGCGTTACATCATTTAAAATTGAAGGCCGTATGAGAAATGCCAATTATGTAGAAGGTGTAACAAAAACTTATAGGAAATATCTTGATAGAATAATGATGGAAGACAAAAATGAAAATAGTGGTAAGGGATATAATATAACTGATGATGAAAAATATCTTCTAAATCTTTATAATAAGGGTGGCTTTACAAATTATTATGATAAGCATAATAGTATAGATATGATACAAAGATACGAGAGAAAAAATTTAAGTAAATAATATTGTATGTATAAAGTTAAAGTTGAAAACTTAATGCAATTAGATATAGCAATTTCTTCAAATGTGGTTAGTGAAATAATACTTGCAAGAGATAGTTTTAATGAAAAAGATTTACCTTTATATGTTGATAAGATAAAGGCAAATGGTAAAAAAGCCTGGATAATGTTAGAACGAATTTCTCGTTTTGAGGAAGATATGAAATCTACATGCAAAATAAATAATGCGGCAAATAATAAAACTAAAAATCAAAAGCATTTAAAAGAAATGGATTTTAGAATTAGTACTGATAAATTGTATGATATAAGTAATCTTGATGGAATAATTGTTCAAAATCTTGACTCATTCGCTTATATGTTACGAAAAATAAATAAAACTGCAAATGATAAACTTATGGTAGAACTCAATTATACTATGAATTGCTATAATAGCGAAACTAAAAAACTATATGAAAACTTATATAATATGAAAAGAAACAATGCATCTAAAGTACCACTTTTATTCACTACACCAGTTGAACTAAATATTTATGAACTCAAAGATGTTGGTTATGATACAATTCTATTATATAGTTATATTGACACAATGGTATCGGCGAATTGTCTTAGAAAAAATACTATGACTAAAACAAATGATAGACAAAGTAATAAAATACTAAATAAAGTTCAAAATACAAATATAGTAGCAAAACATAGTGAAGATACATTATGTAAACATAGATTTGATTTTAATAATGTAGCGGATTATGCATCATATATTATAGATAGAAAGGGTAAGAGGCTATATTTCAAAACATATTGTAAATATTGCTATAATAAAATATTTAATACAGAACCGTTATTTTTATTAGATAAGACTAATGATATAATTAAGCAAAATATAAATAAAAACAATTCAGTTTCGTTTAGAATAGATTTTAGTTTTGAAAGTGAAAAAGATGTTTTAAATATACTAAAGGGTAAATGCCCAGAGAGTTTTACAAGAGGACACTTTAAAAATAGCATTAAGTAAAGTATATAGAGTGTGGGTATAAAATTGTAAAATTACATTATATAATATGCAAAAAAGTGTGAATTTAATACAAGATAATGTGCGAAAAAATGTGAATTTGCCCTTGATTTAAGTGTGAAAAAATGCTAAAATGTGATTATGAAAAGACAAATTTTTGATAAACTTGTAAAATGGAAAGAAAATCCTAATAAAAAACCTCTTGTGTTGGAAGGGGCGAGACAGGTTGGCAAGACTTATATTGTAAGGGAATTTGGGGAAAAAGAGTATAAAAAGTTTGCTTACTTTAATTTTGATGGAAATATAGCATTAAGGAACATATTTGAAATGGACTATAATGTTGATAGAATTTTGATGGCTTTAAGTGCTGAAATTGGTTTTAAGATTGATGAAGACACATTAGTTTTTTTTGATGAAGTGCAAGTATGTGGTAAGGCAATTACATCTCTTAAATATTTTTGTGAAGAAAAGAGGAATTTGCATGTAATTGCAGCAGGCAGTTTACTTGGATTAAGTTATAGTGATGGAACAGGATTCCCAGTAGGAAAAGTAGAATTTTTAAAAATGTACCCATTAAGTTTTAGAGAGTATTTGTTGGCAGAAAAAGAAGATTTATTGGTTGAGATTTTAGATAAGAGAGATTATGAGTTAATAAGGGCATTAAAAAACAAATTAGAAAAATATTTTAAAATTTATTGTTTTGTTGGAGGGATGCCAGAGGTTGTAGAGAACTTTATAATCAATAAAGATTTTGAATATGTAAGAAAAATTCAAAATAGTATATTGAAATCTTATGATTTGGATTTTTCAAAGCACGCAAGGAATGGGCAATTGGAAAAGATTAGAATGATATGGAATGCAATTCCAACCGAATTGGCTAAAGATAATAAAAAGTTCAAATATAGTGATTTGAAAAAGAATAGCAGAGCAAAAGATTTTGAAAATGCAATACAGTTTTTAAAAGATGCAGGACTAATCTATACAATTAATAATATTAAAAAGTTTCAAATTCCTATAACTTCATATGTTGATAATAGTTGTTTTAAAATGTATATGCTTGATGTTGGCTTGTTGTCAAATATGAATCATGTAAGTGCAAAAATAATAAATAGTGAGAATGATTTGTTTGTAGAATATAAAGGTTCTATTGCAGAACAGTTTGTATTGACAGAACTTCTGTGTTGTGGAGAAGATAATGTAACATATCACATTGATGAAAACAGTAGAAATCAAATAGATTTTATAATTGAGCAAGACGGAAATATAGTTCCAATAGAGGTTAAATCTGGCATCAATTTAAAATCAAAAAGTTTGAATAATACTATATTGAAATATAATATAAAAAAGGCAATTAGATATTCACTAGCCGATTACAAACAAAATGACATTGTCGAAGATATACCGATTTATTCAATATAAAAAGAGAAACATTAAAAAATGTATGTATGAACACAAATGAAACGTATAACCAAAATGTAAAAGAGTTTAATAATGCATTTGTTGAGTTATTAAACCAAGACAAGTATATCGCTAGAAGCGACTACAAGTTTTTAGTTGAAAACTTTCAAAAAACATATAACAGATTCTTAGAATTAAAAGAATCTGAAATGTTAGCGATGTATTGTGAAAAAAATAATATGAGTATTGATACTGTCAAGTATTTTATAGAAAAATATGAAGAGATTAAAAATTTGAAAGAAGACTCTAAAATGATTACTAATCATAATGAAAAATTCATAAAAGAAAAATTAATTAATGAAAAGAGTTATTTAGACAATATACTTAAAAGTGATAATCCAAATATAATACTTGATGAGAACCAAAGGAAAGTGGTGCTTTCTGATGAAGATTATACTTTGGTTATTGCTGGTGCAGGGACTGGAAAAACGACTACAGTTGAAGCAAAGGTTAAGTATTTGGTAGATAAAAAGGGTATAAAACCTGAAGAAATATTAGTTATATCATTTACTAATAAAGCAGTAGAAGAATTAAAAAAGAGAATAGTTGATAAACTAAAAATACCATGTAGAATATCTACATTTCATTCTTTAGGATATATGATTGCAAACAATGATGCAGAAAATAAGAAGACGCCTGTTACAGAAGGTTATTTGTATGTTAAGATTAACGAGTACTTGAAAAAGTATGTTCTTGGGAAAAAAGATAAAGTGGATGAATTAATTAAGTTTTTTGCAATGTATATTGATGCACCATATAGTGAGAATGATATAAAGAAGATATTTGAATATATTGAGAATGCAGATTTTAAAACATTAAAATCGTATATTGGAGAGTATAAAGTAGAGTTTATAGATAAGATTTCTAATCAAAAAAGGACTATTAACAATGAAATATTAAGAAGTTATGATGAGGTAAAAATAGCCAATTTTTTGTATTTAAATTCAATAGACTATGAATATGAAAAAATATCTCCAATTAGTCCAGTCAGTTTTCAAAAATCAAAAAAATTATACACACCTGACTTTTATGTAAAACAAGGTGATAAGGAATGTTGGATAGAGCATTTTGGGATGATAAATGAAGATGATACAAGTGAAATACTCAATGATGATAGTATCTATAAATACATAAAAGAAAAAAATGATAAAATAAGAGCCCATAAGAATGCAAACTTGGATTTAATATGTACATTTCATAAGTACAATGATGGTGATGATTGTATAAAACATCTTAAAAAAGAATTATCTACAAAGGGTTTTGAGTTTAATAAAAGGGATTCCGAAGAAGTATATAAAAAATTTGTTGATTGTTGCGAAAGTAAATATATTGATAAATTTGCAAAATTAATAATGAGATTCATTAATAATTTTAAATCGCGTGGCTGGGAAGAAAAAGAGTTTAAAACACTTAAGACTAACAATAAATTAAAAAGTGGAAATGTAAGAAATGATATATTTTTAAATATTTGTGAGTCATGTTATAGTTATTATCAAGATTGTTTGAGAGAAGAGCATAAACTTGATTTCCAAGATATGATAAACGAATCAACTAGAGTATTGGACAATTTAGATGTTTATAAATCTAATTTGAATTATAGATATATTTTTGTTGATGAATATCAAGATATATCATTACAAAGGTTTGATTTAACAAAGGAATTATCAAAAGTTTGTGATGCTAAAATTATAGCCGTTGGGGATGACTGGCAATCAATATATGCATTTAGTGGATCTGACATTGATTGCTTTTTGAATTTTAAAAAAATGATGGGTTATAGTAATGAAATAAAAATAGAAAACACATATAGAAATTCTCAAGAGTTAATAGATATAGCCGGAGGTTTTATACAAGAGAATAAGAAACAAATAAGAAAAACTCTTTATTCGCCTAAACGAATAGATAAACCAATTATAATTGAAACTTATAAAGATGTTTATGATAAAAATGATAGAATTAAAGATAAGAACTATTATTTGGGAATGGTTGTAGACCATATATTAGGAGAAATTGTTGATAAAAATATAATAGAAAACAAAAAGAGTAATGAAATTCTTTTAATAGGTAG
Organism: Lachnospiraceae bacterium; assembly: GCA_017934175.1. Classification (GTDB taxonomy): domain Bacteria; phylum Bacillota; class Clostridia; order Lachnospirales; family Lachnospiraceae; genus UBA3633. The sequence goes on along the minus strand of JAGBKB010000028.1, from coordinate 17,911 downwards.
ATTTGGATTTGATGCATATAAGTTAGTTAAGTTTTCTGACTTATTTGAATACAATGAGAGTAACAAAAAGATGAAATCAAAAACATACCCATTTTTAGACTTAACATTTCTTACAGCCCATAGTTCAAAAGGTTTGAGTTATGATAATGTGATAATAATAAATGCAGAAAATGGTTTGTATGGCTTCCCATCTCAAAAAGAATCAGACCCGATTATGAAAATGGTAACAAAAATAGATAATAGTTTTGATAAAGCAGAAGAGCGGAGACTATTTTATGTTGCATTGACAAGAACTAAAAATAGAGTATATATTGCTGCACCGCAGAATAAACCATCAAAATTTATAATTGAGTTAATTAATAATTATTCAAATATTGAAAGTATTGGTAGAATTAATTTGGAAGTGCCTAAAGAGAACGCATTCAGAGTCAAATATACTTGTCCGGTTTGTGGGTTCCCGTTACAAAGACAATGGAACAAAAATTATGGCCTTGAATTATATATTTGTACTAATGAACCTGAGTTGTGTGGGTTTATGACAAATCAACCAAATTGTAAAACTTTGCAAATTCATAAATGTGATAAATGCCAGAATGGCTATTTGATTGTAAAAAAGAAGGAGAATTATTTTTTAGGTTGTACGAATTACAATACAATGAATTGCAACAATACTATATCGGAACGTAATTATAAATCTTGGGTTGAGGGGAAAAACACAAGTATTGTAAAAAAAGATGGCTTTAATAAGAAGTTGGCTGCAAGTATTGACTTAAAGAGAATGTTTAATAAATTAGATAATCAAGATAAATGATGGCATAGATGATATTATGCTAAAATTCAATATCTGAATTTTTGTAAGAATAGTAAACATTGTAGCAAAGATAAATTGCTTTGTAATTCAAATATATAGGAGGCGATGAATGGATAATTTAAGTTTGATTAATAATTATACTATGATAATAATAGTTGCGATTATTATTTTATTGTTGATTTTGGTAATTGTACTTATGTTTGCAGTGTTTAATAAAAATGCAAATAAAAACAATGATATAAATAATATAAATAAATTATTAAATGAACTTGAGAAAAGCATAATTAAAGATTCAAATGAAGGATTTGTAAAAATTCTTAATCAGAATCAGTTAAATGTAGATAAAATGACTAAAGAGATGCAAGAGTCTCTTGAAAAGTTAAATAATACAAATGAAAAGAAATTAAATGAAATACGATATGCAAATGAAGAAAAATTAAATGTTATAGAAAAGAATATTAATGATAAACTTGATAAGTCGTTAAATGAAAGACTTGATAGCAGTTTTAAAACCATTGGAGAGCAACTTCAAAATCTTCAAGTTACAAATGGTAAACTCCTTAATATGTCAACTACTATTACAGATTTGCAAAAATCACTTTCAAATGTAAAGACACGAGGAGTGTTTGGAGAAAAACAACTTGATGATATTTTATCTAATATTATGACTCAGAATATGTATGAAACACAATTTAGAATTAAAAATAATGATGAGAAAAAAATAGATTTTGCAATCAAAATCCCAAACAAAGATGATGATGGCTTTATATATTTACCTATAGATGCAAAGTTTCCAAATGATAGATATCTTGATGTTATAGAGGCATCTGAAAATAGAGATGAAGAAGCATTAAAGGTAGCAATAAAAAATTTAAAAGATGAAGTTTTAAAACAAGCAAAAAGTATATCTGATAAATATATAGAACCGCCAATTACAACAGAGTTCGCGATTATGTTTTTGCCTACTGAAGGCTTGTATGCAGAATGTTTAAGAATAAAAGATTTGGCTGATGTCTGCCAAAAAGATTATAATGTCTTGCTTGCAGGGCCAACAACTATTACGGCACTTATAAATAGTTTTAGCATAGGCTTTAAGTTTTTACAAGTAAATAAAAATAGTAAAGAAATAGCAAAAATTCTTCAAGCAATAAAAGTTCAATATGGTAAATTTGATGAAGAGATAGATAAGGCAAAAAAGAGTCTTGAAAGTGCTACTCGTTCTACTGAGCAACTTTCAAAACGAAATAAAATTATTACAAGTAAACTTAAAAGTTTTGAAGAAATAGATGTAAATACATCAGATGAAATTCTTGGCATTGATGAATCTGAACATTAAGGTATATTAAATAACTTATGAAAGTTATAATAGAAAATGCTACAGGAGAAATAGTAGAGAAAAAATCTCGTTTTATTGCGAATATTTTTTATGTGGCAAATATAGAAGATGCTAATGAAAAATTAAATCAAATTAAAAAAAAGTATTATGATGCAAAGCATAATTGTTATGCATATGTTATAGGTATAAATGGTGATACAGTAAAATCAAGTGATGATGGTGAGCCACAGGGAACAGCAGGACATCCTATGCTTGATATATTGAAGGGGAACGAATTTACTAACTGTATAGCAATTGTGACAAGATACTTTGGAGGAATACTTCTTGGGACTGGAGGACTTGTTCGTGCATATAGCGACAGTCTCAAATCTGCTATATCAAATGCAAAATTTTCAGAGTTACTTAATGCTTACGAAGTTTCTTTTAGTATTAATTATGATGACTATGGTAAAATAGAAAATGCAGTTCAGAGTATTAATCAGTTAAATGTAAATGGGCAAAATATTTATTCTACTGATAAGGTATTTGAAGATAAAGTGAAACTTAAGTATCTTGTAAATACTGATGTATTTGATAAATTATCAAAAGAATTAACCAATATAACAAAGGGCGAAGTCATTTTAGACAAAAATAATCAAAAAAATTATTATTTAGTAGGTAAAGAAATTAAGTATTTATAATATGAATAATTGAGATAATATGGTATAATTAAAAGATATTATTGTCACTATAACAAAAAAACGGAGTAAAATATGGCTGGAAATACATTTGGAAAACTGTATAGAGTTACAACATTTGGTGAATCACATGGCAAAGCCGTAGGTGCTATTATTGATGGTTGCCCAAGTGGTATAGAACTTACTGAAAATGATATACAAATCTATCTTAATAGGCGTAGACCAAATTCTTCGGAATTATCTACACCACGAACAGAAAAAGATAAGGTTGAAATTTTATCTGGAGTTTTTGAAGGAAAAACACTTGGAACTCCTATTTGTGCCATGGTAAGAAATGAAGATATAGGGACATCAGAGTATGGCGTATTAAAAAATATTTATAGACCAGGTCATGCAGATTATACTTATGAAAAAAAATATGGCATAAGAGATTATAGAAGCGGTGGAAGGTCATCTGGAAGAGAAACTGTAGGAAGGGTTATTGGAGGTGCTGTCGCTGCAAAAGTTTTGAAAGAAAGAAATATAATAGTATCTGCTCGTGGCAATTATGACCTATCAAGGCTTTCAAATGAAAATGGAGATATTGATTTTGAAAATATCAATGATTCTATAGGCGGAATAGTTGAGTGTAAAGTTAAAGGGGCACCTGCTGGACTTGGTGAACCTGTATTTGATAAACTTGATGCTGAACTTGCAAAGGCTTGTATGTCTATCGGCGCTATAAAAGGAGTTGAGATAGGAGTTGGCTTTGATGTGACTAATATGACAGGCTCTGAAAATAATGATGAAATGGCAGTGGGCGAAAAGTTTTTATCAAATAATGCTGGTGGCATATTAGGCGGCATTAGTAATGGAAATGATATAATCATACGAGTTGCTGTAAAGCCTACACCAACTATAGCAAAAAAGCAAAAAACAATAGATGTAAATGGTAATGAAACTGAAGTAGAGTTAAAAGGCAGAAATGATGTATGTATAGTTGATAGAGTTGTAGTTGTTGTAGAATCTATGGTGGCAATGACTATTCTTGATTATTATTTACAAAATCTGAAGTTTTAATTATTAGTTTTTGAAAATAGTTATGATTTGTAATATAAAAAATATAAAATCTCTAAAGTTATTTTTTATAATGATGTTTTTTTTGCTTGTAAATATATTGCTGATGTCATCGTGCACATGGCTAACTTCCAATGTAAATAGTGAGCCTACAAGTAGTGAAACAACAAGTGAGGAAACAAGTATCAATTTCGATGAATTACCTGATGAAGTGAAAGAGAGTATAATGTATTCTCCAAGTGAACAGTTTGAACATATAGGTATTCGTGATAAACAAGATGTATTTTGTTTTGCTGGGGATATCATAATGGCTGAAAAACCAAGAGCCGCGTATGATAAGGATGGAATTGATGCTATAGTTGATAAAGGAATAAGATTATTATTTGAAAATAGTGATTTGAATATTGCCAATCTTGAATGTGCAATAACCGATAAAGCAGTTTCGCCAGATGACAAAGAATGGACATTTGCTTTACCTACAAAATATGTAAAAGCAATAAAAGATGCTGGTATTCATCTTTTAACACTTGCAAATAATCATATATTAGATTTTGGAACTGATGCTCTAATAAATACAATAAAAGTTCTTGACGAAAATGGAATATTTCATATAGGGGCAGGCGAAAACTTAACTGAAGCAAGTAAAATATATATAAAAGAAGTTGAAGGGAAAAGATATGCATTTATAGGTGTGTCTGCTGTGATACCTAAAGATTCTTGGAAGGCAACTGACAATCGTGCTGGTGTTGCAAATGGATATGATACACTGGAAATATGTACAAGAATTTTCAAACTAAAAAAATATGTTGATAAAGTAATAGTATATATACATTGGGGGAAGGAACTTGAGATAAGGTCAGGAGAATTGCAACAACTTATTGGTAGAAGAATGGTGGATGCCGGTGCTGATTTAGTTGTGGGCACACATGCTCATGTAGTTCAAGAAATAGAGTACTATAATAATGTTCCAATTGTATATAGCCTTGGCAATTTTGTTTATGGTGGAACTATGAGAGATATGATTATATTAAAGGCTATATTTGATTATAGCAAAAATGAAAAAGGCGATTTAAAAATAAGAATATATCCAGGTGTTGCGAATTATCAAAAGGCATCAAGATATTATGATGAAGAAGTGTTAAAGACAAAAATTGATGAAATTAATAGAAGGAATTATAATTGTAAAGTGGACTACTCAGGAGTAGTTCATATTGAGAATAAAACTGATGATATTGAATATACTATAAAACCGGGTATTTTTGAGACAACTGAAAGTACTTTAAATAGTGAAAACGATATAGAGTTAAATGAAAATGATGCCATCGTACCATTTGAATTAACGGATATTTCAAAGATTCAAGCAGTTGACTAAATGTCATAGATAGAGGGAATTATGAAGTTAATAGTAGGGTTAGGTAATCCAGAAATTAGATATGCATTTACCAGACATAATACTGGCTTTCTTGCTATAGATGAATTGCTTAAAAGACTTAATAGTATAACACTTGATAAAGACAAGTTCGATGGGATTTTTACAAAAACAACAATAGAAGGTGAAGATGTAATCATAGCCAAGCCAATGACTTATATGAATAATAGTGGTGATTTTATAAGACCACTTGCTGACTTTTACAAAATTGATTATTGTGATATAATAGTAATATATGATGAGTTAGCACTTCCAATAGGTAGAATAAAAATAACTAAAGAAGGCTCTGCTGCTGGTCACAATGGAATAAAATCAATAATAGCAAATCTTGGCACTGAAAAGTTTATAAAGGTTAGGGTGGGTATTAAAGAAGAGAAACCATTTATGAACCAAATTGATTTCGTGTTAAGTAAATATACACCAGATGAATTAAAAGAACATATGAAAAATATTGATAAAGCCGTAGATGCTGTATTTAGTATACTAAAGTTTGGTGTAGATAAGACTATGAATGATTTTAATTAAAAGTTGTTAAATGTATTATAATATAAATAGTAACAGAGATTATTTGAAATTGAAAAAGTCCCTTGGTGAAAATCCAAGGTTTGTTTTAGTTAGAAATATTTGTAATAATGCAAAAGTAAATTTTGTTTCAACTTTTAGCGAAAAACAAAAACTAATAGTACTCCCTGATGAGAGGAGTGCTATTTTATTTTATGAAGATGGAAAGTTTTACGATAAGAATATTTATTATTTTGGTGAAAAAGATTTACTTTTTGCAACTGCAAGTATAGATGATGAAAAGATTTTAAGAGATAGAACAAATATTTTAAAGAGATTATTGAATAAAGAAAAAATTACAGTAGTTACAACTATATCTGCAACCCTTGAGAAATTACCATCTATTAGTAATGTATTAGCTAAAACTATAAAAGTTGTTGCTAATAAGGAAATAGCATTTGAAACATTTGTTTCTAAACTGATAAATATAGGTTATAAGAGAGTTAGTGTTGTTGAGTCAGTTGGTGAGTTCTCTATAAGAGGCGGTATTGTTGATATATATGAAGTTAGTTTAGATGACCCAGTTAGAATAGAGTTTATTGGAGACATAGTTGAAAGTATAAGATATTTTAATATAAACACAAAAAGGTCAACTGAAAATATCAATAGTATAGAGATATTTCCTATCACGGATAATAATAATTTGGCTGACAATACATTTATACTTGATTATTTTATGGAAGATGCACTTGTATTTATAGATGAGCCTAAAAGAATAACAAATAAAATTGAATTAATTATTGATATGCTTAAAGAAAGTATTGAAAGTAGGAAGATATTAGAAAAAGATTTAGATTATGATGACCAAGACAAGATAAAACCTATAGAACTATTTCCTTCTAAATATGTTCTTGATAGACTTAGCGAAAAAAATTGTATACAACTTACGAGTATTGATGACCCAGCATATGTAAATGAAGAAAAGTTTAAAGATATAAAATCTTCATGGGACTATGAATTTGACTTTAATATGATAACTCCAGTTTTTGATAAAAAAGACTATGAAGGAACAAAAAATGTTATAAAAGATTATTTGATAAAAGATTTTTCAGGGATTATAGTGCTTAATTCAAGAACAAGGGCAGAAAGATTTGTAAAGGAATTGCAAGATGAAAATGTCAATGCCTATATAGTTGAATCACTTGATAATAAAATCCCAAATGGTGCTGTGGGAATATTTATAGGAGAACTTTCAAGTGGCTTTATAGATGAAGTTGATAAGTTTTTTATATTTACTGAAAAAGATTTATTTGGAATTGAGCCAGAAAGAAAAAGAAGAATATTAAAAAATAAACATCGTGATGGTTATGTGCCTATTAATGATTTGGGTGAACTTAAACTTGGAGATTATATTATTCATGAGAATTATGGTGTAGGTGTATTTAAGGGCATAACCAGACTTGAAGTTGAAAATGTAGAAAAAGATTATGTTAAAGTGGAGTATGCTGATGGAGGCTTCTTATATGTACTTGCTACAAAACTTGAATCTCTTGAAAGATATGCTTCTAAATCAGCCATAGTTCCTAAATTAAATAAGTTAGGTTCAAATGATTTTATCAAACTAAAAAAGAAAGTAAAACTTGATATATTGGAAACTGCAAAAGATTTAATCGAGTTATATGCAAGACGCCATGAATCAAAAGGATATATTTTTAGTGTAGATAGTATATGGCAAAGAGAGTTTGAAGAAACATTTCCATATATAGAAACATATGACCAACTGCTTGCTATTGAAGCAGTTAAAAATGATATGCAATCAAATAAAACTATGGATAGACTTATTTGTGGAGATGTTGGATTTGGAAAAACAGAAGTTGCAATTAGAGCAGCATTTAAGGCTGTGCAGGATGGAAAGCAGGTGGCATATTTAGTTCCTACTACAGTTTTGTGTATGCAGCACTATAAGACATTTAGTGAAAGATTTGAAAAATATCCTGTGAAAATATCATTTTTATCAAGATTTAATAAAAAAAAGGATAATGATGAAGTTGTAGAAAAATTAAAATCTGGTGGTTTAGATATAGTTATTGGAACTCATAGGCTTCTTTCAAAGGATGTGGAGTTTAAGAATCTTGGATTACTTATAATAGATGAAGAGCAGAGGTTTGGAGTTAGTCATAAAGAAAAAATAAAAAAGTTAAAGAACAATGTTGATGTATTAACTCTTACTGCTACACCGATACCAAGAACACTATATATGTCTCTTTCAGGTATTCGTGATATGTCTATGCTTACTGAAGCCCCACCAGAAAGAATGCCTATAAAGACATATGTACTTGAATATAATGAGGAACTAATAAGAGAAGCAATTAATAGAGAATTAAAAAGGGATGGACAGGTATTTGTAGTTCACAATAAGGTCTCTGATATTTATGCATTTGCAGATAGAATAAATGCAATATGTCCATATGCAAAGATTGCAGTTGTTCACGGAAAGTTGAAAGAAAATGAATTGTCAGAAACTATGCTTGATTTTATAGATAAAAAATATGATGTGCTGATTACTACAACTATTATTGAGACTGGTATAGATATACAAAATGCCAATACACTTATCATAGATAGCGCCGAACAGTTTGGGTTATCACAACTTTATCAGTTGAGAGGAAGAGTGGGAAGAAGTGATAGAACTGCATATGCATTTTTTATGTATAGAAAAAATAAGGAATTAACTGATGATGAATTGGCAAGATTAAAGGCAATAAAAGAAAATACAGCACTCGGCTCTGGACTAAAAATTGCTATGAGAGATTTGGAAATGAGAGGGGCTGGAAATATATTGGGACTTTCACAAAGTGGTCATATAGATGCAGTGGGATATGATTTATATATTAAGATGCTAAATGAAGCCATAAAGTATTTGAAAGATAATAAAAAAGATGGAGATAATATAGATGGAGTAAACACTGATGATTATATCAATGGTTTTGATACAATCGTTGATATAGATATAGATGCATATATCCCTGCAAATTATATAGAAGATGAAGAAACAAAATTAAGCGTGTATAGAAAAATATCCAAATGTGAAAAAGAAGAAGAATTTGATGATTTAAAAGTTGAACTTAAAGATAGATTTGGAGATTTTCCGAAAGAACTTGAAAACTTAATATTTATAGCGAAACTTAAAATTAAAGCACATAAACTCTATGTGACACATTTGTATATAAAACGAAAACTTGTAAGTATAACATTCGCAGAAAGTAATAAAATTGATGGACAGTCAGTTATGGATATAGTTACAAAGTTTTGTGGCGCTATAAGAGTGATTAATGGAAAACAAGTGACACTCACATATAGAGCAAATCCAGAAGACAGTGTCTCTATTGATAAATCGCTTAGGATAGCGGAGAATATAATTAATTCATTAAAACTGCAATAATATTAACATTGCTATTTATAACTTTGAAATCAAATGGATAGTTGAAAGTAATGTTATTAGTTTCAAAAGTTGGACTTTTGTCCAACTTTTTTATTGCGGGACACCCCCTATAGCCACCTCCAGTGATTTCTGTAATTTGCCATTTGGTACTGGGGATACCCTCTTAACTATAGGGGGCGTATTACTGAATAGAAATAGTTAGGCTTATACCTCACTCCGAAAACACGTCGCAGAACCCACGTTTTCTATGCAAGCACTGGCTCGCTTTCGCCACTGGAAGCATGTTATCATAGATAACTGTCATATACCAGCAGATAGAAATAAGTTTCTGCTAATCAAAAAGTAAACTTTTTGCTAGCATCAACTTATTTCTATCCAAGATTTTTGCAAACTCGCTTCGCTCAGACAGTGCTAAAAATCTAAGCAAAAATCTTCGCCATTGTTGCAGAAAACGGGAGCCTGCTCCAAGTGTTTTCTTGAGCAAGGCATAAGCCTGATAGATAAAATCATTTGACAATGCACGTCGTAGGTCGTAGATGATAATTTATGAGAACGAGCACAAGAATAATAAGAAGACTTCTGGCTCTATTTTTAGTTGTGCTAATAAGTATAGAGAGTTTAGCGGCGGTGGTAAGCGACAATGATGGTTCTGCATTCATCACAAACAAAAGAACTGCATAAATGATACAACCTAAAAAAGCCCTTAAAATACAATCGTTTTTAATATCTAAATTTCTATATAAGTCTAAACACTATAAAATTCTAGTTGTATTAGTCAATAATAAGTCATTAAGTTTCATTTCGTTCATTAAGTTTCATTTCGTTTCCATTTATATAAAATTAAATATATACTATACCTCATAAAGTAGACATATATTTACAAATCGTTGATAAAGATTTAACTCTACGGTAATATTCATACTTATGAATGATAAAGTTTTACAATTTAGAGATGCAGAATTGGGAGAGACTTAGTCTCTCCCTTTTTTATTTTTAGTATTATATAACTAATAATAATATTGGGGAGGTTCTGACATGAATGAAAAAATTAAACAATTTGAAAGACATCTAAAAGAAGAGGAAAAGGCTGAAAATACTATTGATAAGTATTTGCGAGATATTAAAGAATTTTATGAGTGGAATTGTAACTCGAATGATGTTACAAAAGATGATTTACTTGATTACAAAGAATATTTAAAGAAATCAAAGCTTAAAGTTTCAAGCATTAATTCAAAGATTTCATCTTTAAATGCTTATTTCACTTATACTGAAAATGAATTACTTAAATTAAAAGTCCTTAAATGTCAAAAATCCTTATTTGGAAGCAAAGAAAAGGAACTAACTAAATATGAATTTAATAAATTGTACGAAACAGCAAAAAACAATAGGAGACTTAGATACTTGATAGAAACTATAGTTAAAACTGGTGCAAGGGTGTCGGAAGTAAAGTTTATAACTGTAGAATCTATTGAGATAGGTAAAGCTATAGTTGATAATAAGGGTAAAATTAGAACTATTCTAATACCAAGAAAATTATGTAAGAAATTAAAGGATTATTGTAAAAAGCAAAGTATTAATACGGGACCAATATTTTTAACAAAACTCAAAAAGCCGATAGACAGGAAACAAATATGGCAAATGATGAAAGATTTGGCTAATAAGGCAGGAGTCCAGAAGGTTAAGGTATTTCCGCATAATTTAAGACATTTATTTGCGAGAGAGTTCTATAAGCAAACTCACGATATTGTCAAACTTGCCTCAATCTTAGGCCATAGTAGTATAGAAACTACAAGGATTTATACGAAAGAAACGGAAGATGAATGTAGAATTGATATTGAAAAATTAGAGATTTTGAGGGAACAAAAAAGACATAATAAAAATTATGTCCTGTCTAATAGTATAAAAACTTGAATATATGACAAATTATATCAAAAAAAGTAAATTTTTACAAGAATTTTGGAAAAATTATTTAAACAATTTACGAACATAAGATTCTATTTAAAGTCAGAATTTTTATGTAAACAATAAAAAGTAACATATATGTGAATCATCACTATATGTTTTATTTATTTGTGAATAGAATTTGACAGTATTGAAAATATTGTAAAGAAATAACTTAATACAATGAGAAATATGTCACTCGTATAAAAATTTGAAAACTTCTTATTGGACATAATTTTTATTATGTTAAAAGAAATCTAATTTAATGAAGGAAATGATGCAAAATTATATTTTAGTATTGAAAGGAATAGTGAACTACATAATTGTTTTGGTGATAGTGTTTATTGTTCACATAGTACTGAGAAATAAATATAAGATGACGAATGATTACAAACTTAAAAGATATTTTCAATCAATTGCATTAAACTGCAATAATAGTATTAACGATGATTGTATGTATTATAAATATTGTTTGCGAAATGGACTTATTCAAAAAAGCAAAAATGGTTTGATTTTAACTGAAAAAGGACTTGAATTTTTGAAATTAATATATAATGAAAATAATAACTATTTAATTGCATTTTTTACATTTGTATCTTTGGTTATATCAATTACGGCATTTGCCATAAGTGTTAGTGATATATTAATTAAAATTATTGAAAATATAAAATAATTTGGAGGGAAAAATGAAAACTAGAGTTAAACAAATTTTATCAGTTGTATTATGTTTTACAATGGTAATTAGTTCAACATTGCCTTGTATGGCACAGGATAAAAACGAAAATCAAGAAACTAATGTATCGAAGATTGTAGAACAATTAAAAGAAGATTTAGGCGAAGAAAAATTTGAAGAGTTGATAAAAAAAGACTCTTTAAGCGATCATTATAATGGAATAGAAACTTCAAGTGAAGATTCTTCAACTAATTCTAACGAAGAAATTAATTTATCAATTGAAGAGCAAGAAAGTAACAATTTATACGAAGAACCTGAAGAAGATGATGAAATTAATACGGAAGAGGATTTAGATGTTAAAAATGCTATTTTGGAGATAGATGAGTCGAGTGAAATTATTAGCGAAAGTGAAAGTGACATAGAAAATGATGAAAATGATACGAACAATGTTGGCGATAAGTCAATGGATGATATTACAACGAATGTGAATGTTGTTGATGAAAAATCTTCATCAAGTTCCGACAAAATACTTGATAATACTTTTAATGAAGACATTAATAATTTTTCTAATGAAAATAATTTAATTGATGAAGAAATTATATTAGCGACAAAGTCAGAAATAGACGATTTAAGTGTAAAGATAGTTGCTGATAGTGTTAAATTACTAGATGTAGCAACATGCAGTGAAACTACAAGACTTTTCGGAGTTGGTGAACCTTGGATGTACTGGTATTTAACTGATGGTGGTCAAACTATTCATTATTCAAGTACTGAACCATCAAGTGGAGGACATAGTATAACATATAACTATATTACATATAGTGAATTAACAAAAAGTGATATACGAAGAGCCGTTTTTGATGATATTATTAATGCACAAACTGCTGGTAGTTTATTCTTTGGATTTGAAAATCTTGTGGAAATCGATAATATTAGTAATTTTAACACTAGCAATGTTGCAACGATGCAATCTATGTTTTGGGGATGTTCATCACTTATAAATATAGATGTTACAAGTTTTGATACTTCCAATGTTACAAATATGAGTGGAATGTTCTATGGATGTAAGTCGTTAGAAAGTATTGACATTAGTAATTTTAACACAAGCAATGTCACAGATATGTCAAATATGTTTGCTTGTTATCAGTATAATAATAGTACAACTGAACATGAATCATCACTTCAAAACATAAATGGGTTAAATAGCATTGATACAAGCAGTGTTACAAATATGTCATCAATTTTTAGTGGATGTTCAAGACTTACAAGTATTAATGTTAGTAATTTTAACACAAATAATGTAACAAATATGAGTGGTATGTTCCAAAATTGTTATTTGTTAGGTAGTATTGATCTTAGTGGATTCAATACAAATAATGTCACAGATATGTCGTTAATGTTCAGTGGGTGCTTATCGCTAATAAGTTTGGATGTAAGTAATTTTAATACTGAGAATGTAACTAATATGAAAAACATGTTTTCGTGCTATAAATATGATTATTCTACAAGTGAGTATCGATCTAGTTTAACTTCAATTGTTGGATTATCGACATTTAACACAAGTAATGTTAGAAGTATGTCATGCATGTTTATGGGATTAGTTAATATGACTAGCATTGATGTAAGTAGTTTCAATACATCAAGCGTAACAACTGCTGGTAATCAAGAAGGAATGTATGGTATGTTCATGCAATGCAAAAATCTACAATCATTAGATTTGAGTAGCTTCAACACACAAAATGTAAAAATATTCAACTATATGTTTGGATATTGTGAGAGTATTGAAGAATTAGATTTAAGTAGTTTTGATACAAGTAGTGCGGTAGATTGTCGCTATATGTTTAATGGGTGTTATTCACTTCAAACACTTGATATAAGCAATTTTGATTTAAGTAATTGTCCTAATAATGAAAGCATGATAGCTAGGTGTGGTGAACTCAGGACCTTAAAAATAAGTCAATCTTTAGGTAATATAATCAATAATTATTGTAAAATGTCTTATGATTGGCAAAGACAGGGAGATAGCACTATATATTATTATGATAATATAAATAACAAAACTACATTTCCTAATATTGCAGGTTTATATACAAGAGTTGATGCATCTAATCGTGTCACGGTAACATTTGATAGTAATGGTGGTTCTTATGTATATGCCCAAACGGTTAATTTAGGTGAAACAATTAATGAGCCAGAAATACCAACAAAAGATAATTCATTATTCTTGGGTTGGTATGATGAAACACTAACTAATTTATTTGATTTTTCAAGTCCTATTAATAATAGTGTTACACTTTATGCAAATTGGCAAAATGTGACAATAGTAAGTATGTATTGGTATATAGAAAACGGTACAGATTTACATTTATCAAGCACTATGCCAACAAGTATAGCATATGTAGATGGACAAACTTTTGATAAATTTGATTATAATGGCACAAATATTCCTTGGTTACCATTTAGAACAAATATTACAAAAGTTGTATTTGACAATTTAATACAGCCGACATATTGTAGATCATTATTTAGGGGATTAAGTAATTTGACTCAATTTGTTAATATGAATTATCTTGATACAAGCGAATGTGTAAGTATGTATGGTATGTTTTATGAGTGTTCATCTTTAGCAAATATAGATGTAAGTGGATTTGATACAAGCAAGGTGACAGATATGCAACTTATGTTTCATAAATGTGATAGTTTAGAGTCATTAAATCTTTCTAATTTTAATACAAGCAATGTGACTAATATGAGTGGAATGTTTAGCTTTTATAATACTAGTGATAATCCTGCTCTTATGAATCTAAATGTTAGTAGTTTTGATACATCTAAAGTTACCAATATGCAACAAATGTTTTGTGGACTAAAGAATTTGACATCTCTTGATGTTAGTAATTTTGATACAAGCAAGGTAACTAATATGACTTCAATGTTTTGGTATTGTACTTCACTAACTTCAATAAATGTTAGTTCGTTTAATACTAGCAGAGTTATTTCAATGAATGCAATGTTTGATGATTGTAGTAGCCTGACAAATTTAAATGTAAGTAATTTTGACACAAGCAAAGTAACTGATATGCAAAGTATGTTTTCTGGTTGCGAGGGATTAAATAGTATTAATTTAAGTAGTTTTGATACTAGCAAAGTAGGAAATATGAGATATATGTTTGAAGGATGCGAATCCATTACAAATCTTAATTTATCAAATTTTGATACATCAAATGTAATTAATATGCAAGGAATGTTTTCAAGGTGCGATGCACTTAGTAGTTTAAATTTAAGTAGTTTTGATACATCAAAAGTGACAGATATGTCAAGTATGTTTAGTATATGTAGATCACTTAATAATTTAAATATAAGTAGTTTTAATACATCAGAGGTTACAAATATGTCACAAATGTTTCATGGCTGTTCTTCACTTAGTAGCATTGATTTAAGTGATTTTGATACAAGCAAAGTGACGGATATGATGTGTATGTTTGCAGGCTGTTCTCAAATCGAAAGTATCAATTTAAGTAGTTTTGTAACCAATAATGTTGTTAATATGAGACAAATGTTTTCAGGAAATTGGATAATGACCACTATATTAGCTAATGAAAACTTTATCACAACTGCAATAACTGAAGCTGATAACAATCATAGTAGTGAAGAGATGTTTTTTGGTTGCCAAGCGTTAATAGGTGGAAATAATACACCTTATGATTCTTCGCATACGGATAAAGAATATGCCCGTGTAGATGTAACAGGCACTCCGGGCTATTTTACTTATAGTGCCCCTCCTACTCCGTCTGGATCAGTATTAAGCAACATTACAATAAATCTTCCACCAACTACAGTTAAGTATAAAGTTGGCGAATCATTTGACCCAACAGGGCTTAAAATTAATTTAAATTACAGCGATTCAAGTACTGACACAGTAACATATAACACTACTACAAGTGCAGACTTTACATTTAGTCAGACGACACCATTTGATACTGCAGGAGCTACTATAGGAGTAACAATATATTATGGTGGAAAAACTTGTGTTCAAAATGTAGAAGTTATAGAACCTACAAGCATATCAGTAAAACCAAATACTAATCTTAAAGTAAAATATGCAATTGATGAAAGTTTTGATCCAACTAATTTATTCATAAATGTAACTTATAGTGATACAACGACAGTTGAGACAGTTTCATATACTGGGAATGAATCTGATTTCTCATTTAACCCTAGTACACTTGACACTGCAGGAGCAAGTATCCCTGTGACTATTACATGGACAAACAATGGAAATGATTTTACTTGTACGCAAAGTGTAGAAGTTGTAGAACTTAGTACCATATCAATTAATTTACCACCTGCGACTACAAGATATATAAAAGGAACAAATTTTGACCCAACAGGTCTTAAGATAAATCTTAATTATAGTGATAGCACAACTGATACTGTTATATATAGTACTTCAACAAGTGGAGGATTTACATTTAATGGTGCATCAACACTTACACTTAATACAGTAGGGAATCCATTTGTAATAACAATTGGATATGCAGGGAAAACATGTGAACAAAATGTTATTGTAGCAGAATTAAGTGGTATAGCAATAACAACTCATGCCACAAAACTTAATTATAATGAGGGAGATACATTTGATCCAACTGGATTAGTAATAACTCTCACTTATTCTGATAGTGTGACACAACCTATTGCCTATAATACTACTACAAGCTCTGATTTTACATTTAGTCCAACAGGTGCTCTTACTAGAACTGGAAATGTCATAACAATTCAATATAAGACATTCAGTACTATGACTATGGAAGAAACACTCAATGTAAAAGAATTAACAAGCATTGCGGTAACTACTAATCCAGCTAAATTAAGCTATGCAAGTGGTCAATCTCTTAATCCAAATGGTTTAGTTTTAACACTTACATATACAGATTCTAATAATGTAACATCATCTAATACAGTAACATATAATAGTACTACTCAAAATAAATTTGCTTTTAATCCAAGTGGAGTATTAACAAGTAGTGGGAATATAACTATAACTTATGATGGAAAGACAGGTACTAATTTAAATCCTACATTTGCTATTACTGTTTATCAAATTGCATCAATAAGTGTAGTAAATAGACCATCTACAACTTCTTATAATGTTGGTAGCAAATTAAATCCAAATGGCTTGGTAATAAAAGTCAACAAAGTCGGAGGAGCAAGTGAGAACATTGCATATTCTTCAGGTAATTCATCTGACTTTACATTTAATCCAAGCCTATCAACTAATCTTAACACAGGTCATACAAATGTGACTGTGACATATGGTGGGAAATCTACGACATTTGAAATATCAGTGACACAAAGTAGTGGTGGTTATGTGCCTTCAGGTGGTGGTGGATCAACAGGCGGAGGTGGCGGAGGTGGAGGTGGTGGAGGTATACCTACTGGAAATAATCCATTAAATAATACACCAACAACAACTCAAGTTGCTGCAAATAAGTCGATTTCTGCCACTATAAGTGGAGATACAAGTTCTTGGGTAGCAGACCCAATATCAGGTAAGTGGAAATTGAATGTAACACTTGGTAATGGACAGGTCGCACCAGCTTCAAATGGATTTTATTTATTAACAAATACAATAACTGAAGTAATAAATGGCATAATAGTTCCTAAACAAGTAAATAATACATATTACTTTGATGTACAAGGTAATATGATTACAGGCTGGGTTCAGACAGCAGATAGTAAGTGGTACTTCTTTGAAAATGCTAAAACTGCTGAAGAAGGTAAGATGAGCATAGGATGGAAGCAAGTACAAGGCTCATGGTATTATTTTACACTTGATGGCTCTATGATGGCATCTGGCATAACACCTGATGGATTTATAATAGGTGCAGATGGTAAGTGGGTGCAGTAAATTCCAAAGTAATTATTGCAAATAGGTGGCATTGACCACCTATTTTAGTGTAAATATAAGAAAAATAAATTTGTAAGACTATTTATTAATCTATGATATAATAAATGTATGAAAGGAATAGTAAAAATGAATAAATTTAA
>JAGBKB010000027.1 GCA_017934175.1 Lachnospiraceae bacterium | reverse complement strand
TGGCGAAGATTTTTGCTTAGATTTTTAGCACTGTCTGAGCGAAGCGAGTTTGCAAAAATCTTGCAAAAAGCGAGCCAGCGCTTGCATAGAAAACGTGGGTTCTGCGACGTGTTTTCGGAGTGAGGTATAAGCCTAACTATTTAATATTTAGTAATATGCCCTCTTTAGGTTAGGGGGCCTCCCCAGTACTAAATCAAGGCAAATAAAAAAGATAGAGGGTTGGGATAGGGGGTTAGCCCCCCCCCACGAAGATTTTAGAATTGCCAAACTTGCACCATTGTTGCCGGCATTTATAAATTTGAAAATTAAAAAACGGCTATACGCATTGTATAGTCGTTTTTTAGTCGTTTTTAGTCTTTTTTAATTTGATTTTGTTGATTTGTAAGTGCTACATTTTGATATATCAAGTGTTGCTTCCCAGGCTTTGGACTCTATGTCAGCGTCTTGAATATTTGGAAACCATTTAGCATAAATGTATCCTTCTTTCTCAGCTTCAAATTTAATTTTTAATTTTCCATTTGTTGTAATTGGAAAATATCCTCTATCAAGTCCATCAAATTTTACATAGTCATTAATATCTTGTGTATCAGTCCCATAATATGTCATCCTACCATTTGAAAATGGCTTATATGATAATACGAGCACTAATTCTGTATTAGTAGTTGTTTCTGGAACTGTAATATTTTTCCATACTGGTTCCCACTCTATAATTTCATCTTCTTTAACTTTCATAAGTGGCAACCCCTGCTCCATCGTTATTTTAGGAACTATTGTGCCGTCAGGATCTATAATATCACCCTCATCATATTGATAGATATTCTCTGATTTATATTTTACCGGAACTAAACCTATATGTGGAATCATAGATTTATTGGTATTACCAGTTAATGAATTATTTTTATTGTCTCGCCAACCAAACGACTGATTTTTTTTAAAAGCAGTATACCCATTCACAGAATGCCATTCATTTCCAGACCAAGTACCACCTGATACAGAGTTGCTTAATAGCGTATCACTTCTATTTGTATCAGAAGCCGTATTCCGTATATAATGAGTTTGGGCATCAGCAGAAATTTCCCATTCTGTATTATAAAACCATGTTCCAATGTGTTCATAAATGAAACTATTTCCAGCAGAATTAGTCTTATAGTTTACATTTGTTGTGATAGAAGATGCATAAGTTGATAGATTCCAAGAATTGCTTCCCGTTGGCACAGTTGTTGCCGTCGAACCATTATAGAAAGTCCACATGAAAGTAGGAGTCCAAACACTATTCATTGTATCGGAGGTTATTTCTCCTACTTGAGTCATTGCCAAAGCTTGACATACCCAAATCTTATTAGCCTCTCCAGTCTGTCTATCATCCATATATGCAGGGTTCATCCCCTGATCAGATTTACGAATCTGAGCAGCCGTGTATTTTTCTACATAATTTGTTGCTTGCCCTTTCCATATCGCCGAACCAGAAACGGTATTTGTTCCACTAAGAGTAATCCCAGATACAATATTTCTTCTATTAGTTCTTGGTTGAGTGGCAGTCCGTTTTAAAGTACCAACACCCCATAAACATTTCTTATAACCTTGATCCTTAACTCCTACATTATCTTCATGTGTCAACATTATAGAAACCTGCATATCAAGGTCAGGTAAAGCCCAATCATTAGCAAGGCTACCATTCTTTATTGTATATTCCTTCCAGTTATTAGTTAGTATATTGATTGATTCTGTTTTCGTCACCATAATCCCGGCAAGATATGCAGCTATCGAACCATCTATCTTGCTATCAATTGAAGTGTTATATTGGTCTATCTGACTTTGAAAGTTATTTTTCAAACTGTCAAATTCTGCCTTTGTTATAAAGGCACTACCATCATTGTCACTTACCACCGCTCCCAATGTATTTATACTCATAAGCACAACTAAAAATAGTGCCAATAATTTCTTAACTATTTTTGTGCTCTTTCTCATAATTTGTATCTCACGACCCTCTATAGGTTAGGGGTATCCCCAGTACTAAATGGCAAATAATGGAAATCACTGGAGGTGGCTATAGGGGGTGTCCCGATGGACTTCAAAAAGTAGACATATTAAACATAAATATATTCATGTATAAAATATTGACTATATCCCCATATATGTACTCCAATATCTTAAAGTTTTAAAAAATTAAACATTTATTAAATAAAAATGGGAATGTCGACCATTCCCATACATTATTTTTACTTTATAGTTATCTTTGCTCTAAATATTCCAATCTATGCTTTTGATAATCTCATAAATTCTTTCTCACTTACACCAAGTCTTTTTGCTGCATCTGCAACTGATAAAAGTTTGTCTTTTACCATATCAATTAAAACTTTAAGCATGCCTTGCTGCATACCTTGTTTCATTCCCTCTACTCTTCCTTCCGCTCTTCCTTCCGCTCTTCCTTCCGCTTTCCCTTCTGCTCTTTCACTATCAAGTATCGCTCTCATCTCTTTACTCATTGTCGCACCTCCTATTTTATAAAGTTCTTGTTTTATAATAGTTGTTTGCTTATACTTTTTATTTATTGTTGTTTTATCTGTAAGCATTTTAAGATATTCATTGATGTTTTTATTTGTTAGCCCTTCAGTATTTACATAGAATACTTTTAAGCCTGCATCCCATTTACTCACCTGTTCATTTTGGTCAGAAACTATATTCATCTCTACTTCATAAACTGTACTGCCTTTTTTGAATATATCTTCTTTAGTTAAATAGATTTCTATTATGTCCTTTAAATCTTTATACTTTGTGCCCTTTTCTGTAAGATAATTCTTTATTTTAGATGCATATGTAAATATTCTTTTTGCATGCTCTTTTTCTTTAGTAAGTTGTATCTCCACATTTACTATACTGTTATCTCCAAGCCTACATAACATATCTAAAACTGCATTCTTATTAAATGCACTTGGCAAATGCTTTTGTATATCATTTTCAAGAACTACCAATTTTTTATCTTGAAGTATTACTCGTAAAAACTCTTGGCAGAATTTTTTTACTTTTGGCAAATACCATGAACACATCATTACTTAATGGTATTTGAGACTTAATTAATCTTTTTAGCCGAATGCTGTTTTTATCTATACTGATATCTTTCTTTTTCGCTTTTTTTATCATATTTTAATATTACCATATATTTAACATTTTTACAATAAAAAACTATACTTTTTCATTTAAGCTGAAATTAAAAAATGGAACTTTTATTTGTTCCATTTTTTTAATTAAAATGCAACGTTGAATTTAACTTGACTGAGTTTCAAAAGTCACTTTCAAATTTGACATATGTGCTCTAAGACCTGCTGCCGTAGATTTTGGTGCAATTCTTATATATATATTATCTCCAATGCTCACATCATCCTCATCAATTACAATTTTTGCTTTTCTATCAGTAGTATCAAAAAATGCATCTCTCATCTCTATTGCAGTTGTTTCATCATTTCTAAGTCCTCGTACATAATCATTAGTATTAGTTAAAAAATTTGATTTTTTTAAATCTACTTTAATTCCTGTACCATCAGCTGGCAATGTGCCAATAGGTATATCAACAGAATAATCAAATTCAATAGTTATTTCGCCTTTTTCAGTTAGTTCTGGTACTAATTCTAAACCTTCACCAATACTAACTGGTACATCATTATTTCTAAATTGTGGGTGGGCTATGTTATTAAAATCATAACGTTCGGCATAAGGTAGTCTTAACTTAACAAGTTTAGGATATGTTGATGAATAATCAACCGCTGATGTGCTATCAAGAGTCCAAGCCATATCCCCATGACAAGTAAGATAACTAAAATCAGTATTGATTTGAAAAAATGTTGATAATTCATCTTTATATTTATAAAATCTATCACCTCCTTGGATAGTACTATTATCTTGTCGATATATATTTGCTGTTAAATCAACTGGATCTCCAAGCATCAAATTATGTAAATCATTATCCTGTGCTGTATAATTATTTGGATCAATTGAAAAATTATGCAAACCACTAGAATTAATGGTAAAAGCACCTGGTGTAACATGTCCGTTATTAGGATCAGTTATTGTCCCACCATATTCAGTTGACAAACTAAGCAAATCATCTATACCACCAAACAACAAATTTACCTCATTTACATTTCGTTGACAATACCAACGCATATATCCTGTCCTACTATTAGACTTACATACTTGTATTAAAACATTTATAAACTGATTTCCTGTTGTTCCTTGATCGTGTAGCCAATTATTATGTCCAGAAGCCGTATTTAACATTGGAGCTTGTGGTAGTTGCGAAGCCCATTGGTTTTCAGTCCATGTATGCCCATCCCAGATTTCAGGGTTTTCTGTCACATAATTAGTAGCACGTCTTTCTATTATTGTCCCCAATGATCTAACCATATGTGCCCCTGGTATATGTGTTATTTTTCCCATATCGTCATTATAATTACAAAATATCATATAGCACCTAACAGGTCGCTTATATCCATTACTGTCGGCGACTTCTGCAAATGATATATCGGTTTGGTCATAGTGCCAATTACCACGCAATGAATATGCATGTTGTAAAGCATACCTGCCACCATTAAAAAGCCAAGTAACTTTATTTTGTCGTGAAGTCCTTATTATATCAAAAGGAGGTATAACCCATTTATTAGTTTCTTCTGTTCTATTTGACGCACTTGTCCATGTAACCAAATCCCCATACATATCAGGCTTTCTCTTCCAAACCATATCTGCATAATTTGAAACACGAGGTTCAATTTGTCTTTTCTTCTTTATATTTATCCCAGTAAGATATGAAGCTATCGCACCATCTATCTTACTATCTAATGAAGTATTATATTGATCAATTTGAGCTTGGAAGTTATTTTTTAATGAATCAAATTCAGCTTTTGTGATAAATGCTGAACCATCATTATCAGATACGACTGCTCCTAATGTATTTATACTCATAAGCACAACTAAAAGTAATGCAAAAATTCTTTTAACTATCCTTGTGCTCTTTCTCATAATTTATTACTCACGACCTTTATTTTAATTCACTATTCTGGCTTATACCTTGCTACGAAAATAGGTCGCAAAACCCTATATTTTCTATCAAGCCTTTGCTCGTTTTCGTTAAGTATCGGCGTAAACTCGCTTCGCTCAAACAGTACGTCGAATACTAAACTCAAACTTCGCAAAGTTTGAAGAAAATATGGAACTT
>JAGBKB010000026.1 GCA_017934175.1 Lachnospiraceae bacterium | reverse complement strand
GATTATAATTCTAAACTATTAGTTTAATTATTTATCTTTCCATTTTGAATTATTGTTTTCTTAGTCTATTTTATAGGCTTTCTTGTCTTGAAAATTTTCTTATTTTTTCTCTTGACAATTAATAGTTAGCCTCCAATATTACTACTTTACTATATATTTATGTTAAACATATATTATGTATAAAGAATATAAATATATTTTTAGGTAAGCATCTAAAACTTATCAATTAAATTGATTATATCCTTACGGAATAATCTTCCTGAAAATCCTTCGTGTGGGTGATTCACAAAAATCGCTTTTTTAGGAACTATAGGCTTATAAAGTGGGTCCGCTATAACCATCTTTGCGTCCTTTATAATTTTTTCAATCTCATCTTCATCTTCAGCAAAATAATCTTGTTTTTCAAGTGCAACATTTTCTCTTACACTCATATCTTTAACTATATCACCGTGATATGTATTGCCAAGTTCTACACCTGATATAACAACAGGGGTATGACCATATTTATAATATATGGCTTTTGCAAGTGATTTTGATGTTACACTTTCACCTATAATATATATTTTTTCATTTTTAAATTTATCTTTTAAGTCACTAACAAACTCACACTTATCATTATTTAATGCCTTCAATATTTCTTTCTTTAATTCTTTTCCGTATGGAACAGCAACTACATATGGAGTATTAAATTCTTTCTTAAAATATTCTGCTAATTTAATACCAACTGATGAGATAACAAGATTTACTGATGCCATTCCTGCATTTGCAATTTTTTCTACATCACAACTTAAGGCAAAATTAGATACTACATCAAAGCCATTATCTCTTAAAAACTTTTCAATACTTTCAATTTGACCATTGACAGAAAAATCTATAGGTGTAGCACCTAAAATATTTACTGACTTTTCTTTTTTTGGCATTTTTTTAGTAAATCTTTTTGCATATTGAAGTAGTGCCTCTCCAGCACCCTCTACATAACTATGCATACCATTTGTATTTATTCCGAGAGTTTTTATGCCAGTTTCAAGTTCTATAACTCTTGCATTTGCCTCTATGTCACATCCTGTAATCATAGGTATAGGTGTGCCTGCAATAGCAATAAATCTTGGCTTTAATTTTTTTGCCGCATCAACTATGTCATCTACTAATTTTTGGTCATCACCCATTATAGCCTCTATTTCAGAAAGCCCCGTTATAAATACCATACTTTTGCTTCCATACCATCTTGGCTCATCGTGAGTATTATATGTAGAGTTGCACCCTGAAGCATCATGCATAATAGTCATACCACCAAGTTCATAAAGTGCTGATGGCACGCCTGATACATCTGCTGTATATGTACTTGTAAATGTTTGAATCTGTTTCATAATAAACAACTACACCCCAATCCTTTCTTTTGAATTAACTTACTTGCATCTTTCTCATATTTAAATGCATCTACCATATTTTTTGCCAATATTTTTATACCATCAAATCCATAATGTCCACCACATTCAACCTCATTTACAAAATTATTGGTATCTGTAAAATAAGTTGCTTTTTGACCGAGAGCCAAATATTTTTCATTTTGATTTCTGTCATTGGTTCTCATAGCCACATTTACAGTTGGATAAATAAGTATATCTCTATCTCCATATTTATCTTGCAATTCTTTAAACACTTCTTTTTCTGAAATAGAATCTACATATATTTTTTTCACATTGAAGCCATATTCAAGAAGAAGTTTTGCAAGACTAAATGGTGCTGGCGTAAATGTATAGTCTATAGCAATAGCAGTGTCGCCAATTATTTCTTTTGCTTTTTTAAGTTCAGTAAATGCATCATCTTCTTTAAAATCAAACTTACTAATATCTACATCAATCTTTTCAGCAAGATATGTTATATATTTCTTTATAGTATCTTTATCATAACTAATTGGCATATATACATTTTCTTGCTTTAACTTTTCACTTATTTCATCCATACCTTTATATGCTACTGGTTGATAATTGACATTGATTTTGCTTTTAGCCATATCAAGATATTCATCAAATGTTTTACATAGTGTTATGTCACGAAGTTTATACTTACTCATCTTAATAAGTCTTACTAAATCGCTTGTGTCGTCTGTTTTAAAATTATTGCCACATATATTTATTCCATTATCTTTTTTGTCAGTTTTTTCAAGTAGTGAGTAGAGTTGTCTTCTCATAATTTCATCAGGCGTCATACCACTCTTTCTCATAATAGGATTCATATAGCAATCAGTAAATCTAATCTTTGGATACTTTTTTCTTAGAGTGTTGTAACAAAGATTCATATCAAGTGCCATAAAATGATGTATGCAACTTGTGTATACAAGCACTGCTCTTGGTTTCTTTTTTAATTTGTCTATAACGTGACTTACGCCATCAATTAAAAGTTCTTCCATATTGCCATCAAGTACATTATTTTCTTTTATAGTAACTGTAGAAAATCTTCCCATCTCGCCCATCTCTGCTGCTGTCAAAACTACACCTCTTAAACAATTAGAGGCGCACACAAATACTTGATGAGATTCTGGAATTAAAAAGCCCGTGTGAACAATATTCCATGTTCCTCTTGCTGGGCAGCCATATTCAAGCCCAGAAACAAATGGCAAAGAACTATCTACATCTTTTAATCTTTTAGCAACTACTACTTCCTCTTTATCTTCTAATACATGTTTAAGCATTTTCCACCCCTTTCGCGAGTTCGTAATATGCTTTTGCCATGTCACTATCTGGGAATGCTTCTACTACAGTTTTCTTCATATCTTCTGCATTATGCACTATCTCATCATAAGGAAGAATTCCCACTATTTTTGTTTTAAACTCTTTACATAATTCTTCAACTTTTTTTTCTTCATCTTTAACATTTCTCTTATTTAAAATTATGCCACCAAGTTCCGCATAGCCTCTTCCCTTAAAATTCTTCATTGCCATACATATATTAGCCGCAGCATATATTGACATATTTTCACCAGATGATACTACAAATACTTTATCTGCATATCCTTTTCGCATAGGCATAGAGAAACCACCACACACAACATCTCCAAGCACATCATAAAACACTATATCAGGATTATACTTTTTATATGCACCCTTTTCTTCAAGTTTTTCAAGTGCGCAGATGATTCCTCTACCAGCACATCCAAGCCCTGGAGTAGGGCCTCCTGCTTCAGCACATATAATATTGTTATATCCAAGTTTAATCATATCAGTAAGTTCAAAATTATCTTTCTTTTCTCTTATCAAATCAAGTGTAGTTTTTATTTTTGCACCATGAGTAATAAGGGTTGTTGAATCAGCCTTTGGGTCACAACCTATCTGCATAACTACTTTTCCTTGATTAGAAAATGCCGCTGCAAGATTTGACACGGTAGTTGACTTACCTATACCACCTTTTCCATAAATTGCAAATTTCTTCATATGTCCTCCTTTCTACACAATAGATAATGGAATTATATCTTTGTAGACTGTATCTCCATCACTAATTTCACCAATAACTGCTTTTATCTTATATGTCTCTTCTATATTTTCTTTCGTTATAATGTTAGTAGTATTACCAAATCTATAGCCAAATGATTTATTTAACATAAGAACTTTATTGGAATACCGAAGTGCATGCTCTGGATAATGAGTATTAAATATAATAAGTTTCCCTTTCGCTTTTAATCTATCTATAGTATCAAGCATCAATAATTGATTTCTGTAATCAAGATTTGACTCTGGCTCGTCAAGTATTAGTATTTCTGGTTCACGAATTAATGCTCTTGCCATAAATACCATCTGTGCTTCACCACCACTTAATTTAGAAACATATTTATCTTTCAAATGATATATATTAAGTTCATTTAAAATAGTGTAAACTTTCTCTATGTCACTATCTTTTGGTTTTAATAATGGATTTATCTTGCTCGCCAATCCCAAAAGCACTGTGTCAACTACAGTATATATAGATGTTTCTTTTCCACCTTGCTTCAAATATGCTACAAAAGAGTAATACTCTTTTTTTTCATAATCATCTATATCTTTACCATTTATAAGTATCTCTCCACTGGTTTTTTTTCTAAGCCCAAGTAGGCATTTGATAAAAGTAGTTTTTCCTATTCCATTTGGTCCAAGTATAGATAAAACTGTCGGACTCTCTATCTCAAAATTAAGATTTTCAAAAACGATATGCTTCCCATATGCGAATGATAAATTATTTACTTTTATACTTGTATTCATAGTTTTGCTCCAGACCTACTTCTAATCATATAAATGAAGAATGGTGCTCCTATAAGTGAAGTCAAAACTGATATAGGAATCTCTGCAGCAAACATAGACCTTGCTATAGTATCAATTATAACCATAAAACATATACCTATGCTTATAGTAAATGGTACAAGTCTTGTGTGGTTTTCTCCTACAAGCATTCTACAAAAATGTGGAACTATTAAACCTACCCATCCAACTTGACCAGCCATTGCTATAGATATAGCAGTAATTATAGTGGCAGCAACTATTACAACCATTCTTAAGAGTGTTATATTTATACCCATTGTTTTTACAACTTCATCATCAACAGTAAGTAAATTAATTCTCCATCTAAGTAAGAATATTATAAATATGCAAATGATAATTATTGGAGCACTTACAAGTAAAGTTTCTTTTCCAATAGATTGAAAACTTCCCATAAGAAAAAATGTTATTGACGGGAGAACTGTATCTGTATCTGCAACAAACTTAACAAGTGATGTAAGACTTTGAAAAAGTGAACCAACAATTATTCCAGCAAGAATTATTGTCTGTTTTGATTCATCTCTTTTTATACCTGTGATACCTGTTATTATAATAGTTAGTAATCCAAATACAAATGCAGTTGCCTCTATGCCAAATACATTAAATCCTAAAAGTATAGCAAGCGCAGCACCAAAACTTGAGCCACTTGCTACACCTAAAGTGTCTGGTGTCGCAAGTGGGTTTGAAAAAAATGATTGAAATATAAGACCTGCAAGTGGAAGCGATGCACCTACTAATACAGCAGATATGATTCTTGGTATACGGACATTTGCAAGAGTTAATGAATGCATCTTCACTATCTCTTTCCCTCTAAAAAAATCAATTATGTCGTATAATGGAATATTTAATCTTCCAAAGCCTAGACAAACAACTGATGTTATGATTGGAATAACAATCAAGAATAAGGATATTAAAATATTAATTTTTATGCCATTTTTCTTTTCCATATAATAAAATAACCATATCCCAAAGGATATGGCATTAAAATAAAATAATTGACCATATCTTTCACCTAAGATATAAATCTATGGTGTCAGGAACATATACATTATTTTACCATTTTAAGTATGTTTTTTCAAGACTATATTTAAATGTGGACTATTCTGCAGTTTGTTCAATATCACTAAAGTTTGATAAATACGCGTAATTATTACTTTCTGTTGGAGTTAGTTTATAAAAATATCTATGATTTTTTTCTACATCTAATTTTATGGCATATGTTGTATCTTTATTCATATTATATCTTGTAACTCCACTTGCAAGTAATGTATCTAATGAACCATCCGATTTCACACTGTATACATCAAATCTCGCTGTTCCAGTATTTGCATCTGGAGTAGAATTTGGAAATCCTTGATTATCACGTAAGTAAAATGTTGCATAACTACTTGCGGTCGCTCCACTATCAGTATCAATATTCATCTTAAATGACATTTGTACTTCCCCAGTACCTGTTGCATCAAATAATGGTAAGCCTTCATATAATTTTATATTTTCATTAAGCGCTTGCTTCACTCTATGATTATATAAATTAACAAGATATTTCTCATATGTTTCCGGATAAAAATACAAATAAGTATCGGTTATTGGTATATTGCCATTAGTTACTCTATTATTTGAAATAAATGTATTTAAATAATTTGTTATTTCTTGAGTATCATAAAAAGTAGACACGGCTCCATTTGTACCAGTGCCACCTGTTCTATTTTCATAATTTATAAATCTTGTTGTCCAAGCAGCATCCAAATTCTTCCAAGCCATCCAATTTCCTGTATAAGAAACCGTTCCATTTACATAATTGTCGACACGAGTCCAATACGAATTTTTAGCACCCCATCCATGTGTGTTTGGTGTAGATACAAAATACAATTTACTTGAAGCGGCAGTGCCCCATGGGTAGTCTGTTACACTGTCAACTGGTCTCTGCCTCACCATATTTGAACCATTTGAAAGTAATTCTACATTCCAATCTTCCATTGATGATAGTAGAGGGTTCGACATTCGCATCATAATATCACCAGAAATGTTATACAAAATATTACAATATTCATTACTTGTTGTGCCATAAAAGCAGTCTACCCCATCAACATTAACAAACATACTATAAGTTCCACACCACCATTGTCCCAGTCTGTTGAACCACTACGAAGTAAGTATTTAAGTGCATATTGAACTTCACTCCCATCTGGATTTTGACCATATCCATCCCCTTGCAAAAAAAGACATGAAAAAACATTAACATGTGCTTTTTGAGATGCAGATTTCGCTGGGGAAGAACCAAATATCATTTTGCCGAGTTTAGTTGCTGGATTGTCTAAATTTGACTTTTTTTCCAATGTGATACCTGAAAGATAACTCGCAATTGCACCATCAATCTTACTATCAATACTCGTATTATATTGGTCAATCTGACTTTGGAAGTCATTTTTCAAACTGTCAAAAGGTGCTCTTATATAGTGATTACTTTTTTATGTGGGAATTTCACCCACAAAATTAAATTGTATTTTTACTTTTTGAGTTCTTTGACCATTAATCACTTCTTCGTTATAAATGTAAATTTTGTCAATGAACTCTCTTACCATTTCAGCATCTAATGTTTTAATATTTTTATATTTATCAAGCACTTTTATAAATTTGTTTATGTCTTCTTTCTTACTATTTCGCTCATTTACTTTATTTGTTAGATTGTCAACTAATTGTTTTAATTCTTGCTGTTCTCTCTCATATCCTTCTGACAACGTTACAAATCGTTCTTCAGTAATGACACCATTAATCTTATCTTCATAAAGATTAGATATTATTGAGTTTAGTTTGCTTATTCTGTCCTTTGATGTAGCAAGTTTCTTTTCAGCATCTTTTTCACTTTCTCGGGTTAGAGAGTCAATTTTGTTCATAAGAAGTTTTTTAAGCTCCGCTTCATTTTCAACATAAAATTTGCTAATTGATTTTAATTTCTCAAGTACTATTCTCTCTATAACACTTCTTCTTATCTTATGAGATGTGCATTTAGCATATTTAATATAGGTTTTACATCTGAAATGTTGGCAATTATCTGATAATTTCCTTGCACGATTTAAATACATAATTTCATTACAATCGGCACAGTAGAGCATTTTGTTTAAGGCAGATGATTCGCCCATTGACTCTATAACTTTATGTCCAATTGTCATTTTCTTTGCAATACTAAATGTTTCTTCATCAATTATAGGTGCATGTGCATTCTTAAATGATACCATGTGCTCTTTATCATTTCTTATGCTATGCTTATCCTTATATGATTTCTTATAAGATTTGAAATTTGTTAATGTACCAATATAAGCATCGTTTCTTACTATCTCGAGTATTGTCTGTGGTGTCCAAGAATAATCAGTCGTAAATCGAACTCTATTATTTGGTGCTGGTCTACCTATGCTTTTAGAGTATGCTATTGGTGTTAAGACCTTATCTTCTTCAAGTTTATGAGCTACACTTGATATTCCATAGCCCTTTTTAATGAGCATAAATATTTTTTTAACAACTTTTGATGAAACAGGGTCTATTATCCATTTGTTTTTATCTTTGTCATCTTTCTTATATCCATAAGGTGCTCTTGCTCCTATAGGCTTCCCACTCATACCTTTTGATCTCATTACCGCCTTTATCTTCTTCGATGTATCCTTCGCATACCACTCATTAATAATGTTTAGAAATGGTGTGAAATCATTGTCATTCGAGTTTGCACTATCAACTCCCGAGTTAATAGCAATAAATCTAATATCATTTTCTTTAAAAAGTATCTCTGTATAGTATCCAACCTTTAGATAATCTCTACCCAGTCTGCTCATATCTTTTACAATGATAGCACCGACTTTTTCAGCATCTATTAAATTCATAAGCCTTTTAAAGTCTGGTCTATTAAAATTTGTACCTGAATATCCATCATCTACAAAGTATTCAATATTTTTAAATCCATTGTCAGTTGCATACTTTTTAAGCATTAATTTCTGATTTGTTATGCTATTGCTCTCTCCTTGCAACTCAT
Source organism: Lachnospiraceae bacterium (assembly GCA_017934175.1). GTDB lineage: Bacteria > Bacillota > Clostridia > Lachnospirales > Lachnospiraceae > UBA3633. The sequence continues at coordinate 41,057 of JAGBKB010000026.1, read as the reverse complement.
CATCTCTTGATAATCTACAATAAAGTGCTGTTATTTTGTCATTGTACGAATCAACCTGTCTTTTCAATTTTCCTCCTTTCTGACAGGCTTTAAGGTTACTTACATATAGCCATAAACCTTAAAGTAAGTCAAGATTCTTATATCGGGAATTATATTAGGGCATTTTCAATATCATCTTTTATAATTCTCTTAAATTTGTTAATTAATGATTCTTTAGCGTCATCTGATGGTTCTGACACAACTTCATAGTTTACATCTCCAATTTTTAAAGTTATAGGTTCAAATATTTCACTCATAACACACACTCCTGTAAAAATATTCTACCTTCCTCTAATATATAGCCACGGGAAAGTAAAAAAAGTGCATGTTTTTAATAAACTATTATTTATCTAATATTTTTGTCTTTTTTTAACTTTAACAATTATTTATAATGTATACCATTTGTTTTATTACTTCCAAATAATATACTTTCCATCTTTAATGCAGTTTCATCATAATTTAATCTTGTCAAGTGTCCATTCTCTTTAACAATTTGATTTATAGTAAGTAGTGCATTATTCATACCTTTTTCAAAATTTAATGCCATATCAGCGAATGGGCTTGCTATAGGATTACCAGAAGCATTTTTCACTACAAGCCCAAGACTTGATAACATCTCGTGGCATTGCTTTGTTCTTGCCGCATTTATAGCATACATTTCTATCAGTTTAGGATTTACTATTTTTTCACAATTTACTTTCTTTAGCCATAACCACATCTTTTTATACTCATAATCAGCACCAAGTGGCTTACCACTTCGCTCTTTTGATTTTAGGTATTCTTCAATTTTAGGCATATCTTTTTCCTCTACATCAGTTATATCAGATACTTCATTTATATCATCAATTCCTATAGCATCTTTTACTTCTTCCAACACAGGTATACCAGCATTTATTTTTTCTTCTTTTAACTTGCCTTCTAATGCCTTCTTCTCTTTTGACATTGAGGGTCTTCCACTTCCTGCACGATAGCCTCCATGACCATAACTCATAAGTTTGTCCTCCTTTTTTAATACTATTTATTACTTTTTAGTTGCTTTTATTTTAATATTACTCATTTAATTTTTACATTTTAGTTAGATATAACTCTTTTTTGAAAATTTAATAATATTTTATAACTCTAAACTAAATGGTTTTACGATTTTCAAATTACTTATTTTTTATTCATTTTTAGATAATTTAGCAGTAAATTCTACAAAAATCTTTTTATTGCATTTATACGAACTTGATTTTTTAATTGTAATTTTAATGAAATGCTTTATTTTAAAGTAAATCACAATAAATCCTATCTTGATTATTTTTTTTGAAAAAGAAGAAAAATTTTTAGGGTCAAAAAACCTTGAAAAATCAACAAAACTTGATTATTGCCATTTTGCTCTTGATTATTGACTTTTTTATGTGCGACTGTGTGGCGGTCCACAAATAGATTCTCGTAGAGATTTAAACCGCCCCTCCGGGGGTCATTAAGAAATTTTTTTCAAAAAAACTTTTTGTCTTTTCTTTGTCCTTCATTTGTCCTGTTCTTTTTTGAGTTTTTTTCTTTAGCGAATTATTTGTGTCCACAGTTTGTCTTTTCATTGCTCTAATCATTAAAAACTTTTTGTCCTCTCTTTGTTCTTTTTGCTTTTTGTTTTTGTCCTAACTTTGTCCTGTTCCTGTCAAGAGTTTATGTTCTATTTTTGTCCTTTTTGCTTCCAAGAGTTGTCCGTCGTGTGTTTACCTTAAGCGTTTGTTTTGCTTCCTTCCTTTGTAAAAAGTTTGTCCATGTTTTGTTCTAAAAAGTTTTTTAGGACACACTTATAACGCTAAAAAATAAGAAGTTCTTAAGAGTTTTGTTGTTGGCTTTCTTCCGTTTTTACGGTAATGTTCACACCACAAAAAAAGAAAGACAAAGGGGCTTGAAGCCCAAAGTACCATGAAAATTTGAAAATCCCGCGAAAGCGGGCGAAAGGAAGGAATCAATGAAAACTCTCGTTTTTTTAGAAGGTGGTTCTGGAACAAAGAACCAAAACCCAAAGCCAGCACGGTTTTTAGCAAATGACAAAAGACACGGCTACGAAGTAGGTGCCGACCTCTACTGGATGCTTTCAACCGACCTACAGGAAGGAAGCCCTTTGAAGAGGGAGGAGCTTTTAGAAATTTTTGAAGATGGGGTAGCAGGCCCTAAGCTCCTGACCGAGGAGCAAGCCGAAGCCGAGTGGGTTTGGCGGGTGGTGCTTCCAAAAGGAAAAAGGCAAGCCTACGGTTTCAAACTTTACGGCACGGCTCCTAATGGCAAAACCTACTACGAAAATTTCAGCCTGCCAAAGGCAAAGGTTATGAAAGCAAGAGTAGAAAACGACATGAGGCACTTTACTGGTGTTGACGAAGGTGACGGAAAGGAAACCGACAAAGTTAAAAGAACTGCAAAAACCTATCATTACGGACTCTCAAGTGAAAACTACAAAAACTGCCGAAGAGAAATTTCCAAAAAGCAACTCCGTGACGAACACGGCAGGTTCGTAAAAAAAGTTAAATAGCAAAAATAATGGATTGAGGAGCAAAGACTCCTCTCTTTTGCTGGTCGAGTTTTATTTTGACCAGTAAGTAGCACTTTGACTTTTCAATTAAAGTCGTAGATTTTTTCGTAGGGTTTCACATTTAGGTCGTAGGGATCTAAGAGTTTTTGACTTTCAAAATTGCTCGTAGGGATTTGCAAATTTTCACATTTCATAATAACTCGTACGGATTTACAGATTTTTTTGTAGGAATTAGTATAGATATATTATGTGACAACCATTATGATACTAATACAGCCCAATTGTATTAAATAGTATACTTAATTGTTCATCTTGCAAATATTACACTAGTCAAGCTGCTCACTGCATATACATTCAGTCTATAATTCACATTATCTTTTTACATAATATCTTGCCTTAATCTCAATATATAATTCTTAAAAATATAAATACTCGGAAATTTTTAAAGATAATTTTTCTTAAACTTCTTGGCCCCCTGGCTCTTAAAAACTTAAAGCCCCTATATGTTAAAATAATATTTTTTGAAACTTCAAGTCCCCTAGCCTAAATATTTCTTAAAATCTTAAGCCCCTACCCTAATCAGCAAACACTTTTTGTTTTGCTTTTATGCCAAGTTTCACACAGTTCTTTTCAGTTTCCAAATACTCATTATAAAGTATATGGTTTAACTTGTCGCACTTATGTTCTTTCATTATTCGCCTTTTAATGAGCATATTATAAAATTCAAACTCTTCCTTATTAACTGCATTATCTCTTGCATAAGCTCTTGCTTCCTCTATTGCCTCATCAAGTGTCTTACCATTACGATTCCATATAATCGCATCAACTCTTACTTTATTGATTCTTATCTGCATTTCTCGTTTCTTATGATACTTGTTCATATGACAATACCCCCATACTTAATTTTGCCTATATGAAACCGTAGATGAATTAAAAAGGCAAGTTGTTTTTACAGGAAACTTGGCAAAGCATCACACATTCTTCTTTTTCAATTGTCATGGTACAATTTATGTCTATTTCTTTTCGCTACTTCTTAAACCATTCTCTTGAACCACAAGCATTACATCCCTGTTGTTCATTCTGCACAAAATATAATAGTGCACATTTTCGCAAAATGCCTTCATTGATTTCTTTACATCAGAAATGGCACTCACAGTATCGGATGCCACTTTCATCGTTGCAGTGTTTACATCCTTATAGCCATACTTATATGTGAAGTTTAGTGAAACCATTATATCGTTACTTTGTTGCACTTTCTCAAGCTGCAATTGATAACCTCTTGGTAAATCTACTATTATGTCATAACTATCACCAATTCTTCTTAAAGTCCCAATTTGCCATGTCTCATTCCACAAGTTCTTATAAAACTTATAATTTTTGGCATTTTCAAAATAATTTGATTTTCTCATAAATTTTAACCCTCCACATTAATAATTGTTTAATCTTCTAACAAATGCTGGCGAATAACTACTAATCATAAACACCCATTCTTTATTATCCACATTTGCTGGTTTAAAATCGCAAGAAAACATTAAGCAGTTAAACTCATCATTAGTTAAATTAATATTCGCATCTTTCCTTAGACATTCTTTAATATCAGATGTGCTATGTTTCCTATTGTAAGATGCTATTTTGATTAGATTATCACTCATCCACGCTTTAGCTTTTACCACATTTTCGTGTCCTATCTCATTCTCAACTTTAGCAAGTTTCTCTTTTAGTGCACCTTCATAATTCATAGCTCCAAGTAAATTATAACCATAGTAATGCCTTACAAATGGTTTATACCACCTTGCTCTATCTTTTAATATTGCTGGTTATATCTTTGAAATATAAAAGTGACAGTTAAATTCGCTTTCATCAACCATCTTAAATCCACATATAAGCATTGCATCCTTAAACTGATTATTGGTCATATAAGTATTATCAATATGCTGTATTATGTGTTTAAGACCATAGCTTGTCTTATCCATATATGGTGTTTTTGATTTGATAAAATCCCTTTTAATCCAGTTCAATATTCTATCTTGCACATCTTTTGGCATATCAGATATAAGTGCTTTATCTACACTATTACAATTATATGTAATCGGGCGTCCATTAACTAATTTACAATAACTATTATTAAACATATTTTACTCATCTCCCTTATTTGTTTTAATTTGATTTACTATGCCACCATATCACTTCGTGGCAATCTTTCGTATTTAGTCATAATCACAATTCTCCTTTCGTACTTTTTACTATTTTTTACTTGTTTCAACACATTCTTGTGAAGATGTGACAGTTGTGATGCCCATTTTTATTCCATACATAATTTTATTTTCATATTTTTTAATTTTCTAAAAAATTACCTTCACAGTCTTCACACTCTTCACAACATATAAAAAGTATTGTAAAATCAATGTTTTCAGTAATAACAACTGTGAAGAAAGTGTGACAAGCGTGAAGAAACATAGATGGTTTTTATTTATTTTTAGTAATTTTAATAGCATAATTTATTGTTAATTTAGAGAAAATGAAGAAAATTTCATCTTTGCTTCTTCTGACAACATCCAACCATTAAATACATTGCCAAATCTCATATGAACTATAAAATCTTTTTCACTAGCCCATAAGCCCTTAATTTTAAGATAATCTCTTATTTCATCCTTAAAATCATTAAAATTCCCTACATAATAAGTAAAGTCATTACACCAACGCTTAAATATTTCATATATCTTTGATGTAGTTTCACACCTATCATTATCGCCATTTGTACGAACCATAAATGTTTCCCAAAACTCGACATATTGGCTATTACTCTTTATATAGTCTTGTTTTAATTCTTCCGCAGCTTTAGACTTAGAAAACTCCTTATTATTGTCAAGTACAGTTAAAAGTGCATTAAGTGCTTTCTTTACAATTCCTGCTTGTTCTTTAATCATCAATTTAGACAACCCTTTTATTCTTTCATTTTTTGGTATTTCTGCACAACAAGGAACTGTGATTATTCTGTCATACAAATGTTTGCCTCTATCTCCACCAAATTTTATTAGTTTATTCATAAGCATACATACAAGACCTGTGAATTTAAGTGTTGATGCCATTTTACCTTTTACTTCATATCGTATATCATCTCCACCTGTTATCATTTTAAATATGTTTAGTTCTTTTACTGATACATAACTTGCATCACCATTTGATATAAACCTTTTGTTAAGTATTGATGCTGTGCCAAATCTCTCTTCCATATTCTTAAATGACATGACTGCATAATTATTCTTTCCAAGAAGATGATGTATAATTTGTAAATACTGCGACTTACCAGCATTACCATCTGCAACAATAAATAATGATGTTTTTAAATCTGGTCCATTAATATTTGATATTACAACACCTATAAACTCAATTAATATTTTCTTTCTTTCTTCATCGTTTTCACATAGTTTATTTAGGTATATATCAAAATACTTAGTATCAACATTTTCATCAAAATAATTACATGGTAGCTGAATAGTTGTATAAATATAGGGTGTATGTGACATTGTTTCAAAATAATGTTTCCCTTTGTCATCTTCTTTTATCTTTACAAGACAATCTTTAAAATTAATTATTGTTTCATCAGAATTTAGTAAATCCGAATCTATATAATGCCTATCATTCATCAAATCTTTATATACTTCATCTGCGATTTTAGATTTATAAAGTAATTCATTATATTGACATACCGTTTCTTTCACCAGCCCTTTAAACATTGAATCATCATACAAATTGTAAACACCATGCTCATATACATAAATATTTACCATTTCATAAATAGCATTCTTTACAAGTAAAATCTTATATTCTTCTCTTAAATAGTTAGCAAGTAATATTTCTGATATGACAGGCTCTTGTTTTTTGCCTTTAAAAATAACAAACTTTGGATGGTCTTTTACTGATATATGATAATTACCATTAAGTCCATCTATCGCTTTTCTAATTGTTGTATTTTTATAATCTTCCCTATCCCACTTATCTCGATATAATGCAGACTTCTTAAATATCTTATCTAAAAGTATAGGATTATCTCCTGTTCTAAAAGCAATCATAGAGCAAAGTGCTAAATCTGCCACTGAGTCATCATTACCATAATCAGATTTATCTCCACGAACATATAATTTTTCAAACTTTTTACTATTTTTCTGTTTTAGTAGATTTTGAACCACATTATTTACTTCTTCATTTGATACATTAAATTTTTCTTTAAGCATATAAATATCAAGAATCTCTAATAAGGCATCTGTACATTCATTTATATCTTCAGAGTCAATTGCATTTGATGTGAATGTTGCAAATCTATCAGTAAGCCCACCTACATATACTTCCACTTTATTATGTGGATTTTTAACATAGTATTTAGGGTCTAACTTATATTTACCATCAATTAGTTTTTTAGGTATTTTTTCATAATCACATAATCCATAAATATGTAACCCACTACCACTTGGCGATGTTTCTACATATGTATTAAGATTATTTCTTATTTCTTTTGACAATTCATCATCTAATGCTCGGTCATCAATATCTACAAAAACTATACCTTTGGGAATAATAAAACCTATTCCATCTGCACCTATTCCATCCGCACCTATTTCATCCTTACATTTCATTGCAGTATCAAAATCACACCACTCATCTTTATGATTTGATGTCGTGCCTGTTCTAAAACCTTTATATGAATATGGTACTTTTGTTATTTCGCCCTGCTTGTTCTTCTCAAATTTCCAAAGTATCCATATTTTCTTTTTCTTAAGTTTTAGTAATGTCATAATAAACCACCTCCGCTATATAACCACGAAACCCCCTAATTCGTGCAAAAATTTATAAGTTTTATCATTTTTTAATAGTTTTAATGCCTTTTGACATCTTCTTGAGATAGTTGTTCTATCACGATGAGTGTGTGTGGCATAAGCATCTATTGATACATCATCTAAATAACAAGAAATCAGTGTGTCAGCATAATGTGTTCTTTTGACAAAATGCCTTCTAAGATAATTTCTTAAGGTGCAGTATTTAAGTGAAAATGTAAGTGTATTATCATATTCAGTAATAGAATCTCTTAAATAGTCTGGAATATAGCCTTTATGTCTATAGAATTTATGCATATTGTTATACTCAGGTTTATTAAAGAGTTCATCTACTTTCTCTTGAAGTTGTGTTTGCTTATCTAACAATGTATCATAATCACTGATACCTAGATTTTTAGCCCACACTCCTGCTTCCGCGTTAGTTATATCAAATGATTTAAATGTATTTTCATATCTCATAATAATTGTCATAATAGTTACCTAACTCTTAAACTTAACCTTATTATCTATCCATTCATTGAGTTTATTTCTTGGCACGCCATACTTATCACCAATTTTAATAACTGGGAATGAACTATCATTCTTAATTAACTTGTAAATTGATGGCATACTTAAATCCAAAATAATACTACAATCTTTAAGTGTTAAAATTTCTTTTTCCATAATGTTTCCTCCAAAAATTAAAAAACCAGACAAAACAACCACACACCGTGATTATCCTGCCTGGTCAAATTGCTTATCGCTAAGCCCTGAACAGAGTCAAAATACTCTTCTTATTTTTTTACAATATTATCTTTTTTCTTATCATTTTATACTTAATTTTTCTTATTAATTATACTTATTTTCTCTTTTACTTTATTTTTAAATACTTTACACTTTGTTTTTCTTTTTTATCATTATCTCTTAAATTATGAAACTAAGTCATAAAACCCAATTTGCTTAAGACAATGTCTGCACTTTCTCTCTGTGGCATACTTTGTATTATCTTCATAGTATATGGTTTTATTCAAAGCGGTATCAAAATGCCCTATCACTTTCTTTTTGAAATCTCCGTGTATATCCTTAAATTCAAATGTAGAACAATTAGGGCAGTAGTTTCTAGCCATATTATCTCACCTCCTTCTCAATAGATTAATATTGACAAAGCTAATGGTGATATTATATAATTATATTAACCGTTTGTCAATAGTTCGTTGGTTAGTTTTCAAAATTAGAAAATATTACAAAAATTTCTAAAAAGCACTAATACCTATTGGATAGTAAGATGATACATAAAAATTATCATTAAACATTCATTTTTACCAACGAACTATAAAACAACAGAAATCCATAGTAAAACGAAAGGAACAAAAAATGACAACAAAACTTAATAAATACTTAACAAATTCTTATTACTATAAAGGAATCAAATTTGAAGAATACACTATTGAGTTAAAAGACAATAAAATTATTGGTCGCCCTATTATAAAGCACGATACAAAAATAAATGTTGTAAATAATGTGGATGGATTAGAAATATTACTAAGTCTTTGCAATTTATATAACAAATATACTTATAAAGAAAGTACTAATGATGATAACTTGGAACTAGGAATTAAAAACTGGTGTAATCAACATGTGCATCCAGCAAATAATAATAATCTAATTAGAACAATAGAATTATTCGACTATAAAAAGGATAATTTGTCAAAGAGAAAACAAGATGTTTATATAAAAGAATTACATGAAGCAATTGATAAATATGTGAGATTTAATGTTGAAGAATTTAAAAATCAACTAGAGCGATTAACTACCAACTTCAATATGTGGTATGCTCTTGATATGGCTTGTAACCATAACAACATTGATTTACTGCAAGTAAGGATTAATAATGGAATGATAGCGCCTACTACCGATTTAATATACATAATAAATAACTCCAAAAAAAGCAAAGAAAGAATAAACAAAATCAAAAAGATTTCTTGGAGGATTTTAGGCAAGATGATTTACTTTATGCCTGCTAGCAAAAGAAAACTTATATATTTAAAAGATAGAGACGCATTTGAATATTCTATCTATACTGATTCAATATTTGACATAGCATTAGATGTGTTTGGAACACTAATTAAAAACACTTATAATAATAATCAATATGCTCATAAAATAATTGTTTGCGAAAATTGTGGTGATTACTTCATAAGAACTGGTAGCACTCAAAGATACTGTAATAAAAAGGAATGTCAGGCTGCAAGAAATAGAAACAAAGTAAAAGCTTTTAACGAAAGGAACAGAATATAAAACAAAAAAAATAAATACAAATACTAATTATTAGCTGCACTATCATCAATGCTTTTGCTATCTTCCACAAACTTCCATGTTCCCATTCCAATAAGTGCAAATATCCACGAAAATATATCTAATACTGTGTCTATTGCTCTCGGTATATCAACACTTAAAATAAGCAAAATGAACTTGATCATAATAATAACAATAATTAATACAATGCTCAAATCTTTAAAAGCTTCTTTTTTGCTTGAATATAATCTAAAAATATCACAAGTCATAAATGGCACAAATAAATAAACTATAACAACAGTTAAACTCAATGCTATTATGCTTTGTTGTGAACTATTAGGATTATAGCCTTTTATTATATTATTCACTATCAATAAAAGTAAAAACAATAAACTAATTATCATTTTAACAATTCTTTTTATATAGAATACTAATTTAGAATCTTTATTCTTATATCGCAACAAATCAATTATTATAAATATTGGAAGCAAGGGCAAAACTGCTAATATGAAAAACATAATAATTAGTAAAGTTGATACAATATAACAAGTTTTAGCTAAACATTGATTTTTGCAGTGTCCTCTCTCATACTTAAAAAATAAAAATATCATAATAAGTATAATTAAAATAGTGAATATTATTGTTAAATAGGAATTGACAAAAGAAATAGCATTAATACTATCAAATTGCTTAAATCCAAACCTAATAAGCACCAACAAAACTAAAAAAAACACTTCGGCTAATACTAAGTCCTTTATAGTCAATGTTTCTTTTTCTTTTTGAAAGACATTGATCTCATACCAATCCTGAATTTTGATACAAATTCCATTAAGACATTTAAATATTTTATTATGCAACTTACTAACTGCCTTTTTTATACAAACAAAAAAACACAAAACAAAATTTTTGCATTTAACTAAAATACTAACCATTATTTCTAATACTTTTATAAATTTACAATAAATACTTTTTACAATTCCCATCATTTTTTCACATATATATTAAGTGCTCAAGCACAAAGCATAATTATATAAATTGATTATAACTTAAAGTGTCAAAAGACAGCCGAGGCTGCCTTTTCTACCATTCCTTTACCTTATTTTTCTTCTTCAATCATCTGTCTCATACATAAATCCTCAAGTTCCTCAAAATCAGCCTTATAGTCAAAGAAATCATGTTCAGTATTACCCACTTTGTTGTATATGAGAACATTACCAATAAGACCCCTAATTATTGATACATTCGCATTCCTGCGAATTAAATCAACTTTTGCTTTGATTGGCTCATCAATAGATGACTTCATAATATCATCACACAAATTATTAATTGTATTATACTGCTCATCTTGCTTTAAAGTATACATCAACTGATTTTTCATTTCTTCCATTGTAACTTTATAATCCATAATTACCCCCATTGTGTAATGCTAATATTTTTTATCAAGCACCAACTCCTTTTTCTCTTTTAACTCATCTTTACTAAACTGCCAAGTTATATCTTTTGACAATTCGCTAATCTTTTGCTTAAGTAGTTTTTCTTTTGCTTTTAGCACATCTGATAGTATTCCTTTAGATTCATTAAGGTCTTGCTTTGTAATCTCATTCTTGTCAAATAACTCTACTATCTGCTTGTAATATATATTATAAATGTTGTTCATATTTTTTATGTATTGTCCTTGCAAGTCAATTAACAATTTCTTGTCAACATCTTTACTTACTATGTAGTTTCTGACATCAAATGTTCTCTCTTCTACATAATTGTCTAGTTCTTCGGCAAAGTCTCTCTTAACATCATAAATAACATAATTCTTAGTGTCATATATTGATGATATAGTTGCTATGTTTGTATCAATTAAATTTTTAACTTCAATGCTTGACTTTCTTTGAACTATGTCATCAACTACCCACTCGCCTTTTTTATTAACTTGATAACCATCAGGTGTAGTTCCATTTTTGTACATATGACCTAAGACATTAAAATAATAGCACTCATATACACCATCACTATTTAGGTCAAGCCACTGCCAACAAGATTTATAATAATCTTTACTATTATAATAATAGTGATTATCTTTGATGGACAATGGCAATGAAGCAAAACAAAATTGCAATACATATATGATACATATAATACTAAACTTTAGAAATTTTGATATCATCAACCCATCCTTTTTCATCATCAACAAATTCAAACCTATAAGAAACTTTACTTCCATCCCTGCTAACAAAAGTATTTATATATTCTTTATTCATTACTATTGTTTGCGAATCCATTTCAATATCAATATTAATTTCACTAATATCTTCAATCAAGCCATTTATACTATTATATTTCTTTCTAAAATTGTCTGTAAGCTCTAAGTTTTCCCAATTACTATTTTGATAAATTACTTTTGCAGTAATATATTGTTTATCTCCTCTATAATCCTCTTCTTTAACAAGTTTCACTTCTGCATCATCAAGATAAAGTTTGTCATCAAATAAAAGTTTAACTTCATACTTCCTTCTCTTGCATTCAAGTATGCTATTTACTTCAAATATAGCTATATTGTTATCTAAATCACTTTCCTTCTCTAAAAACTCTATCCTATTATAACTTAGGGGGCTATAATGTATAAACAAATCTAAAAAGAATGGATATTTCTTGTGAAATTTTTCAGTGACGGCAACACCAGTTTCATAAACATTACCTCTAGCTAAATTATATATATTTGCCATTTTCCACTCTACAGTAAACGGGATTCCATAATTTAATTCTTTTCCGTTTTCATCAACAATATCAATCGGTCCTACTAATTTAACATCATCAAGTAAATTTGTAATTTTTTCATATTTTTGCTCATATATATACGCAAACTCTTTTTTACCTTTTTTTAATAACAAGTGGCACATTGTACCAATAAAGTTATCTTCATCACTAAATGGATTCAACTCAATAGTATCAAATTCTATTTTGCCTAATATTCCATCAGTAGAATTATATTTCTTTCTAAAACTTTTTGATAATGGTAATCCAGTCCAATCATTATTCTTTTTCGCCACTTCTAGAACAAGTTCATGCCATCCTTCACCCGTGTAATACTCTTTTTTACTTTCATCCACAAAGTAATTATCATTTTTATTCTTAACTATAAGTAAGATAGTAGCAATTAGTACGAATACTATTATTATTGCCACAAATATATATTTTACTCTTCTCATCACTTTTTCCTCCATATTACTTCATATTGACACCTTATATTATTATAATTGCAGCCCCCTCCATGAAACCCACTTGGATCTTCTAATCCACAATCACAATGTCTAAAATATGCTTCATCATCATTTTTATAGAAATATGTGTAATTCTTTCCATTCTTATCTTCAACAGGGAATTCATCATGAACATTACCCCAGCCAAATGTGCCAGGTGCTTTACCATTAGGTCTTATTAGATGCAATGGTCCATATAAATCATGTATGACTTTAGTGCCTGATTTCTTCCAATCATTTTTATTACCATTTCTTGTATCATAAAACTCCGAACTATATGCTATTCCTACATAAAACTCTGCGTGGTCTTTTGAAATTAGCAAATCTCCAACTTTCAAATCTTCAATAGTCATATCTGCTGTCACCTTAATCTTTTCATAACCTAAATTTATCATTGCATTTTCAAAGTTCCAACTACCCTCTGCTGTTGGTGTATCACCTATCGCATTGCCGTCTGCATCCTCATTCGCTCCATACATCGATTTTGCTAGGGTATTGTGTAAATTAAACCCATATACTGGCACATCTCGTTTTCTCTTCTCACTCGGTGGATATTCCGTTACATCCCAAAGCGACATATCTTCACCTCTTTTCCCATTAGCATCTATTCTTACAACCGACATTGCAAAGTCTCCACAAAAATCTCCTGTATATCTTGGGAATTTATTCATATTGTAAGCTCCATCAAATCCTGTCCTTTGTTTATGATTTATTTTAAATTCATCAGTTTTTAATTCTGTCAAACTATCAAACATATACGACCTATATATATAAGCAACACCCATTGTTTTCTTATCAAGATTTGCATTAGAAGCTGGTATAGTGCATAAATCTGACCTTGTAGTCATTTTATATGTCGGAATGTTATTTATATAAAATCTAGCAAGTTCTTTTATAGCATCTATTAAAGTTTTGCCACTATTAAGATAATCTTGATTATTATTATTCTCATAATTTAAAGGTGTTTCAATTCGTTGATTATCAGAATTATTTTGAGCATTATTATATGCAGTGGCATCGGCATTACTATCTATAGCATCATTACCTAAATCTTTTGGTACATTTTTTAATTTTTCCAAATCTCTTACATTGTTATATGCCTCACTTTCAAATGATGCATATGTAGAATCTTTCTTAGATACATTATATAATCCTGCCCAAAATAACAACAACTCATTTTTTCGCTCATCACTTAATCCTTCATGGATTTTAGTAGCTATATTATTATTTATTTCTTCACTTGTATAATTAAATTCTACATCTTCATATTCCCATTCTGTCCCTGTCATTCCAAATACAAATGTGCTATAACCCCTTAAGTTAATATTAAATGTTCTATTAATTATATCTACAACACTATTCTTCATATTTTTGCTGTATCCTTTTGGATGTACTTTATTAAACGCAGTCTTAACTTTTCCTTGATAATTCTCACTTAGGCTCATATGTACATTAGTGCCATACTTATACATATTAGTTTCTTCACTTGTAAACATCACCATAAGTTCGTCATCATTATATATGTTCATTATTGGGGCATATTTTAAATTAGGTAGTTTTCTTCCCTCTGGTATCATATTTCCATTGATTGTTGCTACTGCATTAAATGTATAGCCATAAACACTACTTGGTCCAAACTTGTCAATAAGTTTCTTGGCAAGTAAATTAGCTACTCCTCCTGCACTTCTTGCTCCTGTTATGAAAAATACTTTTTGTCTATCACTAAAGTGCTCAGTATATCTTAGAACATTCTCAAGGATTCTTCCTGATGTTATGTCATATCCTATATGGTGATATTCTTCGTATTCTTCATTACTACCTAGTAGACCATAAAGATTTGCTGTTAACTCTGCTGTCTTATCTGTGATTTCGCCAATAGCTATCGTGATTACATTCCGTGTCTTATTGTTTACTTTCCCTCTTCTTAAAAATGTATCATGAAAACCTATGGCATATCTACACACATTTGCATCATCATAACTCATACTCATATCGTGAACTTCTATGTTTTCATTGCCAAAATGATACATGAAACTTTCTATGTCATTGCCATTTAAACTCTCTGTGTTGTTTTCCCAATCTTTTCCTTGCCAGCCTTTCTTTGTTGCCATGTTTGCAAGTAGGACTGCCATATCACTTAACTCAGGGTAATATTTAGTATTATCCATAAAGAAATATCTATAATCTACATTTAGATCATACTTAGCATCATCCACAACATCAGTATCCATTGTCATCTTATAACCATTATCAAGAGCTCTTGCTCTATCTCTTAAATCATCTCTTCCATCAAAGTCACTATCAGGTAATACTGGATTACTTATATAGTTATACATCTTTACTGTTGGTGTAGCTCTTAACTTATCAGCCTCCTCTTGGTCTAACTCGTTATACTTGATATATGCTTCAAGTAGTCTACTTATGTTTACTTCTTCTAATGTCCCTAACTCATCCCTATCTAACACTTCATCCTTATCTGTGTCAAAGTCGCCCTCTTCAAGTGGAAACTCCAGAGATACAACTTGTGTGTCTGATAATATCACTTCAGTACTATTATATCCATAGCTATGTTCAACAAGGCATATGTCAGATGCATAGATATCTGTGATATCCATGAAACCTGTATTCTCACAAATCTTTTGTGCCATCATATAACTTTTTGCTACATAGTTGGCATTATCCTTATTCTTTATAAATGCTGAATCTGAAAAATATGCTCTTAAATGATTGGCAAACTTCTCTGTCATCTCTCTTAATGAGTTTTTAGATTCAAATAGTTCTGGGTGCTCTACATAACCAAAAAATACATAGTCAAGTCCTGTCTGCTTACTTACATCTGAGCCATATTTTGCAAATGCTACATTGTATGCTTTTAAGAACTTATCAAGCGTTTCTGCATCAAGTGGGTCATATGTTCCGAGCACATCTTCAAACTCACTTATCCAACGAGCAAGATTAACTGGATTGTTCTTATGCTTTATTTCTATCATATATCTATATACTGTTTCAGCAACACTAAAGTTTAATTCTTCATCTTCTATAAGAGCTCCTATTAAGTCTCCTGCTCCAATTTTACTAAACTTTTTAGTCAACTTCTCTTCTGACACATCCATTGATGTTATTGGTTGCATTCCCTTTACTTCATAAGCCATTGAGAATATCGCTGCCCTATCATTATCATCAAGTTCGTCTAAATCAATACCTTTACTTTGTAAAACTTTTAATGCAGGGTACAAATATACAAGACCCATATATATGTCTTCTAAAGTTTCAAATATTCTATCACTGTTTAATAATTCTTTATTACCTATATATTCCCATTTATTTACACAGTCTTTAAACTTATCATCAAAGCCATTTACTAATTCTACTGCACTTGTGGAATTAAGCGAGGCATATTCCTCTAATAATTCCATAGGACATACTTTATAACCCTGTGCTGGAGTATCTTTAAATAATTTATCATCCTTTATACCAACTCTATATTCCCCTGAATTATTTTTATAAAACTCGTATGCAAACTTTATAAATGCTATAAGATTCTTTCCATTCCTTAAATTGTATTTGCCATAACCACTTCTTTCTTGCACTTGGTTGCCTATTTTTAATGCTTCAAGTTTGGCTTGTAATTCATATACCTTCATGTCACTTGCTGTCAAGTCTTCATAATCATAATAACTATAGTCCATCTCTTCTTCATCTATCTCGCCATATATTTTATATGTAGTATCAGGTGCTACTGCTAAATGTGCCATATCTCTATCACCATCATTACTTAATGGATCGCTTGGGTCACCAGTTGGCATATAATCATCACCCAATTTATAATGACCATATTTGTTATACTTTGCTACTACATCGTTAAACTTTATCTCAACATTCATTAATTTGCCATCTTCACAAAATCTATTATAATTATTGACAGTCAATGCAAAACAATTAGATGACATTAACAACATCATAATTATAACATATTTTACTAAATTTTTAATAGATTTTTTCATGGTTTTTTACCTATTTTTTTATTCTAATTAAACACTTTTAATGCTTCATCAAGAAGTTCTTTGTTATACATTACTTTTATCTCAACATTTATATTTGTATGCCCTGAACATAAGATTACTTTATGTTTTCCAGCACATTTATAATGGTCTTTGTGTCCCATACATAATTTATACCCATCACACCAATATTTACTTGATACTTCATCAGCTTCACATACAGTGCTTATATGTTCTTCTAAACTTGCTTCTAATTCGCCAACTCTTGCACTTGCTCTCTCTACCGCTTCTGCATTACTTCTACAAGTTCCACATTCACCATCTCCATCATAATCACAACTTTCAGAGTGTCTCTGTTCAGCTTTTTCTGCATTTTTTAATGTTTTTTTAGCATTTTTAATTTGTGTTAATAGATTTTTTCTTGTATTACATAACTTTATGATTTTATAATACCTACATGCAGTATCAGTTCTACTTATTTTCTGCCCTTTTATTGGGTCTGCCTCTAAATACATTTCATCAATGTTTTCTGGTATTACTTCGTCTCCTACCTCTCCATAAGATGTACCTTCAGCATCATTTTCACTATCGCTTCCACCTCCACCACTTTCTTCATCACTTGGCTCTGTATTTATCTTTAATTCGCATTCTGCAAATGTCTTCATACCTGATCCATGATAGCAAGTTTTACTTTCATCCCATTCACATCCCGCTCCTCTTTGTCCATGAACTGTGCACTGATGAACTGGTACAACTACTCTAAAATTCTCTCTCTCATCATAGCCCAAGTCTACATACTCTTCATGATACGGAACCGTAAATAATTCATACTTTAGATACCTTGTGTCTCTATAATCATTATATACTGCTGTGCATTTATAATTATTTTCAGCAAGGCACCCGTGTCTACATGGATACAGTTCATCACTATCATATGTATAAGTATGCGATAACCAAAACAATCTTGTAAATGTCTCTTTTAACTCATCTATCGTTTTTGTGTCCATCTTCTGCTCATATAGGACTGACATGACTGATATTATGTCATTAAAATTAGATGCTCCATTAGGGATATTTGCATTTGTCTTATCATACGATATCCTTATGCCATTTACATAGTCATCATTCTTAAACGGGTCTGTATTTTCTTTTCCATATACACCATAATGATTTAACACTTTATCCATCTTGTTATGCCTATTTGCTTCACCTGTGGTTAAATCATTTATCTCTCGTTCAAATTGTTCATTTAAAATACTATATGTTCTGCCTAACACATCTAAATCTTCTTGCTTTATTATTGGCACTGTATCTGCTCCTGCTTCAAGTATCCCTATTATCTCTTCATTACTTGATTGCATTATTAAAACTATTACAATTGTTATTGCACTTATCCCTACTACTACACTTGTACCTACTAAAGCTATATTTGATTTTATAAATCCTACTAATTTCATCTACTTTCCCTTATTTATAATTATCTTTCTTATATGTGAAAATATTATCTATGTATCTTATACCATCAACGACAAATACATAACCTGCTCCCACTTCGGCACTAATAGTATTATCTGTTAAATTAGTATCTAGTAGCTTGATTTTTCCATTTACAAGTGTTGCTACAGTTAATCCATCAAGCCTCTCCTTATAATTACTACAATCAAATTTAATAGTTACTTTCTCACCACTATCATAATCTGATTCTAATAATATCGGTTTGCCGAGTATAGATTCAGCATTCGTTAATGATACATTATTAGTAGCTTTTAGTTCTATATGCTTATCTATAAGCCCTGAGACATTGCCTTCTACTGATACACCTATAATATTATTCATATAGAGGTCTTTATCCATATTATCTCGACTTAATGTTTGATTAAACTTTATACTTGTGTCCACACTGCTTATATCATCTAATCCCAACTTCTTCATTACTTGCACTTCTTCATAATCACTTAAAGAATCACCATCTGTGTCTACTTTTAGTGGGTCTGTGTGATAAACTTTTACTTCATCATAATCTGATAACCCATCATAATCAGAATCTTTGTCGTTCATATATGTACTTAAGTCTTTCTCTTCAAGATTTGTAAGACCGTCTTTATCAAAATCTTCTTCGCCGTCATTTTTACCATTCTTGTCAGTGTCGGCTTTTAGTGGGTCTGTGTCTATTGTGTAGATTTCATCATAATCACTTATGCCATCTCCGTCTGTATCCTCATTATTTATGTCGGACATAAAGTAAATTTCATAATTGTCGATAAGACCGTCTCCGTCGCTATCTTGGTCTTCAGAGTAGGTTGGCACTTCGCCTACATATTTATAACTTACTCTATATCTAAATGTATATGCTATACCACCATGCCACACTTCACATATATAAGTATGGCTATACATTGTGTTTGACATAAATGTCTGCTGATTATAGGCGTAGGTATTAGTCTTATTAAATATTGTGCATATACTTATTATTAACGAAAGGCCTATAATTAAAAGCAGGTTATAAAAATCTTCATGTGTTCTTATATACCTTCTTATAAAGTATATCGCTATAAGAACTACAAATACTACTATAAATACTATAGCGAGTATCATTATTGTTCTCTTAGTTTCTTGTTGCTCTTTCTTTTTTAACTCTTCAAACTCTCGTTTTGCTCTTTCAATATCTCTTATATATCTCTCATTTATATACGAACTTGTAGCATGTTCACTATCTCTCGCAAATGCTATATCTTTCTTGTATTTAACATTCTTCTTTTTAGGATTATATGGTTCTGTAGGTTTATTGAAACGATAATCAAACGATATATCTTCCTCACTTCCTGCACCTATAGTATATCTTCTATTTTTATTTATTAGCTTAAACCCTTCGTGGTCTATCGCTTCTATATTAAACTCCAAATCTGAATACCTATTTAGGTTCTCTACTTTAACATCTACTGCGACATATTCATCTTGGAAGTCACCATATTTATCTGACTTTATTATTGTTACCTTGACACCTTCATTCGCATTCTCAGATTCAACAAATTTAGAATAAAACTCTCTAACTTCTTCCTGTGTATCAGTTTCTTCATTATTATTCTGGGCAGCAAAAGTTAAAGTACAACTAAAAATAACAAATACTACAAATACAATTTTTTTTACATATTTTATACACTTCTTACTATTCATAATCATCATTCTCTTTATCTATATAAGTCTCTTTAGGCATTCGCACAACTACTCCGCATCATAACTTGTATTTATAATTCTATATATATAATTACTCTTTTTGAATTCGTTTTCAAAAGGAACTACTGTTTGTTTCTTCATTGTTTTACTTGCACCAAATACATATATCCCTTCACCTCTCTTTCTGTCAGATATGTATTTAATTTCCTCATCAGTTAATTTCCAGATGTCTTTTACCAATTCTCTATCTCTTTCAAGTAGTGAAAGTAGTATTGAAAAACTTGTGTTGTTTATTACATTTCTTCCATCATCTGTTGATAGGACATCTTCAGGATTTTGCGTTATGCCTATAGGACATCCCAAGTGCTTCCTAAGCATCTTCCAATACCTTGCCATCCAACTTGCCGTTGATTTATCTTTAAACATTAAATGGAACTCATCTATAATTACATCAGTTGGCACTTTTCTCTCTTTGGTCTTACATATACGAAGCCATATAAGGTCACATATTACTTCCATTGCGAGAGGTTTTAAATCGTTACCAAGGTCTTTTAAATTAAAGCATATGATAGGGTTATTTATCTTTATTTGAGACTTGCCTCTAAATATCTTACAATTACTTGTTTCAGAGTAATACATGATGGCTTTTAGTAATTCTATATCTTCGTTATTTACAAAATTACCATTTACGAAGTTGGTATCAAGTAAACGATTAATACTGGTATCCATATCATCTGCATTTGCATATTGTTTCTTTGAAAATATTATCTTTTTTAACTCATTTGCAAAATCTTCTAAAGTTGGGACATTATCTTCTATCTTATTTTCATCCCATTTCTTGTATATGTTATTTACTGCTATGGATATGGTGGTTCTTTGACCTGCTGTTAGCTCTTTACGAAGCATAAGGCTACAAACTGATAATATAAACTCTTCTTTTTCTGCAAGTGGATTGTCACCATAACTCTCATCTATATCAAACAAATTGATATTAATGTTTCCTGCCGCTTTTACATCTATTATCTTGCCACCAAGTTCTAATACTACATCTCGCCATTCATTTTGTGGGTCTAATATTACCGCTTCTCTTAAGTCATTTCTAAGCCTTCGTGTTATAAGTTGCAACTTTCCTATAAATGACTTACCTTTACCACTCATACCAAGAATTATCTGCGAATAGTTATCGCCATTCATTATGTTATATTTGACTATGTTATTTGTGAGTTTATTTTTGCCATAATAATCTCCATCAGTTTCTATAACATCTACTGCATTAAATATATTGAATGCTCTAAGAGACTCTGTATCAAATATAAGCGAATATGGTGTTTGATTCACACCATACGGCATTATGCTATTATATATGTGTTCCTGCATTTCAGTTCCCACTATAAATGTAAGACCATACGACTTTGCTTTCTTTATAAACTTATATGAATTATTTGATAATTCATTTAATGTATCACTTCGGACTGCAACATATATTGATACATTAAATAAGTTTTCATCTCTTTTCATAAGTGAATCACTTATATATAGTGCTTCTTCTCTTCTTTGTTTATAACTTCTTGGTACTAAATCACTACTTATACTTCTTTTTGAAAACTTTGTCTGCACATTATAAATATCACCCTCGACATTTCCAAGTTCCCTTTTTGCCATTTTTATAGCTACATCTCTATCTATTTGACGAACTTTTATGCAAATAGTTGTGTCTGTTGTTTCATTAAGTAGACTTCTTGTGTCATTTATTATTTGATTAAGACAAGTTGCCTGCAGAGTTTTATTAGTTCTTCTTAAATATAGACACCTTTCATATGTGTCATTAAACTTTATGTGCTTACTTTTAATTGTCATACTGCTTGGTCTTATGACATCCTTAATACTCAAATTAAGAGATTTAAGATTATCTTCAGTGAATAAATCCTTATTCCTTTTGTAAACTTCTCTCTTATCTGGGTTATAATATAAGTATAAAATCTTTATTAGATTATCTACTTTCTCTTCTTTAAGATAGCACCCTCCTATCTCATAAAAGTCGCCTTTTATTATGTCATCTATGACTTCAAATCTTTTTATGGCACTATCATCACTTTTATCTTCTATATCAAGTGCTATATACTTTTTTATAATGTTACATTTGCCGTTTTTATAAATGTTTTCTTTTATGGTCTCATTTATGGCACTTCTTAATTTTGATAAATTATCATCTTTCTCTTCTACATAAAACTCATCAATGTTATCTCTTTTTGATAAAATTATTGATATACCGATGTCTTTATCAAGATTGTTAAATAGATTCATATAATTTAATAGTATTGATTCTTTCCCTTCACTATCAGATAATCTATAATTTATATCTTCAATCTTATACAGTTTTACATACTTGTTATTGACACTTTTTATGATGTTTTTACCAATAATCTTATCAAAATAAATACTATCTTCTATAGTATCAATACTCTCTTTTCTTATTTCATCTAAAAATGCCATTAATATCTATTCTCCACCAAAAATAACAAACTATCTTTTACTTTTTCTTCACTTATTTCTTTATATAAAATATGGTGCTTAGCTAAAATTTCTTTTACTTTTACATTATTACTATTTACTTCTTCTTGAGTTCCTGTGATGGCAATAAATGTATCTACAAAACTTAAATCAGTAAAATCTATAATATTTTTAGCCTGTGGTATATCAACTTTTATATGGCTTGTTATATTACAAAAACCTTTTAATTCATTAAATATACTTATGCCAAATGGTGACTCATAAAGCAAGAATTTATATACTTTAATTAATTCTTTATTTTTAATGTCTATAATTCTATTTGTTAAATACTCATACCTATCTTTTGTTTCTTCTACCTTTTTTAGTTTACTTAGCTTTGTTTTCAATTCATATATGTTCTTGCTCTGCTTTTTGTTATATTTCTTATCTAAAAATTTTAGTGAGTTTATATATATTTCAAAATTACTGATATCCACATTTGAGATATATTTTATGTCTTTATTAGTTCTTAAATAGTCAAACAGCTTATCATAAAGAACCTCTTTAATGTTTTCTACTTCAATTGTTAAATGCACCTTATTAAATAGTATTTTTAGTTCCATATTTTTATATTGAAAGATAGTGTATAAGTTATTCACTACTTGTTCTAATCTATCTAAGTCATTACAAAGGCATATTGTTAATATATACTTATCTGTCTTACTCTTTTTCTTTTTTAGTATTTGTTTTCTGTAAGACTTATTATCAGATTTACTCTTCATCTTAATGTAGTCAAGCACTGGTATATTATGTAGTTTTAAGAATCCTAATGTAACTATAGGCACTTCAAATAATGCTAGGACTATCAGCATTAAAAACATATTTCTTATTGAAAATGCTACAAGAAGGATACTTAAGACTCCTATTCCTACAACTCCTGCAATAAGTATAAATAATATGTCTTTCAAATCAAATTTACCAATAATTGTATTCTTATTGTCTCTTATATTTGAACTTATATTTATGGTTTCTGTGAACTCATTTTTATCTCTATAAGTCAATTATTTTGCTCCTAATAATCTCTTTGATAACGGAAATGTAAGTACTAAAAGTATGAACTTTGTAAAACTTACTGCTGTTACTATTATTGCCATACTTACAAATGATAAATCAGACTTGCCACTCGCTATATTATTTAGTATTCTATTCATAAATGGATTAAGCATTATTTCTGATATGTATATCACACCTATTATTACCACTTCTTCAACTGCTATTGCTGTTATAAACCTACTATATTTTAAAAAATTACTTGTTTTTATATCATTTAACACATTAAATATTGATATACTATAATATGTCCCATAAACTATAAGAAGTGTGCTATTTAAGAAAACTATAATTAACTCGCCTACCTTACTAATCCATGTTAATATCCATGGAAACATATACATAGAACGAAGTGACGCTTCTTTACTTCTTATGGATACTTCTTGTATAAGCGATCCACTGCCAACAAGTTTTGAATCTTGTAATATATAATATGCTACTGTCTTTGGTTTTATTGTGCTTGTAAGTGCTTCTACTGTTCCTAAATCATTATTGGTTCTTAAAGTTATCATTTTATCAACTAAGAACCTAAAAAATGACAGCAAAAACTTTACATAGTATTTAAGCAAAATAATAATGAGAAGTGCGAATACAAAGTAAACACAACTTCTCATTATCTCTTTAGTCATCATTTCATCTTCAAAATTAAACTGATTATCTTCATAGAGTTTAATCATAAAGTTAATCATCAAAAATAGTAAGGCGAGCCCTTGAATATATCTATACATGGTGCTATTAGTAAAATCATCAAATTTTACAAGTGCAGATTCTATAAGTTCATATAGTAAACTTCCTGTGTCGTTTAGTGAATTATCGCCCATTTGTTTATCAAATGAAAATATATCAACCATCATTTTTGAAAGTGTATCAAAATTGCTAAGCTCCGCAACTTGTGCTTCACTAAGTTCTGTTGTTAAGTCAAATGTCACAGTATCTGTCGCATCTGCAAATGTAATACTTGCAAACAATGGAACACTTAATAACACAATCAAAACAATAGAAATAACTCTCTTATTATTTCTTATAAGATTTTTAATTACATTTTTGACTTCATTAATCAAGATTAAACAATGTCTTAGTCCAGTTCATTATTGTAAACACTATAACTGCTCCTACAAGGCAAAATACACCAGCAAGTATCTTTCCTCCTACTTTTGAGTTGGCTTCACCACTACCACCCTCTTCATCATTTTCACGATATGCAAGAAATGCTTGCACAAACTCAACTCCGCCAAGAACTACCGCTATCCCACCAAGAGCTCCAAAGAACATCTCAATACCATCAACTGCTACTGACTCGACTTTACTCTTATCTGGTGCTGTGGCAAAGGTAATTACATAGTTCATCAATAAAAATAGCGATGTGAAAAACATTGTCTTAATGTTTAATATCTTATTCTTCATATGACCCCCTTATTCAATGTATATGGTTTTTGATTTTCTTTTCCTATCTTTTATTTCACTTTTAGTTCCAACAATGTCATAATATGGTCCGATTTTTCTTTCACTTAATTTCTTTAACTCTTCGTCAAATGCTGGTCCCGATTTCTTATCCATGAGCTCATCATAATACTTATTTGAATCAAAGAATTCTTCAATGTCTTCTATTTCTTCATCTATCTCATCTAAAATCTCACCGTCTTCATCAATTATGTCAAAATAACTATCATCTTCTACATATAAACCAAGTGATTTAAGATAATCTATTTCTTCTTGGTCTTCTCTTTTTCTTACCAATTCCTCTATGTATGCCGATTTACTAAATCCAAATCTTAAGTCTTTAAAATATACTGACCTATTTTTGTAAGTCCCTGTCACATATAATACTATAACTATATCTTTAATTGACCTATCAAATGTGAACGAAAATGGAACTATACCACTATAATTAAAATCGGTTGTTTCAAATAAACACTCATCTAGATTTCCTTTGTCATACTCATTCTTATCATAAACAACAATTCGACATCTTGTTTCTCTATCAGAACTTATAGTATATTCCACGGCAACTTTTCCTGTAATCTTATTGAAATTATTTATATGATTATTAATTACTACATAACTACCATTACTTCTAAGTTTTAATACATCTTCCCATTTAGTTTTTGTATATATAGTACATTTCGTGTTCTTTTGATATCCACTACCACCCACTATATACTTTATCATGTCTCTATCAATTAAAGTATTAAATATTTTTTCAAGTTTATTTCTAAAGACAACTCCATCAGTTATTATTACTTGTGACGGTGTAGAGTTTATGCTTCTGTTTTTACTTGCATAATAGACATCTTCTTTACTATCATTCGGCTTCTCTATGTGTTCAACACTAAAATTTTTATTTCCTATATAATATTCTACTGGCTTTAATTCTTGATTAATTTCTCTACCTAAATTATCAAGGACAGAATAGTCTTTAGATATATTATCTGTAATAAGATAACCATTATTATCAAAATAATACTTATATGCTATATCACTTCCTGTAGAAACAGGTACTAGCACAAATGCATTCTTTACGTATGAATCTTCATCATTTAAACTTTTAAGCCACTTATATGCTATCTTAGTTTTCTTTGTCACTTTTGCTTTTTTACCATCAATCTTATCAAAAAATGACAGTTTTTCTTTTTCCTCTGATACAACAACTTCTTCAGCAATCCAGTTCGGTTGATAATAATATGGATTTTTGACTAAGATGTTATCATCACTTTCAGATTCGCTAATTACATTCTTGCCTGCAACATTCTCACTTTTCTTTTTGCTGTTACCATCTACATTGTCAATTACATTATTATGATTATTATTTTCATTATCTTTTATTGAATTTGCCTTTTTATTTTGAACGTTATCAATAGGTGTTTTGATAACATCATTTATTGGCAAAACATTGTAGTTTTTATTCTTTCTGGTATTTAACACAACTAAGAATATAAGTACTGATATCCCAATAATAAATGATATTAATAATATGTTTTTAATCTTCATCTTTTATCTTTCTAAATCGTGCATTATTTATAAACACTCTTTCTGATAAATTGCCATTTCTAATAGTTAATTTTAATGAAACTGTTTTCTTTCCATCAAGGTCAAGTTCTACTACTTGTGGTTCATTATCATAAAAATCATCTATCTCTTCAAGTAATACATCATCAGCATATATCAAAAGCGTTGCTTCAAGTGATCTTCTATATGTTTCATTTGTATGGTTCTCATTACTTATCTCAAAATACATATAGTTATACTTATTTAATAAAAACTTAACTTGGGATTTGTTTCCTTTCATCTCCATGCAATTTTCCCATGTGTCACCATTAAATATAATTGTTTCTTTCACTTCTTTTTCAAATTTATTTGATGATGATATAAAATTAACTGCATTCTTCCCTGGCACTATTTTCCCATCTTTTCCTATCACAACATCATCATGTACACCTTTACTATATATGATGCCACTTTCGGCTACGATATCTGATAATGGCTTGTACACACCTGTTACCTTGTCTATAACAACATTATCTATTGCTTCATCATTTGGTAATGTCTCTGACCCTAAATGCCATGTATCATCAATTTTTTGCCTCTGCTTTTTACTTATGCTCTTAGGAATTAATACATTGCCATATAGATATTCTTCAGTTTCTTTAGTTTTTGGTCCATAGTCTATATCTTCATTAGTTATAACTTTTCCAGTGCCTGCCATTCTTCTAACAACGACGCCTTTTTCTAAAAGCTGACCTTTGTCATTAGTTGTCCTCCCATCATAATGAATATAGTTTGTAGCAAGCATCCCTAACTCATTAAATCTATACAGTTCTTCTATCCCATCACTATTGTCATCTATCCACACCCATGCATTCTTTGCAACTGTTCCGTCATCGGTATGGTATGCCGTTACTCCTTCTACTGTTATTAAGTGTCCTGCATAAGAAACATTAACAATAATAATCACAATTATTATATGAAGAAGAAAAAATGATTTAATTTTTTTAAGAAAACTCAAATAAACCATACACCCAAAACCTCACAAGTTTCGTTGTGGGGATTTTATTTTGAATTTTAACTAGCTTTTATATTTGAATATTTGCTTTATTTTAAACTTTCACCTGAAACAGCATCAAATCCAACAAAATTTTTAGTGAAATATTGAGATTATATAATCTCTTTTTTTGTTATGAGTAAATTTAATAATGGTGTGCATTGTTTCACACTTTCACTTATCTATGCTTATTCAATTTGTAATCCAAATTATCAATTCTTAAAAATTTATTAAAATTTAATATTGTATTTTTTACAATTATAGTGTAAAATTGATAATTAGGAAAAGGTGGTGCCACAACGAAACTTGTGGTGCTATTTTATTTTAAGGGACTTTGCAGTCAAACTTTTGGCAACATTTGAAAGAGTATCTCTTAAATAAACTCTTGTAGTTTCTATACTTCGATGTCCTAATATATCTGCCAACTTACTTAAAGCACATTGTCCATAGATTTTTAGATATCTTATTGCAAAATTATGCCTTAAACTATGTGGATGTGCCTTTTTAGTATCAATTTTAAGTTTCTCAGCAAGTTTCTTCATTAACTTTCCTATGGTTGACCTACTTATTGCTATTCCTTTACGAACATATATTATTGGTCCACTTGTTATTCCATTCTCTTCACAGTATGCCCTTAATTCCTTTATTAAATCTGGTGGTAATGGAACTTTTCTTGCACCGCCTTTATTTAAAACTACTATAAATCCACGATTTAACGATTCAACTGTAATAAACTGTACCTCCGACACTCTAAGCCCCATCTGAGACATTGATTCTAATGCATAGTATAAAACTTCATTTTCTTTTCTACTTTCACTTAACAATAATCTAACATCTTCATCAGTTAATATCTCATCATCCTCAATAAATGTCTTCCTATGACAATATAATGCTTTTTCTTTCATTTCTTCCAATCCGTAAAATGCAAGTAACTGATTTAATCCTGCAATCTTATTATTGACCGACTCTACTGTATATTTTTTACCATCTTCATAAGAAACATTGATTAAACAATCTACAAAGTTTCTAACTACTGATTTTGTCAATAATGTTATTCCTTCTTTTGTATTGATATGAGCATACTTGATGAATGATCCAGCTACTCTGCAATAATTATCAATAGTACTCTCTGCTCTCCTCCTTTCCCACAAACTTGTTTTGAACTCATTAACAATGGCATTCCCATAGTCCTTTTCATGTGCTTTCACTTTTTCTTTTGACATAAATTTGTCCTCCTAAAATTTTTGAAAGTTGTTAAACTTGATAAAAATTGATAAAATGTAATCAATTAAAATAAAATCCAACAAACTTCCTTATAACTATTTTAAGGCATAAAAAAGGAACACTCATCACGAATGTTCCAATGAATATAAGAGATTTGTAGTGTCAAAACTACTCGCTCTTAATTTATAAAGCCTTTTGTCCATAGTAGAGCATTATGCCGTAAGTATTCTATTTATATCAAGTTATTATTGCCTTAAAGCCTATCTTTATAACCTTTTGTTAGTAGTCACCAAGTAAGAGCAACAAATTCTGCTTTTGTAATAAAGGCTGAACCATCATTGTCACCAACTACAGCGCAAAAACTCTCTATACTCATAAGCACAACTAAAAATAGTGCCAAAACTCTTTTTACTATTCTTGTGCTCTTTCTCATAATTTATTACTCACGACCCTTTCGGTTAGGGGTCCTATGGCAAATTTTAGGAATTATAAAGGGTTGACATAGGGGGTAAAATTTGTTATAGTAAATTATGCATTATAAATGCAAATTAGCCGATGTAGTATGTATATAAAAAGGCATATAGAAAACTCCATAAAGACATTAGAAAAAATGTATAAAGCAATTCTAATTACTGGTCCAAGACAGTCTGGAAAAACCACTTTCCTTACTAATTATAAGCCAAATATAGAATTGCTAAATTTTGATGACCCAACTTTGCGAAATGAAATTATCAATACCCCTAACACATTTTTCAAAAATCATTCTCTCCCACTTGTACTTGATGAAGTTCAAAGAGTGCCTGAAGTATTTTTACCATTGAAACTACAAATAGATAGCAATAGTAAAAAGGCACAATGTTACTTGTCTGGTAGCCAGTCGTTTCTACTAATGAAAAATGTATCTGACTCTCTTGCTGGTCGCCTTGGCATAATTAAGTTATTTGGCTTATCGCAGAGAGAAAAATATAAATTAAATTTTTACGATGAGTTTTATCCAACAGAAGATTATATTGAGAAACATAAAAAATTATATTTATCATATGATGATATATGGAATGAAGTACTCCGCGGTGGCTCTCCTGAACTTTTTGCTAATAAAGATTATAATCAAAAAGTCTTTTGGCAAAATTATATTTCAGAATATTTAGACAGAGATGTTAGGGACTTGTCACAAATAGGCAACCTAATAGTTTTTCACAATTTCATGCAACTCCTCGCCGCTCAAGTTTCTAATTTGTTAAATATTTCAAGAATTGCAAGTGATTTAAAAATAAGCGTTCACACTGTAGAACACTACTTATCCATATTGGAAGCCTCAAATATCATTTACCTAATTAAGCCATATTCAAATAACTTATCAAAAAGACTTGTAAAAACTCCTAAAGTATATTTTATGGACACTGGGCTATTATGCCATTTATTAGGATGGGAAAATAGTATTACTTTAAAAAATGGTCCTATGGCTGGACCAATATTTGAAAATTATGTTATATCCGAGATATTAAAAAGTTTTTATAATGCTTTAAACACTGAACCGAGATTATATTTTTATCGTGACAAAGATATGAAAGAAATAGATTTAATAATAGAGAAAAATATGACCTTATATCCTATTGAAATAAAAAAACATGCCGACCCAAGTAAGGACGACATAAAAAACTTTTCTGTATTAAATAAATTTACTAATGTAAAAATTGGTGAAGGTGCTATTATAAGTTTTTATGACAAGCCAATCCATATAACTGATAATGTTATGAACATACCTATTTCTTATATCTAACAATTATCTTTTATTGTAAAATATTAAAGATTTGCGAATGTTATCTTCTATCATAATTAAAAGATATGGCAAAGGAAATAATTAATATGGGAATTAAAAATTTTAAAAAAATTGCATTTTTCAGTTTACTTTTAATATCGACTTTTTTATTTGTATCTTGTGAAAAGAAAGAAGTGGAGATAGAAACCATTTCAGAGGGAACAGAAACAGATATAAGTGTTGAATATGAAGACTATGTTGGTAAAAATAAAAATCTATTTTTAGAGCAAGGTGATAAAATTGCTGTCATATCACCATCTGCCACTCCAAGTCGTGAACAAGTTGATAAAACCATTGAAGGGCTTAAAAATCTTGGTTACGAACCAGTGGAAGGAAAGTTTGCCTATGGAGAAGTAAGAACTAAAGCAGAAATTATTGAAGATTTGTTGTGGGCACTTAATGACCCATCTATAAAAGCAATATTTTCAGTTCGTGGTGGCTATGGTGCATCTGAAATTATGGAAGAAATTCCTATAGAGTTAATTAAGAATTCAAATAAGATGATTATAGGATATAGCGATATAACAGTTTATCATTCTGCTTGGACAATGGCAAATGTTTTATCTATACATTCATCTATGAGTTCAACATTTATAGACTTGCCAAAAGAATGTGCTGAAGCAACTGCAAAAATATTTAAAGGTCAAATACCAATATATAATTGTAATGAAAATAATGGCAAGACAGGTGAGGCAACTGGTGTGTTAATTGGCGGTAACTTATCTACTTTTACATCTGTTATAGGCACAAAATTTGATTCTACAAAAATTAACAAACCTTACATCTTATTTCTTGAAGATGTTGGTGAAGATTTGGAACACATTCATCGTTATCTTACTATACTTAAACATCAAAATATTCTTAAAAATGCAAAAGGAATAATATTTGGAGAATGGGTTGATTTGCCAGCCGACCTCGGCGATTATCTCGGTAAATCACGAGGTGGCAAATATGCTTCTATTGTTGATATGATTAAACGAGAATTTACTAATGAATTAGATATTCCTATTGCTTTTAATTTCCCTGCTGGACATGGCTCAACTAATTACCCACTTCTTATGGGCGAAATGGTAAATTTAAAAGTGCAAGATAGTAACTACAATCTAAAATATCTTGCACCTATATCTTAATATAATATTTTGACAATAAAAATATTATTGTGTTGTTAAAACTATTGATGAAATATTAACTGTTCCTAAATCACTTGTTGATGTTGGTTTAAAAATCATAAAAACTTTGCAACCATTTTTTGCATCTTTTGTTGCCTGCACAGTAATAGTTGTTTCTGTATTTGCTGTGTTAATTGTTTGCGTTGTAGAACCATATGATGTACTACTTGTCCAAGCATTTTTAGCAGAATCGCCAAGTGCAATAAGAACATCGCCCTTTACACTTGTTTTTAATTTTACTACAATAGAAGCCTCGGCATCAAGTTTT
Source organism: Lachnospiraceae bacterium (assembly GCA_017934175.1). Lineage (GTDB taxonomy): Bacteria > Bacillota > Clostridia > Lachnospirales > Lachnospiraceae > UBA3633. Next base: position 8,849 of record JAGBKB010000026.1, on the reverse strand, counting down.
GTATTTGTATTTCCAATGCAAACTCCATATTTCAGTTGTTCATTATAAGTTGATTTCTGTTTCAAATCATATAATACCAAATCTTGAGTTTTAAGATGTTTATTTGATTCTAAAGAAACAGTTTGGTCAGGATAATATTGTAGATTCTGATAATCAGACCTGGCCCAGACACTATCAAGGTCTTCACTCTCACCGATACTTCCTTTATACACAGTGGCAAGGTCCCCTTTGGCATCCGCATTTTGGAGTTCATTTTTTTCCTCATAGTAATACGTATCTGCTGATGAAATTGGTGCGATTATAGGTGTCCAAGTAATATCTTGTTGGTCAACAAACAGTGTATTATGGCCATCATACCACCATATGTCAGTCCAATGGTGGCCTGTATGCACAGTATTCGCTTCAATCATTGAATCAGGCCAAAAGTTATACCACTGAATACCACCACAAGTAGCACCACCAGCACCCTGAGTTCCAAAACGACCAAAATAGAGGATACCTTCCCAGCGGAAAACTAATTGTTTATATTTGTATTGGCCGTTATTAATCACCATTGTACTATAAGTACGTGATGATTTTTGAATTGGTTCAAAAGACCAATGCGAATAATATCCAGGGAAAGCAGCATTTGTACTATCAGCCATTAGAGTACGGGTATAAAAAAGCAATTTAAAATAAAATTTTTTATCAGATACATTATCATAAGAATATGAAGTATTACTTGTCCACTTCCAAGAATTATCATATAAAGAATCAATGTTCTCTGTTTTAGCAATCTTTATTCCTCCAAGATATGAAGCAATGGCTCCATCAATCTTACTATCTATTGATGTGTTATATTGGTCTATCTGGCTCTGGAAGTTATTTTTCAAACTATCAAATTCTGCTTTTGTGATAAAGGCAGAGCCATCATTGTCGCTGACTACGGCAGCAAAACTCTCTATACTAAATAAAAATGCAAAAAAGAACACAAATGCCTTTTTACAAATTTTTAATCTGCTCCTTGTCATTTAAGTAACTTACGACCCTTATTTTAACTTTCTACGATACCCTCTATAGGTTAGGGGGTTTCCCCAGTACTAAATGGCAAATAATGGAAATCACTGGAGGTGGCTATAGGGGGTGGTACGCAGGATAAAAAAGCAACAAAATACCTTCCTATTTTCTAATATGCAACATCCATACCATTTTCTATTTTTTCTTCTGCAATACTATTATGGTCTGGTTCAAGATGATATGGTAGATTTAGTTTTTTAGTATCCCTAACTTTTTCTCCCATAGACTTTAAAAAATCACGAAGAACCCAAGGTCTATCTGTAATCATTCCATCAACACCCATATCATAAAGTTTTTTCATATCTTCTACATAATTCACTGTCCAAGGTATAACCTTCATGCCATAAGAGTGTGCTTCATTTACAAGTTCAACTGTAACTTCTTCCCAATAAGGAGATATATGGTCAATTCCAATACTATGTGCTGCCTTAACTGGATTATCGTTATAATCGTGTATATTAATGCCAGCGAGCCATGGAGATGCCTCCTCTTTATCAAGCCACAGTGTGGTAGCATCTGGTGTTCCCCATGAAGGTTGTTCACTATATAATGCTATTGTCTCTATCGTAGGTTCTTTTCTCTTCATTCTTACAAGGACATCCCAATCAAAAGATTGCAGAATTACTCTTTTTTCAAAACCAAACTCTTTTACCAGCGATATAAATTTCTCTAATAATTTATCCTTATCTGCACTTTTTTCATAGATAACACCCAAGGCTTGGTCTGGATAAATTTTTGCTTCTACACTAATTTTTACATCTTCATCTCCACTATCTTTTACAAGTTGAAACAACTCTTTTAGAGAAGGAATGGTTGCATCTTTCTCAACCTGACTTTTACCGTGCATTTCATAATATTCAGAGGACTTATCCATATTGCCAACATTAAAATTTTTAATATCATTTAATGTCATATCATTTATGTAATAAGTATTTTCTTTTATACGATTTCCACCAAAATCAATAGTAATATCAGGATTTAATACTGAATTATGGCTCATCACAAGTTCTCCATCAGCAATGAGTTGCATATCACATTCTATTGTAGATGCTCCATTCTCCAGTGCATACTGATAAGCATAAAGTGTATTTTCTGGTCGTGCATCTCTCCCACCTCTATGGAATTCTATATCATAATATTTTGTACTATGTCCTTTTTCAATATTGTAAGATGAACCATTGCCGCCGGCTGTAAGTTGGAATAAAACCACCGCAGCAATTAAGACTTCATACATCATATGACTAAATGTATTTCTTTTTAAATATAACATTCTCCATACTCCTTATTACATAATTCTAAATTCCACATGCATATCAGATTTATAATATTTCCATATTAGCAATTATATTCACTTTTATTATAAAAATCAATTATTCTGATATACAAATATTTTACTATATAATAATGATTTATCATATTTTTAATTTAAAATAAAAAACCATAAGCATTTAACTTATAGTTTTTCTATTCATTATTTTTATTATTCTAATATTATTACTATGACAATAAGTCGTTAATTATCTTCTTTTTTATATGCGATATTTGTTATATTTAATGTTCCTGTTCCACTTGTTGGAATAAAGAATGTTCTTATATAATCACCTTTACTACATTTATCTATTTCTAATTTTCCACCCGTAGTCGCAGAACTTATAGATACTATGGCAGCAAAATCATCTGAATCATTAAAACTTGTAAGAGGTGTAATATTACTATATGCATAAACTGTACCACCACAACTTGTATCAAATGTTATAATTGCTTTACAATCATCCTCTGTCACAAATGCTGTAGGTGCACCTGTACCTATATATTCATTATATCCAGTTAATTCTTTCCACTCATATATAATTAAACTATTATGAGCTAATTGCTTTTGCCAAGATGGTGAAATAGTTTTAACTATAGTTTGATTTCCAGCAATTGGAAATGTCCCTGTCTGAGTCTCTCTCGTGGACACTTGCTCATTAAGTTCAATTGTTGCTGTTTCATCACCATCTTCTCTAATAAAAAATTCATTACTTGTTCTATTTGGCGATAATATAGAATTAGAATTGCTATTTGAAATATTTTCAACAGCATACAAATCATAAACCATTATTTCTGGATAAGAATAGTTATGTGCATTTGTTGTTTTTATACTACCGTCTCTTGAAACACTATTAAATGTATCTCTCTGCCTTGAAAGAGCAGTCATATTATTGCTTGTCTGGTATGCATTTTGTGCATACGATACTAAATCATATTCATAATATTTTAAATCATATAATCTTGGTTTTAGATATACAATATTGTCAGAATTTCTTGCTATAAAAATGGTTTCTGTATAATCATTATTGTATGTTAATTTAGATGATCCTCCTCTCCTAAGGTCATGTACTTTCATCTCTGTATAAGCACCACCTAATATCTTACTATCTCTTAAACCAACATTATTTCCCCATACAAAATTTGAACCACAATCCCACTGTGCATAACGGTTTTCAAATTTGCCTTCTTTATTAATAGAAATCCCAGCTAAATAAGATGATATTGCACTATCAATTTTGCTATCAATTCCATTGTTGTAATTATCAAGTTGTGACTGAAATGTATTTTTAAGTGAATCATATTCAGCTTTAGTTATAAAGGCGGATCCATCATTATCACTCACAACGGCACCAAAACACATGTTGATTAAAAAAGCATTTAATACTATTAAAAGTATAAACCCTTGTTTTACTATTAAATTTTTCATACAAAACATTTCCTTTTTTACTTTTCTGCAATAATACTACTTATTGTTAAAGTTGCTAATGACCCAACAACATCAGGCAGAAATGCAACTCTTATCCAACTATCTTTTGGACAATCAGTTAAATTTATTGTTGTCCATGTATATTGTGTTAGATCAACTTGTTTAGTATAATTATTATATGAAAGACTATTATATGCTATTGGCTGTTTACTTGCATAAATATATAATTTACCTCCACTGTCTGTTTTCAGTTTTATCTCCACATCTGTTTCATTATCACTTGCATCTATCAAAGCTACAGGTGCCCCTGAAATTATTCTTTCTTGATATGTCGTTAAGTCTTCCCAATTTTTAACTCTTAATAGATTGTGAGTATAATGTTTCCCCCAGTCAGGAGTCCACTTTGAGGCAACTTGCTGAGCATCCATATCAAAATCGCCAACCTTTAAACTTGCAGGAACAGAATTTGCTTGAACTACAGTAAATGTAGCATCAGCATCTCCTGATTGCTGAATAAAATATTCTTCTGCAGACCGATTTATACTAAAAGCACCGATCATAGTTTGTTGGGAAAAAGATTCAGTAATATATGCAGCAAAAATATGTGCTTCCATATTTGTTCGCTGTGTTTCATCCAGCAATTCCAGATAATCAATATACATTGCTCCATTTCTTTTTGGTTTTGTACTTTCGTTCGAACCTCTATAACTATACCATGTTCTTGACCCATTCTGCCTCCACGCTCCTTGCCAATAATGATGTGTTGTAACATCATATACAAGCCCCGTCCACTTATAGACACTAAGTTCAATCATATGGTCTGCCCCATATCCGACAAACAAATTATTAGTCCACGCATTTGCACCAGACCAATACATGGTTGATTTCTTTCCACTCTTTGTTTCACATGCTACCTCGCTCATCGCAGCGCTTCCATAAGGAGCTTCACTACATGTCCCCCAGTTATTACTCCATCTCCATACAGGTCCATTATTCCATAAAGTATAATAATTTTTTAATTCTGTTTTCCTTTTAACTTGCATTCCGCTCAGATACGAAGCAATAGCACCATCTATCTTATTATCAAGGCTATCATTATAATTATTAATTTGTGCTTCAAAATCTTTTTTCAAAGCTTCAAATTCTGCCTTTGTGACAAAAGCAGAGCCATCATTGTCACTTACAACTGCAGCAAAACTCTCTATACTAAATAAAAATGCAAAAAAGAGCACAAGTGCCTTTTTACACATTTTTAGTCTCTTACTTGTCATTTAAGTAACTCACGACCCTCTTTAGGTTAGGGGGTATCCCCAGTACTAAATACAAAAAAGTGGAAATCACAGGTGGTGGGGATAAGGGGTTCCGTATAGGCTTCAAAAAAGTAGACCTATTAAACATAACTATATTCATGTATGGACATTATATAGACATATATGATATATTAATCAACATATATTTAAACTCAAAAACCTATAATTTTTTTCAAATACGCAATAAAAAAGCAGGGATAATTCCCTGCAACAATCAATTATTTAAAAACTTTAATTTAAAGATGAAGTAACAATATGCAATATGTGTTATATGCACCTTATTTTTTATTTTGTAATTAGAACATTATTACATTCTGATAGTTTTAATTTTGATTCCCAACCAATACTATCTATATAATTATCATTTGAAAAAGCTGGCCACCATTTTATATAGACCGTTCCATTTTTGGGCATAGTGAAATCAATTTTTAAATTCTTATTTGTTGTTTTAACTATGCTTGCTTTAGTTGTACCACAATTAACAGTTAAAAAATCATCATTTTCTTTTTTATTTGTAAATGGTTTGGTTGCAAATGCAACATAAACTTCAGTTGGTGTTTCTGCAGCACCTGACTCAATACTTAAATCAAATTTTGCTTCCCATTCAACATCTTGATCTTCTTTAGCATAAATTAATGGCATACCTTGATGTAATTTTACATTCTCAGGTAGATTATCATAAAGTTGAGAAAAACTATTTGGTTTATATTGATATATACTCTCTGCTTTTAATGAATTATATAGTAATCCGCAAGTCGGAAGTTTCTGCTCAATAGCAGTTGCTCCACTTGCTGGATTTCCTAAAGAATCAGTAACATTTAATGTTTTATTATAAATATACCACGAAGACGTTGTCGGACTAACTGTAGTAATTTTTGCCTCTTGGAAAGCAAATCTATTAATCGAACGAGCATTTGAAGCATTTAGTAAGCTCTCAGATGTTTTAGTTTGATAACCTGAAATATTAGCATAGTGATTCATATCTATCTGTCCTACTTCATATGTTTGATTTTTGTCCCAGCTAATAATATGTTTGTAATTATAATCAGTATCACTATTTGCTTCATCATTTAAAGTTACTGTACTTTGATAAGCAATAAGTGAATTAGTAGTCCACTTTCTTACAATATTGCCTATAGTCCAAAGTTCTCTAGTTTGATAAATAGGAGAATTTTTATCAGATAAATTTTTTTTATATCCACTTGTCCATGTTGGTGCGAAAAGACCTTCTACCCATACACCTTGAAAATTGTGGTAATCCCATTCAGCGCCTGCGGCATGGTTTGCTCCAAGGTGATCACCATTTTTAAAAGATTGTGAAATTGATATTTCTTCTGAATACTTCTTGGTTTGTCCTTCCCAATATATATTTGAAATATCAAGAGTCCCTGTATCATTATTGGTTATTTTAGCACCATTTATTAAACAAATAGTATGATATGGAGAATCAGCCCTTGTTAATTGAGATCTATAATAACCCCATCCTAAATCAGTCCAATCATCAATATTCCAATTATAATTAAAAAAGAAATAATTCATTGAAAATAATGGTAAATTAATTACATTTTTAATTGTAGTATTATGACTTATAACATACTTCCAATCTGCAAGTATTACTTTTTCTGTTGATTTTTTCTTTAGATTTATGCCAGCAAGATATGATGCTATAGAACCATCAATTTTTTCATCTATACTACTATTGTAATTGTCAAGTTGATTTGAAAAATTGTTTTTCAAACTTTCAAATTCAGCTTTTGTTACAAATGCCGAACCATCATTATCTGATACAATGGCTGAATATGAAAAAATATTTAAAATTATTATAAAAAGCAATATCAGCATTGTCATTTTTTTATTATATTTTACATTTTTCATATTATAAAATTCCTTATTGGTTATTTATTGTTATTTTTATTAATTGCTCTTTTCAGCCACATAAGTTTTGCAATACTCTATTTTCAAAGTTGCATCCCATCTATTATTATCAATGTTTTCATTTGAACTAAATGCAGGCCAAAATTTCAAATAAACAAAACCATCTTCAGGCATTTCAAACTCTATACTTGCCTTTAAATTGTCAGTAATAACACTTTCAGTCTCAACATCACCAACTTTCACTTTTATTACTGAATCATTGTACCATATATTTTTGTTATACCATGGGTGTTTTGATAGTGCAAAAAATATTTCAGTAGGTGTTTCACTTGCACCCGCATCTACTTGCAACGAAAACTCAGGTTTCCATTTAATTTTTGTACCCTTTTCAGCATATAAAAGTGGCAGTCCTTCATGTAGATGCACATTCTCTGGATTTTGTTTATATAATCCCATAAAAGTATTTGGCTGATAAACATGTATATTTTCTGCTTTCAAAGCATTATTAAGTAAACCAATAGTAGGTATTTTTTGATTATAATAAGTTGTAGTACTACTATTATCTTTAAATGCAAAACTCATATTATCACGTAGCCATGATGAGGCATTGTTGCTATAATAAATACAACCAAAAGATGCATAGCTGTCATCGTAATCGTTCAATTTGTCATTTAAATCTTTAGATGTCAAAGACTGATAATTTGATACTATTAAAAAATTTGGCATGTTTATTTGTGCAACTTCATAAGTTTGATCTTTGTCATAAGCTATTAAATGTTTATAATTATAATCACTATCACTACTTCCTTCATCATTATTAGTTAAAGCTTCAGTTGTTGATACCACTGGTATATTATTAAAAATCAATCTTGGTCCACCACCACTCCCACTCGCTGTACCATCTCTATAAATAGCATAAGGTGCAAACATTGGAGCATTCTTATCATTATATGATTGATTATATCCAACTTTTCTGTTTACAAACATCCCTTGTCCTTCAAAATTTGTTAACCTATTCTGTTCTCCTTTAACATAGCCTGCTCCCCAATGGTGCTGAACTGAAAGTATTTCTGATAATGTAAAATTTTCTTTATACTTCTTTGTTTGCCCTTGCCAATAACAGTTAGAATAATTTAAAGTACCTGTTGTCGCATTACTAATCTCTGCTCCATCAATTAAATTTATAGTTGAATAGTCTTCTGACAGATTGGATTCATTTAATTCGCTATACCAATACACCCATCCACAGTCACCCCAATTGTCACTTCCAATATATGCATTTCCTATCATAAAGTTCATTGCAAAAGTAGGTAGGACTATTTTATTTTTTATTTCTTTATTAGAACAAATCACATACTTCCAATCACTAGTTATGATATTTTTTGTTTCTGTTTTATTGGCATTTAATCCTGCTAAATAACTTGAAATTGCATTATCTATTTTACTATCAATTTGTGTATTGTATGCATCAATTTGTGTCTGAAATATATTCTTAAGACTATCAAACTCTGCTTTAGTAATAAAAGCACTTCCATCATTATCACTAACTACAGCAGCAAATGAATTTATACTTGTGAGCACAACTAAAAGTAATATAAATACTCTCTTAAACTTCTTTGTGCTCTTTCTCATAATTTAAAATTTACGACCTATAAGCTCCTATCGCCCTACATCATTACTAAATGTCTATTGTTAGGCTTATGCCTCGCTCAAGAAAACACTTGGAGCATGCTCCCGTTTTCTGCAACGATGGCGAAGATTTTTGCTTAGATTTTTAGCACTGTCTGAGCGAAGCGAGTTTGCAAAAATCTTGCAAAAAGCGAGCCAGCGCTTGCATAGAAAACGTGGGTTCTGCGACGTGTTTTCGGAGT
>JAGBKB010000025.1 GCA_017934175.1 Lachnospiraceae bacterium | reverse complement strand
TATCAAGAAAATTAAATACTGCATTTCCTTCTACATTCCCTGGGTCAGTAGGTTTTATATGGTCTTTGTCTGTATACATAGACATCACTTTTTTATTTAAAGACTCTGAAGGTTCAGATATATAGATACAATTATTTAGTGACTTTGACATTTTCTCTTTCCCATCAAGCCCCTTAAGTCGTGTTGCTTTTTCATTTTTAGGTAGCATTATTTCTGGCATAACTAAAGTTTCACCATATATTGAGTTAAACTTGTGAACTATTTCTTTACACTGTTCAAGCATAGGTTTCTGGTCTTCACCTACTGGCACAATATTTGCATCAAAAGCAGTTATGTCTGCGGCTTGACTAATTGGATAAGTAAAAAAGCCAACTGGCAAACCCTCTTCATCAGTACCAAATCCTCTAAGTTCCATCTCTGCTTTTACAGTCGGATTTCTCTCAAGGCGAGGAACTGTAACAACATTCATATAGTAAAAAGTAAGTTCTGTGAGTGCTGGAAGTGCACTTTGGACACAAATAGTTACACGATTAGGATCTAGTCCAATAGAAAGATAATCAAGTGTAACTTGAATTATATTATCTCTAATTTTTTTTGGATTTTTGAAATTATCAGTAAGTCCTTGACCATCAGCAAGCATTATATAGATTTCATCAAAACTTTTATCTTGTTGTAAATTCAGTCTATTATAAAGTGACCCAACTAAATGACCTAAATGAAGTTTCCCAGTTGGTCTATCACCTGTAAGTGCTATTTTACCCATAATTCCTCCTTTTAAATACTATCTTTTTATTAAGGGAAAGCATTTTTAATTAATGTTATTTCATCTCCATCAATACTTATTACATCAAATCTACAAGGCAAATCATTATTTAAATTGTTTTTAAGCATATAATACTTTGCTACATTGTATATTTTCTTTTGCTTATTTTTGTCTACAGCATATAATCCTTTTGCAAGACTATCTTTATCTCTATATTTAACTTCTATAAAGCACAAATAATCTTCATTATTTGCAATTATATCTATCTCTCCAATTTTACAACTGAAATTAGATTGTATTATTTCATAGTCATTTTTAATAAGATACTCTCTTGCAACTTCTTCATAAACACTTCCAATTTTTCTTTTATTCATCATATGTATTTATTTGTCTAAAAATGATAAAAATGATTTTCTATGGATTTCACATGGACCTATCTCTTTAAGTTTATCCATATGAAACTTTGTTCCATAACCTTTATGCTTTGCAAATCCATATTCTTTATAAATATCATCATATTCCAGCATCATTCTATCTCTTGTAACTTTTGCAAGTATACTTGCCGCTGCGATAGAAATGGATAATGCATCTCCGTGTATAATACTAACTTGTTTTATATCCACATCTTTTATATTTAGAGCATCTACAAAAAGCAAATTAATCTCTTTGCCCATTTTTTCTTTAAGCATAGTATTCGCTTTTTCATAAGCATCTTTCATAGCAATATGCGTGGCATTAAGTATGTTTATTTCATCAATAGTTTTTTCATTAACTATACCTATGCCGTATGCCAATGATTTTTCTGTAATTTCATCATATAACTCATTTCTACGTTTCTCACTGAGTTTCTTTGAATCATTTAAAAATAATATTTCTTTATCCCTATCAAGAACTACACATCCTGCTACAACTGGACCAGCAAGTGGTCCACGCCCTGCTTCATCAACTCCTGCTATTATGAAATCGCTAAACTTATCTTCAAATTCGGACATCGACTTAAGTCTATTTTTTTCAGCATTTAATTTTTCTTCACTTAGTTTTATCATTATAAATCAAATTCAAGACTTATTCTTCCAATTGCACCTTTTCTAAAATCATTTATTATAATATTTGCCACTTTATCATAATTAATGTTACCATTTTTTTTGTAGCATATATTTTTTTTAGCAATTTCATCCATTACATTAATTGGAGATGAGTTTTCATCTAAATTATCTAATTTGTATCGCTTTATAAACAATTTATAGTATTTTTTATAAACTTTTTGCAAAAACTCATATGCTAAATCTTGTTTTTCTAATATATCATCATTTATAGAACCAACTAATGCCAAGTTTAGTCCCACATCATTATTTTCAAATTTTTTTACTGTTACTCCCGGTGTGTCAAGTAAAAGCATTTTATCGCTTATTTTTGCCCACTGCAAACTTTTTGTTACTCCTGGAGTATTCTCAACTTTATTGACTTTCTTTCTAACGTAAGAATTAATAAAAGTGCTTTTGCCAACATTTGGCATACCTACTACCATTGATTTTAAAACTGTATTTTTTATACCTTTATTCCTATTCTTCTCTAAAATGTCTTCTGCCAATATATCAATTTTTTTATCAACATCTCTTTTTATAGTATTATCTCTACTGTCAAGAAGTAATATTTCACCATTAAAATCCAAAATGCTTTTTTTTATTTTTTCCTTATTAATTTTTTTTAGTTCATTTTCATCGGCTAAATCAATTTTATTTACAATTATAAGTCTTTTCTTATTCTTTATTTCTTCATTTAAAAAATTGATTGATGACATGACACATCTCGCATCAACTATCTCAATCACCAAATCAACTTCTTTTATATGCTCTTTAATTTCTCTCCTGGCTTTTGCTATGTGCCCAGGATACCATTCTATTTTCATCTTGTAATTATCTTAAAACAAACCAAACTTTCCCAATTATTTCGCTTCTTTTAATATTGCCAACATCTGCAAATCTTGAGTCTTTTGAACTATCTAAATTGTCACCCAAAACATAGTATTCATCTTCTCCGAGTTTTACGCTTTGGTCAATATTTGATGACAATGAATTCTTTAAATTATCATTGTCAATCTTAATATCATTGATATAAAAAACTCCATTGCTTATAGTTACAGTTTCACCTGGCAAACCATATATTCTTTTGATGCTATCTTGACCATTGTTATTAAATACTATTATATCATCTTTATTAAGTGGAAATGTATTTCTATATAGGCGATTAACTATGACCACATTGCCATCATTTATATATGGTGCCATACTAAAACCTTGTTGCAATGAAAATGTAAAAAATACATAACTAATAGTAAATGCAACTGAAACTGCAAATATAATATCAACAATTATTCTGCATAATTTTAAAACAAGTTTTTCATCCATTATTTATTAAAATTAATTTTCAATAGTATTATTTAAATCTTCTTTAACTTTTGCTGCTTTTCCAACTCTTGTTCTTAAATAATTTAATTTAGCCCTTCTTGCTTTACCCTTACGAACAACTTCAACTTTAACTACCATTGGGCTATGGAGTGGGAATGTCTTTTCAACACCTACACCATTAGAATTCTTTCTAACTGTAAATGTCTCTCTATTTCCTCCGCCTTGTCTTTTAAGAACAACGCCTTCATAGATTTGAACTCTTTCTTTTTCACCTTCTCTTATAAGGTTATGAACTTTTACACTATCACCAACATTAAAATCAAGTTTATCTTTTCTTAATGTTTCTTGTTCAATTTCTTTAATTATAGAATTCATATTATCCTCCTAATTCTTTCAAATATTTTTCATATAAGTCAGGTCTATTCTTTTTTGTTACTTCTATTGCTTTTTCAAGATTAAAATCTCTAACTTTTTTATGGTCTCCACTAAGAAGTATATCTGGAACTTTTAAACCCTCATATTCATAAGGGCGAGTCCATTGCGGATATTCAAGTAAATTATTTCTAAAAGATTCTTCACTCGTTGATTCATCATTTGACAAAACCCCTTTTACAAATCTTGAAATTGAATCAATGACTACCATCGCAGGAATCTCTCCACCTGTAAGAACATAATCTCCTATAGATAATTCTTTAGCACTTATCAGAGTTAAAACTCTTTCATCAACTCCTTCATAATGACCACAAAGAATATTTATCTCTTCTTCTTTTGACATCTCAATCGCTAAATCTTGGTCAAATTTCTTTCCTTTTGGTGACATATAGTAAGTATTAATTCCACTTTTACCATCCATAATTGCCTTATAGCAATCATATATTGGCTGTGCCATCATCAGCATACCATTTCCACCACCATAGACTTCATCATCAACCGATTTATGAGCATCTTTTGAGTAGTCTCTTATATTGTAAATATTAATTTCTAAAATGCCCCGATTAATTGCTTTCCCAATTAAACTTTCTCTTTTAAAATCATCGAACATATTTGGGAATATTGTCATTATATTTATCTTCAAATCACCCTCTATAACAAGTATTATATTAAACCATCTATAGTTTTTATTTTTATAATAGATTTTTGTATATCTATATCTTCAATATAGTCACAAACCATAGGAACAAGTAATTCTTTATTATTATAATCAATTACTAATAAATTATAATACTTTGATTTCATAACATCTTTAACATTTCCAATATACTCATCCTTCATATATGCCTTTATACCTATTAAATCTACGACATAATATTCATCACTTTTTAATGGTATAGCATCTTCTCTTTTAACATATATGCTTTTTCCTATAAGTTTAGTCGATTCTTCAATAGTGTCAAAGTTTTTTATTTTTAAAATGCAAGTGCTTTTTATGTATTTTACACCTACAGATTCATATATAGTAGCATCTTCAAATTCATTTTCATTTGCATCTTCACTTGTCAATATATAAAAACTTTTTAAATCATTGAATCTTTTAATGTTATCAGTTGTTGGAAATATTTTTACTTCGCCTTTTATACCATGTAGAGATATTATTTTACCAATTCTTAAGTATTTTCTCATCTTATGTCAACTACTACTTTTACTTCTTTCAAAGTTGCTATTGCGCCCATGATTGCTCTTATACTTTTTGCAATCTTACCTTCATGTCCTATTACTTTTCCAAAATCATCTTTATCAACTTGTACAGTATATCTTATAAAATTGCCATCTTTTTCTTCGTTGATATTTACCGCATCCTTCTTTACGACCAATTCTCTTATAATGTATTCTAAAATGTCTTTCATATTACCACCTTACTTAACAATTCCAGATACTTTTAAAAGTTTTCCTACTGTTTCAGTTGGTTTAGCACCATTTGCAAGCCATTTTTTGCAAGCCTCTTCATCAATTTTAATTTCAGATGGTTCTTTATAAGGATTATAGTAACCTATCTCCTCAATAAATCTTCCATTTCTTGGGTAATGTGAATCTGCAACCACAACTCTATAAAAAGCATTGTGTGCATGACCCAACTTCTTTAACCGTATCTTTACAGCCATTAATTATTTCCTCCTTTAACAATTATGTTTTTAATTTTATTAGATAAATTAATTATCTTCTCGTTATTACTTTTTGTATAATTTTTAGAAGCAATATCATTTATACTATTTGCTATAATTTCAATATCTTTAAAGCGACTACTAAGTGATAATTTTTTGTCAATATCTTTAAGTTTTTTATCTGCATTTTTAAACAAATCATATGCCGCTTGTCTTGTCATATTTAATTCTTCACCAATCTCTGTAAATGATAAATCATCGTTTACATGATATTCATATACAAGTTGTTGATTCTTGCTAAGTAGCCCACCATATAAATCATATAATATTGATTTGTTAAATATCTCTTCCATAAATAGTCACACAAAAAGTCCGTGATAAGCACGGACCTATATATTAGCATATTATTTAATTGCTGTCAAGTGTTTTACTTGGCAATAATGGTTTATGGTTAAACCACAATATTGCAAGTTTTAGTATTAATATTCCTTTATATTAAGCACCTTTTTACTTTTTCGCACGATTACTAATTATGTCAAGTATAACTTCCCTATCTAAAAATCTAACCTTTTCTCCATTCATTTCCATCATAGGTTCATGTCCTTTCCCCATGACACATATTACATCACCAACTTTATGGTTCTTAATAGCATATTCTATTGCTTCTCGCCTATCCTCTAAAATTATATATCCATTTTCTAAATCATCTTTTTTCTTATATTTTGAAAGAACTGTTTCTATATCGGCGATTATATCTAAAGTTTTTTCATATCTTGAATTGTCAGCAGTAAGAATAACAAAATCTGCCAGTTTTCCAGTAACTTCACCCATACCATATCTTCTATCCTTTGACCTATTTCCTCCACAGCCAAAAACTGTGACAATCCTTTTAGGATTTTGTTCTTTTATAGTATTTAAAAACTTTATTGCTCCATTATTTTCATATGAGAAATCTACAATAACTTTAATTTCATCATCTTTATATACTAATTCACATCTTCCAGGAACAATTACCTTTTCAAGAGCAGTATTGATAACTTCTTCTTTTATACCCATTGCCTTTCCAACTTCATAAGCAAGGCTTGCATTTTCTTGGTTGTAACTACCTGGCAGTTGCAAATTAAACATCTTATTATCTTTCTTTTCATAAATAATTACATTATTTTTTTTGCACTCTGATATTACTTCATCATAATTTTTAGTAAAAGAGTTTATAATAGCATTTTTTGCCATAGAAAAAATCTTTAATTTTGATGTTAAATAGTCTTCATAATCTGTATGTTCATTTTCTCCAATATGTTCAACCTCTATATTAGTCCACACTGCATATTCAAAATTGATGCCATACACCCTATGATATTTCAAACTCTGTGAAGATACTTCCATAACTACATGCGTAATATTTTTATCAATCATCTTGGCAAAATACTCATGTAAAATGTAACTTTCTGGTGTAGTGTTATCTGTATATATATGTTCATCTCCAAAATATATCCCTACAGTACCAATTAAGCCTACCTTATATCCAGCATTTTCAATTATACTTTTAATCATAAAAGATGTAGTAGTCTTTCCTTTTGTGCCAGTGACCCCAATAATTTTTAATTTATCTTGCGGATTGCCAAAGTAATTATTAGAAATGACAGCAAGAGCAATTCGAGTATCAGTCACTTCAAGCACAATGCAATTTTTAAAATCAATACTTTTAACGTTTTCATTATTTTCTTCTACTACTATAACTTTAGCACCTTTATTTATCACATCATTAATCTTTGTGTGCGAATCAAACCTTGCACCATTTAAGCATATAAATAAGTCATTATCTTCCACTTTTCTTGAATCATAAACTACTTTGTTAATCTTTGCATCTCCAATCTCACCATTTATCAAATTGTAATTAAGATTCTTTACTATTCTTTTTAAAGAACTCTCTAAGTTCATTTTCATACTCTCCTAATACATCATATATATACTGACATATTTTTGGCAATAACAATTCTTCATTTCTCTCTACTATTAGTATAACTATATCATCTGCTCTTTTAATTTCTTCAGCAACATATTTTTTACCCATATTTAAATATACATTACAAAAAAACTCTTTAAAATCTTTATTCAAAAATTCTTCCATCGCTTCTCTGAACGAATCTCCAATTAAAAATACCTTGCGGTCTTCTCCTTCTGCACAGTGAACCGTATAAGAATCTTGTGTAACAGGGTCATTTATAAATATCTTATCAGGATTATGGTCTGACTTATAATTCAAAAACTTGTATGTAAATGTATGAGGCAAATTCTCTATGTTGGTATTTGCATAGTAAATTAAATCTGCATCAACTACATCAACTTTTTTTAATTTTTGCTTTTTAAGTGGTATTGTCTCTATTCCGAGCGATTCTTTTAATATGTTGGCAGCAATATATGCCCCAACAGGGTTCCAGTGTGTATCATACTTTCTATATAATAAATAGTTCTTTTTATACTTTAACAACTCTTCTTTTGGGTATATATATGTAATATCTGTATTATTTGCTATATAATCTCTTAATTTTATCGGTCTTTCTATTTCATCTTTAATATCAAGAGTTGGCATATATTCAGGATATATTTCTTCCTTTTCTGGGCAAACCATAATTACCAGATTTTTATTTACTTTATCACACTTTTCTTTTAACTTAATATATGGTTTTATGTATTCTTTTATTTCTTTTTCACTTGAAAAAGTCTTTTCTCCAGTATAATATGGGATATTAATCTCTCCTAAAAATAGCCAGTCGCTTTGCCCCTCTATTACTTTTGAATCATTAAGATATTTAAGTGGAAATTCTATAGTATCTTCATAAGGGTCAACTTCATTTTTCGCAAGAGCATGGTTTAAGAAAATTTCAACTTGTTCATCCATACATTTTATAATCTTACCATCTTCTTTAACCACATGAGTCACTGATTCTCTTTCAATCCTTTTTGAAAACAGTTTTAATAATTTTTTTTCTATACTATTTTTATATGGTCTCTCTATACTTGCATCAATATTTCTTTTAGCAGTTATAAGAATTGACCTAAATGGGACTCTATCATTATAGTATTTTTCAAGTTCATAGGTAATTTTAGACATATCTATAGTTTCACTCAATGTCGCCTTGTTTCTCTTTTCATTTAAATTAAAATCAATCACATTCATAATTCCGCTATGTTCACTATCAATTTTATTTAAAATACTATAAGAAACCATTGGTCCTACAATTAACACAATGAATATTAAAATGTATATGAAATTTTGAACCTTTTTGTTACTCATAATTAAATACTACAATATATATTAAATGCTATATTATTTAGAATTGAAAATATATAAATGGGTTATATGTTCCATCTACAATACTTATTATTGCTAAAAAAAGTATCATAAATTGCAATAATGCATCAATAACATTTACTATAGTGTTATTTTTTATTTTATCATATAGATTTTTAAATATATTTTGAATAACACCCATGGATAAAATTGCAACTATTAACGTAATTATATATTTCATAGAAATATATGACAAAACATTATATTTTGAAGTAGGAATAAAATATTGAGAAAAAATTAATCCTGCCTCGTGAATATTATTACTTCTAAATAACATAAACAATAATAAAGTAATAATCATCATATATATAAAATTTAAAAACTTTAATTTGTTTGCTTTTAGTATTTTTAACAAAAATAATTTTTCAATTATCTGAATTATGCCATATATAATTCCCCATAGTATAAATGTAAAATTAGCACCGTGCCAAATCCCAGTAAGTAAAAAAACTATCATAAGATTTAAGCATGTTCTAAAAAGACCATGTCTATTACCACCAAGAGGTATATATACATATTCCTTAAACCAAGTTGAAAGTGATATATGCCATCTTCTCCAAAAATCAGTTATTGAAGAAGATAAATACGGATAGTTAAAGTTTTCTTTGAACTCAAACCCAAACATAAGCCCAAGTCCTATTGCCATATCAGAATATCCAGAAAAATCATAATAAATCTGAAATGTATATGATATAGTTGCTAAAATTGCTATGGCCGAGCCAATATTTGACAAATCAAGTGCCCATATTTTATCTACTACAAGTGCAAATGTATTTGCTATTAAAACCTTTTTTCCAATTCCATAACAAAATCTTTTAATGCCTCTTCTAAACTTATCAGATGTTTCATTTCTATCATTAATCTGTAATGCTACATCATGATATCTTACTATAGGTCCTGCTATAAGTTGTGGAAAAAGTGCTACATATAATCCAAAATCTAATATATTTTTTTGTGCCTTTGCATCACATCTATATACATCTATAACATAAGACATTGCTTGAAATGTAAAAAACGATATGCCAATTGGAAGAATTACTTCTTTAAGTCCTAATGCTCCTGTGCCCTTCATATATAATATATTGTGCCAAAATGTAACAAAATCATTGTGTTCCATCATTTGTTCAATAATTACAACTATCATATTGAAGTACTTAAAATATCCAAGTATCAATAGATTTAAAGCCACTGTAATTATTAACACAATTTTTTGATTGATATTTTTGTCATTGCCAAGTTTTGAAATTACATATCCACCTACATAGTTAATAATTATAGAACATATCATTATTGATAGATAATAAACGCCACCCCAAGCATAGAAAAATAAACTTGCTATGAGCAAGAAAGTATTTTTTAATCGCATTTTTAATTTGTGATTTTTTACTATTAAATTGAATGCATAATTAATGACTAATACTATGGGCAAGAACACCCATAGAAAAATCATAGAACTAAAAAGCATTTATATCTCCCATCTATATAATCGTATTATTACTATGAATTAAACTTATTTTCAAATTCTTCAGCAGTCATAATTACTTCTCTTGGCTTTTTCCCATCCTGTCTTGATATTACTCCCTCTACTTCAAGTTGGTCTATAATCCGTGCCGCTCTATTAAATCCCATTCTAAACCTTCTTTGAAGCATACCTATTGAAGCATTCTGTTGGTCTATTATAAATCTCCCAGCATCTATAAACATGTCATCTTTTTCATCAGGATTATAACCGCCACTATTTTCAGAAGCAACCCCTTTGTCAATAATTCTCTCTGCATCTATATCATAATCTACATTATCATCTTTCACATAATCAACCACATTTAAAATCTCTGCTTCAGAAACAAAGCATCCTTGCACTCTTATCGGTTCTGGAATACCTGTAGGGAAATATAACATATCTCCATGTCCCAAAAGTTTTTCTGCTCCTCTTCTATCAAGTATGGTTTGTGAATCTATACCAGATGATACTGCAAACGATATTCTACTTGGAACATTAGTTTTTATACTTCCTGATATAACATTTACTGTAGGTCTTTGTGTCGCAATGACAAGATATATTCCACATGCTCTTGCAAGTTGCGCTATTCTCATAATTGAGTTTTCTACTTCTTTTGATGCAACCATCATAAGGTCTGCAAACTCATCTATTATAATTACTATGTAAGGAAGTTTTGCTACTGGCTCAAGTTCTGCTTCATTATCTTCATTCACTGCTATTTTATTTATATCACCTTCAATAGCCTTATTATAACTCTCTATATCTCTAACTTTTTTTTCTTGTATTAAATTATATCTCCTTGTCATTTCAGATACAGCCCAATTTAATGCACCGGCTGCTTTTTTTGCATCTGTTACTACTGGTATAAGAAGATGTGGAATCCCATTGTATATTTGAAGTTCTACAACTTTTGGGTCAACCATTATTAATCTTACATCTTCAGGGCTTGATTTATATATTAGTGATGTAATTAAAGTATTTACACATATTGATTTACCAGAACCAGTTGCACCTGCTATTAAGAGGTGTGGCATCTTTCTTAAATCAGTTATAATAGCCTTACCCGAAATATCTTTTCCTATAGCAACAGTAAGTTTTGATTCTGCATTTTTAAACTCTGGCATAGAAATAATATCACCAAGTAAAACCCCACTACTCTTATCATTAGGTATTTCTATACCTATGGCAGATTTCCCAGGTATTGGTGCTTCAATTCTTATCTCACTTGCTGCAAGTGCAAGTTTTACATCATCTTCAAGCGAAAGAATCTTTGAAATCTTAATTCCAATATCTGGTTTTAATTCAAATCTTGTGACAGAAGGACCAACAGTTATATCAGTTACAGTAACTCCAACCCCAAATTGCTTTAAAGTATCAACAAGTATTCCTGCTTTTTCATTTAATTTTGGATTATTATTTGTTATGTTTTTTGCACTTCTAATGAGTAATGATGTAGGTGGATATTTATACCTTTTCTTTTTTCTACTTTTCACTACAATATCATTAGTTTTTATGCTATTGTTTTTAAACTCAAGATTTTTATCTTTTATATTTGTCAAAAACTCTTTATTGTCTTTTATATTGCTTAAGTCTTCATCTTTTCTTAAATTGTCAAGTCCGCTTGCAAATATATTCTCATCACTATCAAATTCATTTTCTTCATCATCTATATTTCTAAAACCACTTGCGGCCTCTTCATCATTGTCGTATTGATTAACATTTATAAATGAATTGTCAAACACATTATCTTCTTTAGTAGGAACTTTAATATTAGTAAGTTCATCAATAGGTTTCATTCCATCAGTGTAAAAGAAAGATGAATGTTCATTTCCCTTCTCATTTTCCTCATATAATATCTCATTGATACTTTTTTTCTTCATCTCTTTAAGCAAATGAGATTTATGACTATCATTTTCATTTGTAGAATCCACTCTATAAAATCTTGACTGAATATCAGATGGAGATACTGTGACATTTTTTGTGTCAAAAGTTCTCTTTTTATTTTCATCAAGTGGTTCAAGTACAAGCCTTCCACTACTGAATCCTTTGTCATATGTTACTTGAAGATTTGCTTCTTTACTTTTTTCTATTGTGTTTTTCAAAATGTTTTCATTGTCTATTTCTATTTGAGCATTTTCTTCTCTTACTTCTTTAATTCTTTTTATTGTATTTGGTATAAATAAAACTAACGCCTTAAAGAAGTTAACTATATCACGCGATATTCCAAGTCCAAAAAGCAATATAAATGTTATAAGTGATACAGTTCCAAAAATTACTATTGAGCCAACTTTCCCAAATGCTTTAGATGTAAGATATGCTATTCCTGTCCCAATAACTCCGCCACTAAATCTATCACTTGTAAATAAAAAATAATTTCGTGCCTTTTTAATGCTTATATCAAGTGCATCTGCGATACTTGTTTCAATTTCAAAATCATGCAATAAACTTTCTGTCAAACAGATAAGTGCAATATATAAAAATATCAGTGCATATATTTTAAGATTAGTTTTTCTATCATTATTGAATAATGTAATAAGTATTGATACACCCATAGTGATAGGAAAGAAATATCCAAAAGTTCCAAAAAAAGACAATACAATTGACCTAATGACATTCCCAATACTACCACATAGTGAAAAATTAGATAGTGCTATAAAAATAGTGATAAAAAAGGCTATTATAGTTCCTACAACTTTAATAAACGAGTTCCTTTCAGCAATTTCTCTTTTACTTACCTTTTCGGCTCTCGTTACTTTCTGTTTTGTTTTCTTTTTTTCTTGTAGCCATTTATCTATATATGAGTTTAATCTTTGTATAAAGTTATACATTAAATCTAAATAATATTACATCCCCATCTTGAACAACATAGTCTTTTCCTTCCATTCGCACAAGTCCTTTTTCTTTTGCTTTTGCCAAACTTCCAAGTTCAAGTAAATCTTTATAATTAACTACTTCTGCTTTTATAAATCCTTTCTCAAAATCAGTATGAATCTTCCCTGCTGCTTTAGGTGCCTTTGTACCTATGGTAATAGTCCATGCTCTTGTCTCCTTTTCCCCAGCAGTCAGGAATGACATAAGATTTAGCAGTCTATAAGATGCAGCAACTAACTTATCAAGTCCTGATTCTTTAAGCCCAAGTTCTTTTAAGAATTCATTTTTCTCATCATCTGAAAGTCCAGCAAGTTCTTCTTCAACTTTAGCACATAACACAAAAGTTTCAAAATTATGCTTTGCTGCATACTCTTTTACTTTTTTTACTTGTTCATTATTTATACCATCATTTGCTATATCATCTTCTGATACATTACAAGCATATATAACTTTTTTATCAGTAAGTAAATTTAAATCATTTACATATTTTTCGGTATCTTCATTTCTGTCAAATGTTATTGCAGGGTTTCCACCTTCTAAATGCTTTTTTAAACTTTCCAATACTTCATTTTCTACTTTTGCTTCTTTATCATTATTCATCAAATGTTTTACTTTAGATAATCTTTTTTCAAGTGTTTCAATATCAGCAAAAATTAATTCCATATTTATAACTTCTATATCACGAATAGCATCTATAGAGCCATCTACATGTACTATATTACTATCTTCAAAACACCTAACTACATGCACTATCGCATCAGTTTCTCTTATATTCGCAAGAAATTGATTACCAAGTCCCTCGCCCTTTGAAGCACCTTTTACGAGACCAGCAATATCTACAAACTCTATAGTTGCATAAGTTTTCTTTTCAGAGTTATAAAGTTTTGCTAATTCCTCGATTCTTTTATCAGGAATTGGAACTACTCCTACATTTGGTTCTATAGTACAAAATGGATAATTGGCACACTCTGCACCAGCCTTTGTTATAGAATTAAATAAAGTTGATTTTCCTACATTTGGTAAACCTACTATCCCTAATTTCATAATCTCCCCCTACTCTTCATCTTTTTCTTCAATTTTTTTCTTCATACTTTCAGGTATTTCATGCACCATATCAAATGGCTTAATCTTTTTTGAATTTAATATATAAATAGTTACTCCTATCACTATACATATTATTGCTACAAGTTGTGAAACTTTAAAATTACCTAACATCAAACTATCAGTTCTAAAACTCTCTACTATCGCTCTTATTATGCCATATCCAATAAGATATGTTGCAAGTAATTGTCCATCAAATTTATATTTCTTATTTATTAAATATATTAATATAATAAAGAGTACAATATTTAAACATGATTCATATAAAAATGTAGGGTGTGCTTGTATATAGCGTATCCCCTCTTCTTCTATAACATTTAGAGACTGAACCCAAGTTATATTTGCTGGGTCCAAATATTCTTCTCTAAGTCTCATGGCAACTAAATTATTAGTATAGTCTCCATATGCTTCCATATTGAAAAAGTTTCCATATCTTCCTATCGCTTGACCAATAGTAAGTCCTATCATTGTTAAATCTAATACTTTTATAACATTAATTTTCTTAACTACGCAGTAAATAATTATGCCTATGATAGCCAATATTATTCCACCAAATACAGCAAGCCCTCCTGCTCTTATATCAAGTATCTCGTGTGGTCTTATCTGATAATAATCCCATTTGAATATGACATAATATGCTCTTGCTCCTATAATTCCAAGTAGAATAATGATTATAAATACATCATAAAAAATATCATCATTAATATTTTTCTTTTTTGCATAGTAGGTAACTATAGTAAAACCAATAAGCATAGCAATAGAAATGATTATGCCATAAAACGCTATAGTAAAATTGCCAAGTCTTATAGTATTTTGTAGATTCTTTATAAAAATACCAAGATTTGGAAATGCTAAATCATATCCAATTTTAGTTGTTCCTACTGCACTATTAGTTACTTCTGAAATTGTTGAAATAATAGATGTTAAAAACATAACTTATATATCTCCTAATTTAATATAACATATATTTAAACTAATTAATTAATTTTTCAAAACCGCTTTCATCTATGATTGGTATATTTAACTCTTTTGCTTTTTTATTTTTTGTAGAATTACTTGTCAAGTCATTGTTAATCAGGTATGTCGTATTTTTACTAACTGAAGTGGCTGATTTCCCACCATTATCTTCTATCACTTTAATAAGTGCATCACGATTTTCATAATTATTTAAACTTCCTGTGATTACAAATGACATGCCAGAAAGTTTTAGATTATCTGACTTTTTAGTTTTCTTTATATTTACTTCTTTTAATAGGTCATCTACAACTTTTCTATTCTTTTTATCTTTAAAATAATCTTCAATAGATTTTGCAAGTACCGGACCGATTTCATCAATATCTTGCAAATCATTTGCACTTGATGACATAAGTTTATCAAAATCGTCTTCAAAATGCTTTGCTAAAAGTTTAGCATTTGCTGTGCCTATGCCGAGAATACCAAGTGAGTTTATAACTCGATAGCATTCAGTATCTCTACTTTTATTTACAGCATTTATAATATTTTCGTATGATTTTTCTCCAAAGCCTTCAAGTTTTGTAATTTCATCTTTATTTTTTTCTAATTTATATAAATCAGCATATTCATGAATAAAGCCTTTTTCAATAAATGTCTCAATCGTGGCTATACTTATGCCTTCTATATTCATACAATTTCTTGATACAAAATTTTCAAAACTCTTTATATGTTTTATAGGGCACAATTCATTTTCACAGAATAAAGTCTTTACACCATCATTGTTTTTTATAACCGTTTTACTCCCACACACCGGACACTTATTTGGTATTTTAAAACTATTACTCTTTGTTACATTCTCTTCAACTTGTGGTATAATCATATTTGCTTTAAAAACTTTTATAGTATCACCTATACCAAGTTTTAACTCTTCCATTATAGAAATATTATGTAATGATGCCCTTGACACATTCGTACCTTCAAGTTCTACTGTATCAAAAATTGCTACCGGATTTATAAGCCCAGTCCTACTTGGGGACCACTCTATATCTCTAAGTATAGTTTCTGCTGTTTCATCCTGCCACTTAAAAGCAATCGCATTTCTTGGAAACTTGGATGTAGTTCCGAGTGTCATACCATACTTTATATCATTAAACATTAAAACCAAACCATCTGATGGATAGTCATTTGTCTTCACATCTTCAGCATACCACTCTATAGTATCAAGAATATTATCTTTTGTCACTTTTTTATGTGTAACAGTTGTAAAACCCAAATCATCTAAAAATGCTAACTGGCTCTCATAAGTTTCATTAATCTTTTTTTCTTCTTTTGTCTTTTTATCTGTACCTATCTCTACAAGTGAAAATGCAATTAATTTCACATTTCTCTTTTTTGTTACATTTGGGTCAAGTTGGCGAACTGAACCAGAACATAAGTTTCTTGGATTTTTATACTTTTCAAGCCCTATCCCTATCTCTTCATTAATTTTATTAAAATCGCTATATGTAATTATTGCTTCGCCTCTTAACACAAGATGTCCTTTATAAGATATCTTTAATGGTACATTTGTGAATGCAGGAATGTTGTTTGTCACATCTTCGCCTATCTCACCATTACCTCTTGTGACACCACTAATTAGTTTACCATCTTTATATGTCAATACTATAGTTAGACCATCTAATTTATATGACAATACTCCTTCTCTATCTAAAAGAAAATCTTTTAATGTTTCCCTATCTTTTGTTTTATCAAGCGAAAGCATTGGCTTTTCATGCCTAACTTTAGGTAAAAACTCTGCTGCTTTAAATCCTACATTTTGAGTTAAAGAATTTGATAAATGTATATCATACTCATCTTCAAGTGCCTTTAATTCATCATAGAGTTTGTCATACTCAAAATTAGACATTATCTCCCTATCTTCATTGTAATATGCTTCACTGGCACGAGATAACAATTCATTTAACTCTTCTATTCTTTTTTTTGCTTCACTTTTTTTCAAAATAAATCTTCTTTTTTAATTATCTTGAACTCTCCAAGTTTTAGATTTCCAAGTTTTAATTTCATAATACGTGTTCTCTTTAAGTCTACAACATGATATCCGAGTTCTTTGCACATTCTTCTTACTTGTCTATTTAGTCCTTGAGTTATAGTTATTGAAAACCTATACTCTTCCAAACCAAAACGATGAGTTTTACATGGCTTTGTTTTTTTGTTTATTTCTTTAAGTATAACACCTTTTTCCAGTTTGCGCAAAAAGTCACCATTTATTGGTTTATTCACTCTTACTTCATACTCTTTTTCGTAATCTTTATGAGTATTTGTTATCTCTTTTGCTAAATCTCCATCATTTGTTATAAGAATTAGTCCTGTAGAATCTTTGTCAAGTCTTCCAATAGTAAAAAGTCTTTTACCAAATCCAAATTCTTTTATCTTATCACTTATCTTTTCTGATTTTTCTATATCACTCTCTGTGCAGACAACCCCTCTTGGCTTATTATACATAATAAGTATTTTTTCATCATCCTTATCAACAATATCACCATCTATTTCTATATCATCATTTTCTTCTACTTGCTCTCCAAGTACAGCCAATTTACCATTGACTTTTACTCTTCCTTCTTCTATTAACTTGTCCGCATTTCTCCTCGAGCAAAACCCGAGTTCAACTAATCTTTTATTTAATCTCATAGAAATCTCTTTGCTTTTTTTGTTATATTGACATTTCGTTTCTTTATGGTACAATCATAGGTAGTGGGTAGGGCCTCTGCCAGTAAGGGCGGGGGTGCAACACCCACTATTTAATTGTATCTTATAACTTTTTCAAGTTTTCCCATATACTGGTGAGCCACGCGAGCCCCAAATCGTATGGGCGAGCTATGCGAGCCCTACCACTTATATTTATCTCTATATGGATTATTTACTATATAATTATACACATTTTTAAATTCTTTTTCATCCCTAATAACTCTATCAAAGTACCCTCTCATCCATAAAGGTTTAATCCCTATCTTTTTTGTAATACTTGCTTTAAAATAACTAACTGCGCCTGGTAAAGTAATATCTCTATCATTTTTTAGTTCTAGTATAAAATGTATATGATTTGGCATAATTTGAAAACAAATTATCTCAGCTTTTCCGTTATCAAATATTAAACTGTAATTATCATTTAATATTTTACCTTCATTATTTAAAATCATTTTATCATCTTTAATTATACCAAATATATCTTTTTTATCATAAGTATCTATAGTAATAAAATATAGATTTGCTTTACTATAATCATAATACTTAAGTCTATGTTCTTTTCTTCTTACTTCATCCATCTTGTCCTCTTGTTGCGCTCGTGTAACACCCCAAAGGTGCTTTGTCACACTCCGCTCGTCAAGCTCGCTTCGTAAGCGCTCGGGCACTCGCGCCTACGTACGGGCGAGCTATGCGAGCCCCAAATCGTATGGGCAAGCTACGCGAGCCCTTTATTTGCGCTCGTGTAACTCGCGCCTACAGTTGCTCGTATAGGCGAGTTTTACGAGCCAGATTCTAAATATTTGATTGCCTCATCTTCTGATTTCTCAATTGCAATCTCAACAGCTCTTATACCTTTTTTTATTAACTCTTCAGATTCTTTTCGAAGTTCAAACGATTTACTAATTTTTTCTTTAATAGAGTTTTGCGTTCCTTTGTCAATAATTGGAACTTTTACATTATAAAACTCATCGATAGGAAGTGCAGTTAGTATTGTCCCAGCACAACCTCTTTTCAATTGCCATTGAATTACTGGGTTCTTAAACAATATCAATAATGTTTCTGAATTAATTATTTGTGAATCAATTACAAAAAATCCATTTGAGCATAATATGTTGTCATCGTCATTTAATATCATAGCACAACTTTGAAGTGAACCTTCTATAGATGATATTATAACTTGATTCTTCTCTACTTTTCTTCTTGCTCTAGTAGGCAACTCTGAGCCTAGTATTTCTTCAATTTCTCCTATGTTGCCGTTATTATCAACATCAGCCAATTCAATATATTTATAAATTTTACCATCTATTGGAATGAAATTATCTTTATAAATATTACAAATATTACTTAACTTATGCGAATCCATTTTCTTTATTTTTTCTAGTAATTCATCATATTTCACTTGATAATACTCTGCATCAATTCTGCCAGTGCGCAAATAAGAATCGCTCAATAATTTAATAGAAACACTAGAATTATCTAATCTATCAAACTTTACATTTAAGTAACCATGCAATACATTTTCAGCATCTTTAAAAATCTTTACTGATTGTTGTAAAAGGTCATAAGCACGATTAACTATTCGTGCCATAGCTATTTGAACTTTATCATTTAAATCAACTATTAAAAACTGTCGGATGCGTTCTAATGACAACTTAGGCTGTGCTGTTCCTACTTTTTCTCGCACGATTTGATTTTTACCATAATTTGATTTTAAATATAGAAAAATATAGTCAGGCGATATCCCATTATAATTGCATACCTTTGCACAATTCTCTGTCATATTTATTACAGTATCTTTATATTTATTAATTGTAACGTCACCTATTCCATTCCCAACATTAGTAATTAAAATATCGTCATAATTCACAGTATATTTTTTTAAAACAATATGCAATTCATTTGATATACAAGGACTAGATTCTATATCCAAAAAGTTAAATTTGTTATCTTCTGCTCTACAATATTTTATACCTTCATCCGAAAATGAACATCCTTTCGGTATTCGTTTTCCACCCAAAATTTGTGATAAGCCATCATTTGAAATTGTTTTTGCATTCAATTTTAGTAACAACCTCTCATTATCAAGATATATTTTTTGAAAATACTCAGAATCTATCCTCATTGTAAAATTAATATCTTCATCGATAATACTTGATAAATTAATCTCACTACATTCCAGCCCATCCATAAGTTCTTCATAATGTTTCCTGTTAAAAGGAACTCCTGGTGGGCTATTTAGAAAAAACTTAGGTTTTCTTTCTTTGCAAACTCTTCAAAAGCCTCAGCAATACCATCTTGAGTAAGACCTTCATGATTGTACAAATCATGGTCTACTATTAGATGTCCATGATTATCCAATAAATATTTTTTATATTCAGCAATCCATTCATATCTATTATACTCTTTTACGCTTGCATCATTTTGACTCTTTAATACATTATACTGATTTCCATCTATAATGCTAGCGTCATCATCATTTTTTCTATATTTATTATATTTTTCTAAATCATTTCCATATTTATTAATAAACTCTTTTTTAGTATAAGTATCAACATTAATTTTTTTAATAGTGCCATCATCATTATATGTAAAATAATGGTAATCAATATAGTCTTCCATTACATATATTTTATCACCAGAATTATCTTTTGATGGCTTTTTCATTGTAGCAAAGAATATTGGGTAATCATCTTTTTTAGGGCAAAGTGTATCATCCCATTTTTGCACAAATAAAACTGAAGTCTTTGTTCCTGTATGTGGTTTAAAAACATTTCCGTGAAGACCCACGACTGCAAGAAGTCTACATCTATCTAGTATATAATCTCTTATATATTTATCTGATGAATTATTAAATCTACCTTGTGGGAGTACAATTGCCATACGTCCACCTGGTTTTAAAAATGATAAATTCCTTTCAATAAAAAGTATATCTCTTCCAACACTAGACTGATATTTTCCTTTAGCATTTTTGCCAAGATCATATTTGGTAATAATTCTGCTTTCTTTTATATCTCCAGCAAATGGTGGATTTGCCATCACTATATCAAACAAAAAGTCTCTATTACTATCTTTTACTGCCCTTAATTTCCTAAGTCCCATCCAACCATCATGATATATATCTAGCCAATCTTCGTTCTTTGTTCTATCATCCCATCTTTCATAATCTAATGTATTCAAATATAAGACATTACTCTTGCCATCTCCTGCTATAAGATTCATTGTCCTTGCAACACGTACACATTTTTCATCAAAATCTATCGCAAAAACATTATCCTTGACGTATTCTTCGCATGCTATTGGTTTCTTTTCAGTTGTAAATAAGTGACTTTGCTTTAGTCCCTTTTCTTCCATAATCATCTTCCATACATGAAACATTGTATGCATAGGAAATCCACAACTTCCAGCAGCTGTGTCAATCATCTTCTCATGTGGTCTCGGATTTAGCATTTTAACACACATATCAATAACATATCTCGGAGTAAAATACTGTCCTTTTTCACCCTTTTGAGACTTACTCATAAGATATTCAAAAGCATCATCTACAACATCAAGATTTGAATTAAATAGTTTTACATCTTGAAGAGATGATACGCAAATTGATAAATGTGATGGCGTAAGATTAATCTTATCATCAGTTGAAAACACACCCGGCCATTTCTTTTTTGCTTTATCAAATAACCCTTCTATAGTTATTTTTAAATCTTCATCTGTATCACCATAATTTCTAAATTCAAGATATCTTTCTTTATCTCTTCCGCTTTCCATTTCATCAAATAGTTTGGTGTATATCAATTTAAAGACTTCTTCAAAAACATCAACTCCTGCATTAGCAAGTACTTCGTCTTCCATTTCTTCAATCAAACCTTTTAGTGATTTTTTCTCGCTAATTAATTTATCTTTTTGAACTAAATCATCTATAGTCCATCTTTCTGTCAATATGTCTTTTAATTTTTGATTTGCTTTTGGGATATTACTTATATCTTCAAAATAGTTTGGATCTTTACGATGATAATATGAAACCTGTGAACCATTAGTCCACACACCCATTGTAGCACCAGTTGCATTACAATAAGATTTTAGTTGTTCTTTGCCATCAGATAATTTTGGTTTCTTTAATTCTATAATTATATATTCTTCATTTGGATGATTCTTATCAAATATAACAATATCAGCTCTTTTAACTTCTCTTCCAAAATGAATTGGCCGTTCTAACTCCATTTGAGTTACATTATAACCATAATCGTCTATCAGTTTTTTTATAAAAAGTTGTCGAACTGCTTCTTCTGGTGTAAGCTTAATATCTTTCTCACGAACAACGCATCTTATATAAGGTGTTTCTTTATTGTTTACATTTTTCACCACAACTAAACTTTCAATACTTTCAATTTGTTCTTTTGAAAATATTGATAAATCATGTTCGCTACCTTTTAAAAATTGTTCTAATGAAAACATTTATTCTCCTTTGGGCTCGTAAAACTCGCCCATACGATATAGTGCTACTCACCAACACACATTGGGCTCGTAGAACTCGCACATACCGCTTGGGCTCGCTCATATCGCCCATACGATTTGAATTTAAAATAATTATTACTTATTGCTTTGCTCCTACCTCGCTTGAGTGGTTCCGCAGCAGGATTAGAATTACTTATATTTTAGGACTTTGCGTTAGGAGCAAAAAAGTCACCGGATAAGAGAGCAAGCACTATGCAGGCTCACAGAGCTTATCCCACCATAGTGCGCAGCTCGTCCGTTGAGCTTTTTTGCGACTGCTTTTAGCAAAGTTATAAAATATTAGTAATTCTTCCTGCGAGGACCAAGCACGAAAACGAGGTAGTGAGCAAAGTAAATTCATTTCATTTTATTATATTCTTGGGCTCGCGTAGCTCGCCCGTACGATTTGCTGCAACTTGGGGCTCGCATAGCTCGCCCGTACGATCAATGGAAGAAACAAGCATCCCCAAAACTATAGAATCTATATTTTTCTTTTATTGCTTCTTTATAAGCATTCATAACTATTTCTTTTGATGAAAATGCTGATACCAGCATAATAAGAGTTGAGCCTGGCAAATGGAAATTAGTAATTAATGCATCAACTAATTTA
>JAGBKB010000024.1 GCA_017934175.1 Lachnospiraceae bacterium | reverse complement strand
AAGTTCCATATTTTCTTCAAACTTTGCGAAGTTTGAGTTTAGTATTCGACGTACTGTTTGAGCGAAGCGAGTTTACGCCGATACTTAACGAAAACGAGCAAAGGCTTGATAGAAAATATAGGGTTTTGCGACCTATTTTCGGAGCAAGGTACAAGTCAGAATAGTAAGTTAAAATAAGGGTCGTAAGATATTTAAGTTATGAGAAAGAGCACAAGAATAGTTAAAAGAATTGGAGCCTTATTTTTAGTTGTGCTTATGAGTATAAATACATTAGGAGCGGTAGTTAGTGATAATGATGGTAGTGCTTTTATAACAAAGGCTGAATTTGACAGTTTAAAGAATAACTTCCAGTCTCAGATTGATCAATACAACACTTCAATTGATAGTAAGATTGATGGTGCGATAGCGAGTTATCTTGCTGGGATAAGTGTTGAAAAAACGTCGGTGTTGGATAATTTATGCTATGATGATGATGGTATATATGCTGCATATATTACTTCTGAATTTGATTGGAAGGAAGGGGATATGAAAATAAATATACAGCACAACCAAACTTCTTACTCGAGTGACTCATATTCCAACTTTTCGGGGCAAAGTTTCATTATCTTTCCTTTCAAATCTGCAGCAAGTCAAACTCCATTTAAAAACTTGGTTATAAGAGACATTAATGGTACAACTTCTGCTCGGTGGGATGGCTTATACGATGCATATGAATCTATAACTGGCCAAAGTAATGAACTTCTACACTATGGGACCCGGTTTTCTACTTATCAATCATTATATTATTACATAGACTCTAACGGGTGGAAAACTTGGCAGAATAGTACAAATAGGTGGTCGAATGATAGTGTTTTCTTGTCTTTTGGTATAAGTCGACTCGCCGCTAATCCTTATAATAGAACGGGCGACTTTAATCTGCATTCTACTACCTTGTCCCCAAATCAAACCTTTTCTAACGGAAAATTTAAAAATATAATCCTAACTGCAACCTCACTTAACGGAAGATTTAATAACGGCGATCAAATCCCTGATTTTATGACCGATAATACAAGTGGTGTTAATCAACATACACTTATGGTTAATCTGAATAATGGTTACACAGACCCAGATGGTCCAAATGTCGATTCTTTTTGGCAATCCCAAAATCTGAAATGTTACTACATTAATGGCGGTCAAACGCGAGGCGCCGAAGACTCTACGATTCCCTTAAACTTCTCTGGAATTGGCTATAGTAGTACTTCTAGAGACATTCAAACATTCAACATAAATAATTTTTATAAACCTTATTTTGGCTTTTCACAGATTTATAATTTTAACAAATTATATTTGACTAAATATGACAATTTGGTTAATGATATTGTATTATGTCATGAGGCAAGTAATGTTCCAATTTTGTCAGATGAAAATAATAAAAAGCACTTGAATATTGTCGCTGGTGCCCCAATTATAAAACAACCAGCCAATAGTACTGTCAAATTTGATGTAAAATTTCAAGATAATGAAGATCATTATATTTGGTTTAGGAAAGGCCCATTTACTGTAACATATAGTCCTAACAGCGACTCTGCCTGTGCTCAAATAAATAGTAATGTGACTTGCACAATAGATGGTAGTAGTATAGTTGCTGATGCTGCTAACAAATCATTCACAATTCCAGCCAACAAAACAGCGACCATAACTATAAAAAATGATAATGATGAGACTTATTATCTTTTTACTAAATGGTCATTAACTAACAATGAATTTAAAGGTGGTGGGACTTTTTTACCTTCTAGAGAAGTGCTGGTTACAAGTTATTGATAATAAATTATTAAGTCTTATAAAGAGTGTAAATAAAGTCAAGAAAAATCTCCCACCATAAGGTGGGAGACTCATTCATAATTTTTGGAGGGGTTATGAATTTCTATCTAAAGTAATTATTATTGATTTGAATTATTATTGTTATCTTTTGGAGGTTCCATCCCTCTCATCATTCCTGCACCTCTTACAGATTTTGCAGTAGTTGAGTCTTTATCTGTCAACTCTATAAATATATAATCACCTACTTGATAATCTTTATAAGATTTTTCTGTTTTTGTAGTGGCTGCTCCATTTGCAGTATTATTATTTCCATTTTGTCCTTTACCATCTCTTCCTCTACTAAAATCATTAAAATTAGCAGATGAAATATCTATGGTTTTAGTTTCACCAGTAAGAGTTATGTTCTCTTCAAATTTCTTCTTCATCTCGGCAATTTCAGCATCAGTCAATTGTTTTCTTTCAGGTCTATTGCCGTTTTGGTTATTATCATTTTGAGGTTTTTCTTTTGATGTACCAAACCTTTGTCCGCCATTTTCAGGTCTCTCTGGCGGTGTACCTTGGGTTTGTCCGCCATTCTCTGGTTGCTTCATTTCTGCCACTGATATGGTTACAGAGTTTTCAGAAATAGCAGTAATTTTTCCAAATATTTCATTTTCAGGTTTTTCTGGTCTTTCTTTCATTTGCTGGTTTTGATTGTTCTGTGTAGTAGTTTCTGCAAATGCATTTACACTTATAGAACTTACTGCCAGCATAGAAACTAATGTCAT
Organism: Lachnospiraceae bacterium; assembly: GCA_017934175.1. GTDB lineage: Bacteria > Bacillota > Clostridia > Lachnospirales > Lachnospiraceae > UBA3633. Next base: position 20,882 of record JAGBKB010000024.1, on the reverse strand, counting down.
TGTTAAAATTTTATTTTTCATAAATAACTCCTTTCGTAAGAAACCTTTTTCAAAATACTTTTAAAACTTATTCTATGATTTTTAGTGTTTTTTAATATTGAAGTCTTATTAATTGTTACATTTTCAATATGGTTTCTTTAACTTATGTAACTTATGAAAACATTATAAAATATAATTGTTAAAAAACAAGGAACAATCTTTGAAAAAACTGTGAATAAAAACCAATAAAAAAGTGTGGTTGCCCACACTATTTTACACAACACACTGCATATAGCGGAACTGATTTGATGCCATTTTCAAAACCAAAGTTCTTTTCACATTCCATTGTATTCTCTTCAATAATTTATTAATTAAAATGATTATTCAATATCGTTGTGATATCCATTTTAGAATAAAGAAACCTTATTATAATAATTTGTTTTGTTTCTATCTTATAAAACAAAATATAATTCTTAATTTTTACTCTTCTTATGGTTTCATCTTCAATTCCATAGTATCTACAGTCTTTTGACAACATAGGGTCTTCACATATTTTATCTATTTTATCATTGATAGCATTATATAATTTTGTTGCAGCCTGCCCATTTTTTAGTTTGTTTACAATATAATCAATTGTATTATCAATATCTTTTTTTGCACTAACCGATACTAAAAATTTATATTTAGATGTCATACTTTTCTTTTAGTTCCTTCATAAATTTTTTTCCATCACTAACTTTTCCTTTTTTAATATCATTCAATCCTTCAATAATTTTTTGTTTTACTACCATTTTTTCAAAAACTTTATTGTAATATTCAACATTCATTACAACCATATTACCATAACCATTTTTGGTAACATATATTGGCTCATTTGCTTTTTCACACATTAATGAAAACTTATTAGTATCTTTTAATTCTTTAATTGGTACAATTATTGCCATAATTATATCCTCCTTATTATGGTATAATTATACCATAATTATGCTTTTGTATCAAACTAATATTTTAAATATAATCAACCGGTATAATATACTTTTCATTTCCTAACGGTATAAGTTCTTCTTCAGTGCAAATGATTCCACCTGATTCAATTTCAATTTCCTTAAAATATGCCGATAAAATTTTAAAGCCTCTAATGGCTCTTGCATCTACTTTATTGGTCATTTTTATTTCTATAGGGTATAATCTTTATTAAAAATATAAGTAACCCGAATATTAAAATAGTTTTATCGGTATATTTTTATTACAAATAAAATTTTATTGCTTATCAAATATCTTCCTTGTCTTTAATGATGTCAGATTGTTAATGGTAAAATACATATTGTCCACCAAAATTATAAAGTATTGCCTAACTTTCCATTCAATATATCTGATGTTTCTGACTTTTTCTGTTTATTTTATCAAAAATTTTTGACTTTTTCCTACGAATTTATCAAAAATATTTGACTTTTTCTATTGATTTTGTCAAATTTATATGTTATTATAACATTATGAAGCAACTTCACCGAAAAATTGAAAAATATATAAAGACATTTTTTTTAGAGTTTAATAATAAAATCCTAATTATTGATGGTGCAAGACAAGTTGGAAAATCATTCATAATTAGGAAGGTTTGCAATGAAATTTTTTCTAATTATGTAGAGATAAACTTACTTGAAGATAGTTTAAGCGAAAAAAATTTTGAAAATATAAAATCAACAAAAGATTTTTATACTCAAGTGAGTGCTGTATATGGCGACAAATTAAACAACAATCAAGATACAATTATTTTTTTAGACGAAATACAAACTTATCCACACTTATTAACACTGCTTAAATTTCTAAATCAAGAAAATAAATATCGATATATTTGTAGTGGTTCTTTTTTAGGTGTTACTTTACTTAACACTACATCTATTCCTATGGGCTCTATAGAAATAAAAAAAATGTATCCTCTTGATTTTGAAGAATTTTTAATCGCAAATGGGTTTAATGCATTTGAAAGTATATATGAAAATTTTAAAGAAAAAAAATCTCTTTCTACAAATATACATAACATATTATTAAATCATTTTAAAGATTATCTTATTGTAGGAGGACTTCCAGAATGTGTTAAAACATTTATAGAAACGGGAAACATTAAAACCATAAGAACAATTCAGACTAACATAAGCAATTTCTATATTGATGATGCAACAAAATATGATAGAGAAAACAAAATAGAAGCAAAACTGATTTATGAATATATACCTTCTCTTATGGAAAATAAAAAAAATAGAGTAATTATAAAAGATATAAAAAATAAGCCTGGCTATACTTTTAAATATTTTGAAAAAAGTTTTGAATATTTAATTTCTGCTGGCATTGCCATTAACACACAGGCAATTTCAAACCCTACATTCCCACTACTTGAAAGCGCTAAAAAAAGTCTACTTAAACTTTACTTAAATGATGTGGGGCTTCTTACCAATATACTATTTAAAGAAAATGTTGCTGCTATCAAAAACAATACAACATCTATAAATCTTGGAAATGTTTATGAAACTGTTGTTGCTGAAGAGTTGCATTCAAGATATGATAAAATATATTATTATGACAATAAAAAAAATGGGGAAATAGATTTTTTAATAGATAATTATGATGATTTAAGCATTTTGCCAATAGAAGTAAAATCAGGTAAAAATTTTACTATTCATAGTGCTATAGATAAATTTATTGATAATAAGAATTATAATGTCAATAAGGGTATTATTCTTTCAAATGATATAGATATAAAAGAAAATGGTGGTAAACTATATTTACCAATATATTTTGTTATGTATTTATAGTACAACTTGAAATAATATCAATTATCAAATTCTCTACCAATCTATTTCATTTTAAATCAAGTCTTTTTTCTTTCTCGCAATCTCCCTTATCTATTTGTACATATCAGAAGCACTTTTCATAAAAAATAGAATTTAAAACCTTAAAAATAAGGTATTAAATATTGACATTTTTCTAAAAAATATTTTTTTATTGCTTTAATCAGGATTTCCCTAATTCTCTTTTACTATTTCATCAACTTTATTTTTAAACTTATTAAATTCTTCTATATACTTATAAACTATGTCTTCAAATTTTTCAGTAACAATTAAAAAATCATAATCATGTATCAAATTGTTTCTATCATCTAACATATAAAGCCAAATATCATTATCAATAATTCCAAGACTTTTTGCTTTTTTTAATGTTTCTCTTGGTGAGCCAAGTGTATAATCAACTATTTTATGCTCTTCCCTAATTATATCATTCATAAGTTTCCAAGCCAAATCAAAAGTCAAATTAAATTTCATTGCAGTCCCACTTAATACAAAACTGTCATCTCTATCTTTCACTTTTGCTTCCTCAAGCGAAGCCAACGATTTTTTGAATGAGTTAAACCTATTAATATATGATTTTTGCATATTTATCTATATCCTCTCGCAAAAATGGACTTTTACAATTTTCATAATCAAATACATCAATAGTTTCAAGAGTTTTGATGTTGTCTATTTCTTCTTTTAATTTAATAATATTATTAACACCCTTTACAACAATATCAATATCACTACCTTTATGGCTATTCCCTTTAGCATATGAACCAAACAAATAAAGATGTTTAACATTATTGTTTCTACACACCCTCTCTATTTCACTCATTATTTTTTCAAATGTCATATTCATACACCTATCAAACTGTTAAAAATGATAACTAATACCTGCTTGTTTCATTATGCAACTTCCTCAAATCTTTCAGAAATAAATTTTATTGTTTTTGAAGAATCTTTGTTATTTAATTCTAATAATTCTGGAATTGCAAATTTTACTTTTTCAATTAATGCATCATATGAATTTGATTCCAAAACTAACCCTGGAACATCATCACTTGTTGCAACCCACATAGAAGCCTCTACATCCCATGTAAGCAATACATTATATACCATATTTTCTCCTCTGCCAATTATTTTTATAACACATATCATTTAAAATATAAACCATATGTGTTTAAATCTTTAAAGCATTTTCTCTTTTTGCAATATAAGCCTTTCACAACACCTACTGAAAATATACCATAAAATCAGTGTTTTTACAATGTTTTTACTTAATATCCAGTTTTACAAATTAGGCTATTTATTTTTACCTATTTTATCTACCGCTCGTTTCCCCGTCTCTGTCGCAGCCAGCCCACCCATTGCTGTCTCTTTAAGTCTGTCATCCATTATATCGCCTACTTGTTTTACTGCTTGTATAACTTCATCAACAGGAATTACACTTACTATACCTGCAAGTGCCATATCAGATGCTAATATTGCATTCATAACTCCACTTGCATTTCTTTTTATACAAGGACATTCTACAAGTCCTGCAACTGGGTCGCAAACTAAACCTTCAATATTTTTTAAACTTATGGCAACAGCATTTGCAATCTGATTATTATTTCCACCGAGCATATCGGTAATGGCTGCGGCTGCCATACTTTGAGCAACACCACACTCTGCCTGACATCCACCAGATGCACCTGCCACATTCATAGTATTAGATATAACCATACCAACTGCTGCTGCAGTAAACAAACTATCTATAACTTTTTCTTCACTAATACCATATATATTTTTTATACTAACTATCGCTGCAGGAATTATACCGCAACTTCCAGCAGTAGGAGCAGCAACAATTTTTCCCATACTCGCATTTACTTCTGCTACAGAAAGTGCCATAGCCACTGCTTGACCTAATTTAGTTCCAAATATACTTTTCCCATCATCAACATATTTTTTATATATTTTGGCACCATCTTCTTGTTCAATTTTTAATTCACATTTTTCTTTAAGTCCAGTTTCTATAGATTTAACCATAACATCATAAGCATTCTTCATTTTTTTATATATCTCATCTATAGATACATTTAATTCTTTCGCTTGCTCTCTCTTAACTAAATCAGATATTCTAATGTTATTTTTTTCAGCCTCATTTATAATTTCTTTTATTGAAATCCATTTCATAACTTAACCTCTATTTCAATGAATGTAAAAGTGTCACATACTTTACATTTTCAATATCTCTTATTTCTTCACAAAGTTTATCACTTATCTTATCATCAACTTCAATTATTGCCACAGCATTTCCAAGTTTCTCTTCTCGATGAAGTGATAGACCATTTATATTTATTTTCCAATCATATAATACCTTTGTTATTTTATACACCATACCAGGTATATCAGTATGACCAACTACAAGTACATCAAATAGTCCATTGATATTTACATTTGCATCATTAATTCTTGTTATAAGAATATTTCCACCACCAATGGATGCACCTTCTATAACCACCTTCTCACCACTTGCCTTAATCATAGTAATCTCGGTAGTATTTGCATGTGCATTTTCTATATCTTCTTCAAGAATTTTAAAATCACGACCTTCCTTTTTTGCAATTTCTATGCTGTCTCTAATTCTTTCATCATCTTCATTAAAACCAAGTAGCCCAGCAATAATTGCTTTATCAGTTCCATGTCCCTTATAAGTTTTCTTAAAAGAACCACTTAATTTAATAACTGCATTCATTGGTTCTTCTGACAAGATTCCTCTTGCATATTTCCCTATGCGACATGCTCCAGCAGTATGACTACTACTCGGTCCAACCATAATAGGTCCTATTATGTCAAATACATCCATCTTTACTTCTCCATAGGGACATCTTAATAAATTATACTCACTTTTTAATGTCCCTTAAATATTTTAATCTTTTAAGTTTTAAGTCCTTTACATATTATAACACAAATTATGTCTTTATTGTTAAAAAATATAGAAAAACCGCGGCATACGAATACCAAGATGGTATTGATTTTGTACCTATGCCAACGTGGAAGACATATTTAATTCAATTATTAAACATATCCTATATTTGGTGCTTGTCTTATGATAATGGCAGTTGGAGTAGGCGGTGTGATGGTAGTAAATCCTAATTCCCATATGCTAGAATTGTGGGAGAACTTTTCAAACTTGCATCCAACCTTACCTTGGTGGCCATATATGTTGATAACAGTTTCTTGCGGTGCCATTTCGGGCTTTCACGCTACACAATCACCGCTTATGGCAAGATGTTTACAAGATGAGGAAAAAGGTAGAAGAGTTTTTTATGGGGCTATGATAACAGAAGCAATGATTGTGCTATGGGCAGAAACAGTATATTTATTGAACAATAAAAAGAACTATTTAATAACATTGTTCCCAGCCGTATTTATGACTACAGTTACTTCTACATATTTTTTAGTTTCTCCTGAATGCCTCGGAGAATTGGGAATACCATACAATAATTGTAAATCTTTAGTCTTTCCATTATTACAAAAAAATATACCACTGTAGGTTATGGCTCCCTCTTTTTTTACTCCATCTTTTAGGTTATGGCTCCCTCTTTTTAAATGCCATTTTCAGTGGTATATTTATATTTTATCATACTATATCAAAAAGTCAACAAAAACTTGTTTATCTCGTTTTACACTATCTATTAACTAAAGAAATATTTTACTCTGCCTTTAATTCTGTAGTTTTCTCTTTTGGTGGGAATATAATTGAAAATACCAAGAATGCAACAAGTGCAACTAAAAGTCCTGGCACTATTGATTGTTCAAACTTATATCCAAAGAATGTCCATTTAAAAGTATCTATTCCAACTACAACTATTGTTCCTGCTATCAATGAAGCAATAGTCCCCACTGTAGACGAACCTTTCCAATAATGACCTAAAACATATGGGAAGAATGTTCCCGCCGCTCTTAAAGTAAATGCAAATGTAAGTATACTTATAATGTCATTATTATTAAAATATGCAAGCACAAGTGAAAGAGCACCAACTATAATCATCATTATACGAGTACAATTTAAAACTTCTTTATCACTTGCATCTTTTTTAAATATTGCTCGATATAAATCATTTGCAAATATTGAACCTGCTCCAAGTAAATCTGAATCAGCGCTTGACATTGTTGCCGAAATTATTCCTGCAAATAATAATGCACAAATAACAGCCGGCATAACTTCTATGGCAAGTATAGGAAGAGCATATCTTGCACCTACTGTTGCAAAATGTTCTTCTGAAAATTTACCCATATTTATAAGCGAAAGAACTATTACACCAAGTACTGCTGGTATAAATGCAAATACAAAATTTATAATCGCTGCAAGTATAGAGCCTTGAACTGCTGCCTTACCATCACGAGCAGCATAATATCTTGATACTGCCTCTTGCCCAACAGTAAAAGTTCCAATATACATTATTGTAAGTGAAATTATTGATTTTATTCCATAACCTTTTCCTTGTCCAATTATATTAAGTGCTGCTGAATCAACATTTGCTTTTACATTTGCCCAACCTCCTGCATAATTAAGTGCAAATGGAACTGCGATTATCATACCAATTATAATTAAAAATACTTGCACAAAATCAGTAAGGGTAACACTCCAAAGTCCTCCCATCACTGCATAAATTGTGACAACAATACCAACTATAATAACTGCTGCATGATAAGATATCCCAAGCATCGTTGAAAGAATTACTGCTGATGCAATAAATTGACCAGCGGTAAGACCAATAAGTGGAACAAACATTATAATTGCAGTAATTGCTCCTGCTGCATTTCCATAACGACGACGGAAATACTCTGGAACAGTTTTAACCATAGAGTTTCTAATTTTTGGTGCAATAAATGTAAGCACAACAAATGCAAGTCCCATTGCGATGATATACCATGCAGAATTAAGTCCATAACTCGCATTCATTCCCTTTTGAACTACACCAAGTGATGAACCTCCACCAATTTCAGTTGCAGCAAGTGTTCCTGCCATAAGCACAGGTCCAAGTCTTCTTCCCGCAACCATAAAATCTTCATTTGATGATACATTTTTAGATGAATACCAACCAATGAAGAGCATTCCAATAAGGTATAATACAACTATACCTATAATAACAATGTTTGCTGTCATAACAGTCCTCCTCTTTTAAGAATATTTTTATATTATTTTATTACCTAATCTGGTGCACTATAGTTTTCACTTGTCAAATTAAAGATTTAAACTTCTTTCACTTTATAATCAATCTTATTTTTCTTTATACTCACTAAAAACAAAAATAATAAAGCAAGTAAAACTATATACATTATTTCTATATACTTAATAGAATCCTTTTGAATAATTACTGTTGCTATTCCTGTTGTGATAATTGATAAAACCAGTCCTAAGGCATTTCCATATCCTAGTAATGCAGATAAGTTGTAGGTACCAACACATTCTTTTGCATATGAAAAAATATATGGTATTTGAATTGAATCAAATATGCCTAAAATTATAAATAAGGTAACTATCATTGGTCCAGTAAAAATGTTTAAAAATAAGAACACTAAAATTAAAATTTCACCAATTATGCCAGAAATCAAAGTACTTTTTAAATCAATCTTATCAAAAATAAAACTTCCAATTATTCTTCCTATGAATCCAGCCAAACAGAAAAACCCCACAGCACTGGTTGCTATTATTTCTTTTACACCATATTGTTCTACCATTATTGTTGCAATAAATACTGTTATGCTTCTTGACACTGCATTTACAATACCAAAACAGAGAAGTATATATATTATATTTTTAGTCTTCAACATTTCAAAAATATTTGCATTTACATTCTTTTCTTCTTCTGTTACTGAATGCTTTCTAACTAATTCTTTATCAAGATTTACTTTACTTCTTTCCCAATTTCTTTTTGCTAAGATTAGAAGAATTATTACAGAAGAAAAAATTATAAGCATAATCACAAAGCCTATCTTATAAGAAGAAAAATTAGTTAGTGTAAATGTCAAAATCGTAGTTCCAAGAAATGCACCTATAGTCCAACAAGAATGTAATATAGAATCTTGTTTTGCATCATAAGCCTTGATAACATAACTATCAGCACCTACATCATTAAGTCCTATCCCTAACCCTGTGATAAACATACCAACTGCTATACCAATAAAGTTTTTTGAAAAAATATATATGATAATAGGCAGAGAAAAAAATATCATACTAAGTGTCGCTGTTCGATTTGTGCCTATCTTATTTCGTACTTTATATGCAACTAAACTTGCAATTCCTGAACCAATATAAACTAATGTAGAAAGTATTCCAATTAATGAGATATCAGCCTTTATATCAGTAGAAATTGCTGGCCACACACTATTAATTGACTGCTCAGCAATTCCTTCGCAAGCATAGCAAAAGAATATTAGATATAGAAAATAATTTGAAACTTTTTTACTATTCATATTCATATTCATATATTATTTTTAAATTTTCTCCTTAACATATATATATATTATCAAATAAGTGGCATTTTTCCAAGCAACTTTTTAGAGCATTCGCCGTTTTTTCATGCGACTTATTTACACTAATTCAGAAAACTTTTATCTATATTCTAAACTGAATTTTACAAGGCTTAAGCATTTTTTGCATATTGCCAATAATTGTTTTCTTGAAATATAGTTATTGTTAATTTAATCTTATTTCAAAAAATGTTGACTTTTTGAAATAATATATATATAATTATATTATGAGCCGACAGGGATATTTTATCAATAATTTAAGTGGCTATAAATCTTTTAACCCTAGTCCTTTACAAGAAATAGAAAAGCTCTTAAATCTGGATAAAGAAACTTTAAACTTAATAATTGAAATTCATAAAAATATGACAAAAATTAATACTATGTCTGAGTTAATTCCTGATTCAGATTTATTTTTATATTCTTATGTCTATAAAGAAGCTCTTGAATCTTCAAGGATAGAAGGAACTGAATGTACAATGGAAGACATTTTTTCAAATATAAATAAAAATGGATTTGAACATGGAAAGAACATTAATGATATAAAAGAAACCATATCAAATATAAAAGCAATAGAAGAAGGAATCAAATTGTTAGAACATTTACCCCTTTGCACAAGATTCTTTAAAGAAATACATAAGGTATTACTCAACAATGTCCGTGGAGAAAATAAGAATCCAGGAGAGTTGAGGACCACCCAAAACTGGATAGGTGGAAATAATATTAGCAATGCCACTTTTATACCACCTAATATTGATGATATGAATGTAGCATCAAATGAATTAGATAAATATATAAATAATGATAAGTCAGATGTTGATTCCTTAATAAAAACTGCTCTTATTCACTATCAATTTGAAACAATTCACCCTTTCTTAGATGGAAATGGAAGACTTGGAAGAATCATAATTTTATTACATTTGATTCAAGAAAAAATACTTCTTAAACCAAATGTATATATGTCATATTTTTTAAAAATAAATCAATTAGAATACTACCATAGATTAATGGATGTCAGACTTAATGACAGATATGAAGAATATATTAAGTTTTTTTTACTTTGCTTGAGAGATACAACAACATCTGTTATAAATAAAATTACCAGTATAAATGATTTACACAAAAAAATTCTTTCAATACTACCTACAACCAATCGACAAAAAAATTCATATGAAATAGTTTTTAATTATATAGAACAAAATCCTATTTTTACAATCAAAGAAATACAAAAAAAAATGAAATTAAGTTATAATACAGTGAATACTATAGTAGAATATTTTAAAAACTTAAAGATACTAATACTAAAAGATAATGTTAAAAGAAATAGAGTATATGTGTATGAAGAATATATAGACCTTTTTAAAGATGTCTAATTAAAATGTGTTTCTATATAAAAATATAATATCTTAATAATATTCCATAAACTCTTATGATTAATCAAAAGTAGTAAAAAGGAGTGGCTATTTCTTATCTTTATCAATTAAATATTTAAGAGCATTGAAAATATTTTGTTCCTTTTGAACTTCATCAATAACAAGAGGTTTATCATATTCAGAAAGGACTCCTACTGCATCATTTTTTATACTTTCCAATATATTTATATTATCAAGGCTAATAATTTTATAGTCATATTCTTTTTCAAAAATACTTGTTTTTCCAACTTGTCTCGCACCAGTTAATAAAACTGATGGATAATCTTTTAAATTACAATTTATTGCCTTTTTTATGTGCCTATTATAATACATTGTAAGTTTAGCCCTTTACTAGAAAATAATCGGTTTTTTGCTAAATATCTCGGTATTTTTATGTTATACACAAATATTTATCAATTGTCAACTATATAATGCCTTTACCTTTTTATGCAGAGTCTTATTTATGGGCACCTCGAAATAGTCATAAACTTTAACTTTTTCGAGTTAAGGTTCCCGCTGGAATCCCTAAAAGTCCACATAGTGGATAAGAAACTCTAACTCACTTCGTTCCTAAGAGTTTCTTTATTCGCACTTTTGAAAAACAAAATTTTTCAAGTTCTCACTTTTTAGAGGTTCCCATAATTATATCATTTTTTTTTATAATTTTGCAAAAATGACTAGTGTGTAAGATAAAGTTTCCATAAAATCAAAATATTTTCTGCAATCTATATTGAAGGTCCTAAATGGTGTGGCAAAACTTGGGCTGCAAATAACAAAGCAAAAAGTGCTGTTTATTTAGATGATGAAAGCACATATGAGTTAGCTTTGACTGACCTTAATTTAATTTTTACAAATGAATATCCAGAGCTAATTGATGAATGGAATATCATACCAAAAATATGGGATAAGGTTAGGCGACTTTGCGACCAAACAAATAAAAAGGGGCGATACATTTTAACTTGCTCAACTACATTAAATGATGAAAAAAGCAAAAAAATATTTCACAGTGGGGTAGGTAGGATTGGAAAACTTAAAATGTCCACTATGAGTTTGTACGAAAGTGGTGATTCAGAAAGCACTGCCTCTATTTCGGATATGTATAAGGGCAAACAAAAAAATGCTAAAGTAGAAAAACTTTCTCTTCTCAATCTTTCAAAACTTATAGTTAGAGGTGGTTGGCCCGAAAAGCCAAAAATAAAAAATAACGAAGTATCGATAGTTGCCAAAAATTATATATCATCTATTTTAACCAAAGATATAAATGACGACAAAAAAAGAAATGAAAGAAAAATGCAATTACTTTTAAAAACTCTAGCTCGCAATGAATCTACTATAGTTAGTGTTAAAACTCTTATGAGAGACATGAAAGAGCACGAACATAAAGATGTGATCGAAAATGAAAAAACAGTATTTGACTATTTAAATGTATTGGAAAGATTATTTATAATAGAAAACCAAGAAGCATACACAGAAAATTATCGTTCAAAGGATAGGATAGGAAAATCTGCAAAAAAACATTTTACTGACCCATCACTTGCTGCTTGTCTATTAAATCTATCTGCTGAAAAATTATCAAAAGATTTAAAAACTCTTGGTTTTTTATATGAATCACTTGCTGAACGAGATTTAAGAATATATATGGAAAATCTTGGTGGAAGACTTTGCCATTTTAGAGATAATGTAACTGGGCTTGAAGTTGACTCTGTACTTGAATTTGAAAATGGCGATTATGCACTTTGCGAAATAAAACTCAGTGAAAGCGGCATAGAAGATGCTAAAAAAAGTTTACTAAAACTTAAATCAAAAATGAATAAACCTCCAAAATTTATGTGCATAATTCTAGGCCTCTATGAGGCAGTTGTGAAAGATAAAGAGACTGGAATATACCTTGTGCCGATAAATGCACTAAAAATATAAAAAGGAAGAATGAATATGCAAGTTTACAAATTTAAAGCATCACTTACTGATAGAAATGTTGAATTATGGAGAGAAATAGAAATTCTCTCAAATGCAACTGTTGCCAATCTCGCTTATTGTGTTTTAGCATCAGTAGATGCATCTGGTAGTCACCTATTTAATATTAATTACAATAATAATAGGTTTGAATTCATTTACGATGAAATGGAAGATTTTGCTCCAGCAGTTTGTTATAATCCTTCATTATATACTTTAGACGAGTTAAATCTAAATGTTAATGATGAATTAAAAATGGAATATGATTATGGTGCCTCATGGGAGTTTAATATAAAACTAATCTCAGTTAATGAAATGAAAAAGGGAACTCATAGACATTACCCATACATTACAAAAGGAGTTGGTCGCAAATTAGACGAAGAAGAATATTTTGAGAATTTAACAGATGAAGATAAAAAAGAGATTAACATAAAACATTATAATGTTCTTTTTAAAGATGATGTTTGGAGAATGCAAGAAGGCTACGAACAACATATTATAAATACTAAAAAAACCGATTTAGCAAACTACAATATGTCAAATTATAATTACGAAACAAATGAAAGGGATTGGAAATTGTTTAAAAGTAAGTTGCCATATTGGCAAGAAAATAATATAAAGATAGTAATAAATGAATATCAAAATCTATTGAATAAAAATATTCCTGCAAGTCGCAAATTTTGGGAATTGGATAAACTAATGAAAAAAGATAAAAAGAAGAGCGGTGTCATAGTTTACAATTTGAGTCGGTCAAATATGATAAATGAAATTCTTGAATTACTAAAAGAAAAAGCCATCACTATGGATGACTTAAATGATTTTAGTAGTGAATTGAAAAGCTATATAAAAATAACAATCAAATAGGAGTTAAAAATGGGAAATCGAAACAAAATAAAAAAAGATAGAAATAATAATAAACAAGGTGTAGACAAGGATGCACAAAACAAATTAACAGAAATGATGTTTTCAAAAGACTTAGAAGATTTTGAAGATTTATATTATGAGACAATGACTTCAGACAATGCTAAGCTTTGCAAAATGAACTTCCAATCACTATACAATGAGTTTGTGCGATTAAAATGCATAGAATATTGTAGCAACAATTCTTTACCAAAAGATTTCGCAGATAAAATGTTTTATGCTTACTTGAACTATGATATTGAGTTAGAGCTATAATTTCTCAATAAGTTTTAACAGCTCTCGCGGCGTGACAATTCTTTTATCTACTGGGAAATCTTTTATATTTCCAGTAACCAATTTAGCATTTTTATCTTTCTTTTCCATAACCACTTCATAAAATTTTAAATCAGAAATGTCCTTGAAATCCATATCTAATTTATGTGGCTTGATTAATATCCTCTTTTTTTTCCTTTCTTGTTGACTTTATGATTTTATTAATTTCTAAAAGTGACATACCTGTCTTATTATTTTTTTTTGCTTCATTTCTAAGAGTATTTACACTACCCATAAAGTTGTCACTATAAGGGGAAACTATTTCAAATGGTACTTTCTTGCCAATATTTGCTATTGCCATAAAAACTCCTTTAACACAATGTGTTCTATTTGCAATACATAAATTATATTGCCTTTTTCACTACAATTCAATAGTACTTTTATTTGTCCAAAATATCCCTTGATACTGTTTTAATAGTTTCAATTATTTTATCAATTTTCATTACGACAATTTTATATTCTTGTCCTTCATTTGTAGTTATGTGTATTACATGCCCCAATCCCCATTTTTGCTTTTCTATAGTATTAATATCACTTAATTTAATCTCACATTCTTTTTTATCTTCAATCCATTTTGATAAATTAATCGGAATAAATGACTTATACCATATTAACCTTTTATTAGTTAATATGCAAAATCTTCGCAGTGATAATTTTTCTTTAATTACATTAATCGGGAAATTTTCCATGATTATTTTTTCACTGTTTTGCGCGAATACACTATTTTCCGGTGGGTCTATGAGTTTTATTTCTTCTTTTTTCGTATTTATAGAATTTGAATTTATTACATCTGCTTTTTGACTTTCATTTATGCTTTCAGCATTACTACTTACTATCTGCCTTTGCTCTTCAATTTTATTTAACTTTGCATTTAATTTTTCGATATCTCTATCTGACAAATCTGCTTTTATAGAAAATATGCCATATACAGCTACTGCAACATCGGCCACCTTTCTCGCATTTGTTTTCTTTTTATCATTTAGTGATGATATAATAGATAGTACTCCCAAAACTGAAAAAATCATTGATGTAAAGCCAAAAAAGCAGCCTGCTATGATTTCTCCCTTAGTGACATTCTCTATCAAAAAAACATCATGACTTGCAACAAGAGTAGCAAATATTACTATACATATTTCTATAACTATCAACACGATATCTATCCATTTAGGCGTATCGTTAATATTAAACAACGAGCAAATTAATACAAAAATTACTAACATAGCTACAGTAAGTCCAAATATTGCAAGTGTTCCAGTTAAACTGTATTTTAATTTCAATGGATTTATAATGTGATACTTTAAATATATATGCTTGTTAAACTTTCGCGGTCCAACATAACATAAAAACACCAACAACGTGATGACTAAAATAAATTTTAATATGTCACAATTAATGCTCATAAATATTCTTTTCGCATTTATTGTTCTTGCACTCTTGTATACAAATTGCTTTTATTTTTAGGTTTAACTAAGATCCACTTGTTTTTATCTTTTATCAGTATTTGTTTAACAAAAAATCCCAACATTTTTTCTGAATAATCCAAACTTCTATTGCATGCTATATATAAATCGTTATAATTTGACTTTTCACTTTTCCAATTATGATGCTTAAATGTTTCACTTACAAAGAAAAAATCTTTCCTTAAAACACTTCTTTTAATATTTGCAATAAACTTTTCATAGTTTTTCATATTCTTTTTAACTTTATTATATCTATTCTCGCAAACATTGCAATTTGGCTTTTCATCAAGTTTGTTTATTCTTATGAATTTATTGTTTTTTAACCTATATAACATATTGTTGCCTCAACATTTCATTAAACTAATATTTTACCCATATAGCTGGTCTTACTCCGCAATAATCAAGCCATCCAACCTCAAAGAAATCATTAAGACCTGCGCTATTAGCACAAATATATTTTCCTTTCTCTTCTTGTCTTGTCCAATAGGAAGCCGGAGATCTGTCTTTATCTATTCTACGGCCAACTGTCTCTACTACTTTTTTATTTGTTATATATTGTTCCATTTCGGTTCTACTTAATAAAAATACCTTGTCATCAACTTGATTATCAAGATGGTCAACAATAGGTGTTTCCAAAATTTTATTTTTCTCATTATTATTAAAGCATGTTTCATAAAATTCATTATTTAACCATTCTCTTAATTTACTGTTTGTCCACGAATGATATTTATTAGTGGAAAAGTCTAGAGATTGGTGATACATTTGCCTGCTATTATATAACACATATTTTGAAAGAAGTAATATTTTATTATTTTTACTATCATTGTCCAATACATACCATTCAATTTGATCGCCATTTTTATAAGTATTATTATATCTGCTTTCTCCAAAATCATTGTAACTACCAAAATGCACTATATCATCCTTTTTAACACCCTTTGATACTTCTTTAGACTTTTGTGCACAGCCCACCAAAACACATAATATCAAAAGAACTATACACAACAAAAAATTTTTTAATTGAATTTTCATTTTTTCCTCCCTCTTTCGCCCCCAAAATAAAAAGCCCAGAGACTGAACCCCTGAGCGAAAATTGTGAGTTCAGCCGCCAAGCCAATCAAATATCATAATCTCACAAGAATATAATATCGAACCCACATTTTTACCACAATAAAAATGTGTCTTGTGAGTTAATGATATAATCATTAATCCAATAAAAAATATTTAATTGACTTGGCACCCTTATTATACCATATTTCTTACAAAAATAAATAGTAATTTTATATGTATTTTCATTATTTTTATCATTATTTTCACAACAAAAAAGCGACCATTTGGTCACTTACCCATTAAATTAATAAAGTCAACAATACTCAACAAGCATTATTTAAACTCTAGTTTTGCAAATTGTTTTATATAATTTCTATATATATTATATGGCTTTTCAAAAAACTTAATTTCATTTTCTGAAATTGTTTTATTCTCTAATTTTAACGATAACAATTTAAAGTAACAAAATAAATCTGCCGCTTGGAAAAGTTTGTATTCTGATGGAATAACTTTATTAAACTCAACATTTGAAAACAAGGTATGAAATATGCCTATTAATAGTTTTGTAAGTTCAATTTGTCCATTATCATAATATACCTTAACAACATTAAATTCATTAAAATATTGCAAGTTATCTTTTAAAAAAATTGAAATTTGCTTTGCTAATTTTGATGCCATTTCAACTTCATCTTCCAAATGTTTTTTCTCTATATAAAAACATTTATAGGTTATAGGACACTTTTTTATAAATGCAGTAAAAGTATTTAATATATTCCTTCGTTCTTTAATACTCATGTTTTGATATTCTTCTTCTTTTCTTACAATAGGTCCAGTATGAATACAATTATTATTAAGATTATGATATGTCAATCTTTTATCTAAATTACTAACTAATGCAGATATATCTTTCTTTTGTTCATGAAATACTATTGAAACAATATAATATGGTGAATGAATTTGATATTCACCAAAATCACCAGACTCATCAATAAATATACTGATCTCTTTCATATCATTTCTCCTATAAAAATGGCGAGGAACTTCCCCGCCTTTGGTTGGACCCAGGTATTTCTACCAGCCCACTTATATATTATAATATCATATTTTCAAAAATTGTCAAGAATATTATGCCTCTTGAGATTACACTCTTGGGATTAACTTTGTTTCTTCACATATAAATAATATACCTATAAGAGCTTCCCGAATAAAATCTAAATTACTTATTATCTTTAGCTAACTTAAGAAACTTTTTATCATTCATCTGCTCATTAGTCACATACTCGCCATTATAAAATAATGCATAAGTTGTAACTGGTGTTGGAGCACTTTGAGCTTCTTTTTTATTTTTCAATTTAATTGCTTTGAATTTAATTTTATTTTTCTTTGCAACTTCTTCTATGATTGGTACATATTTTCCATTAAATGGGCACTGATTAGTGTAATATAACACATACCCTTTATCTTTTATTTTTGCTTTCTTCGCACATGTTTTAAATTTTGGTAATGTTGCACTTTTTGCGAATGCCAAATACCAAAGCTCTATTCCATTATCAGCAACATCTGCAACTTCAAACCCTTTATACTTTAAATATTTTGGATCAGCTAAAAATGGTTTCTTTTTCGCAGATGATAAAATACAAAGTCCTTTCTTCTTATTTACTTTCGCATCTTTTATACATTCATTAAGCAAATCATTTGAATATCCATGTCCTTTAAATGAACCTGACACCCACAAGCAGTCTATGTAAATATATCCCTTCGCATCAATTGGCACCCAAGCATTTTCAGCAGGTACATACTCTATAAAACATTTACCTCTTTCAACACTTTTCAAAAACACTAATCCATCTTTAAAACAACTTTTCATCCACTCTTTCTTAGATGAGACTTGTACATCACTATTATTCGAAATGGCACAACAGATGTGCTCCTCATCAATATTCTCTTTTGTTACTCTTACATACTTCATAAAACATTCCTTTTTATACTTTGGCCAAAACGGAGTTACATTCCGTTTTGGTCATTGTTTCAACTTTAATGTTTTGTCAATTTTTTATACAGTGGACAATGATTATCTTGCATAGGCTCGCTACAGGCGTCCCTTATATTCTCTTATCAGTTTATGCTTTTTACAAATTTTTCAGCATCGTCCTTATTATCTGCCACAATGTGTAAGTCTTTATCAATTACTTTCTCCAATTTATATTTGTCGTCTTTTATCAATATATAGTAATTTTTATCACCTTCGCAATCATAGTAATCATTTAAATAATTTGTATAAGACCCTTTAAACTCTAATTGTTTTCGGCCTTCAAATTCTTTAAGCACATTAAAATCATAATCCAAAAATTTCGTAGAAACATCATCATATATTACCAAATAGTCTTTAGGCACATCTAAAAAACTATGATTCTTTCGATTTAAATTTCTATTAAATATTATTATATTTTCAAATGTTAGTTCGCCTTTTTCATTATATACATCATATCTATCTTGTTGAAATCTTTGAGTGTATTGCTTGTATCTAATATATAATTTTTCGTTTGTCTTTGGATTATTTATCATGTAATCATACATTTTTAATTTATTGCCTTCGTCAATAGCATACTTTTTATTTTTCTCATCATATATGTATATGCATTCATTTCTCGGTTCTGTGAATTTACCTTCACCATAAGAAATTGCTAAATAATGATTATTCTTATCTTTATTTAAGATATCTTCAGTTGTTATAGGACCTCTTACTATTACATCTTTTTTTATTAGATTTAAATTTATATCATAAAAATCTGTTGTTATATTTTCTCCATATAATTCACGAGCCAAAGCATACACTTGATACTTTCCTTCGCCATATATTTGAAATTTCTTATATTTACCAATCAGTTCCTTAACTACCTTCATGTCACTATCAAGTATGCAGAATTTGTCATTCGTAAAACCATATATATAATCATCATCTATATGAGTTATGCCATGTCCTTCATGCTCATTTATATCTTCTCCATTCTTTGTATACAAATATAAAAATTTATAATTCGTATCTTTATATAAATCTATTTTCTTACCATTCTCATCAAATATAGAGGCATAACCAGTTTTATCATCATAAACTGGGGCAAAATAATAAAAATATTTTTTATTTTTAAATCTAAATAGCTCCAAATATCTAGCACTAGCTTTATTCTCTATTTTCTTATCACTATGTATATTATATATAGTATTATCATTACCGCTCTCTTGTTCGTAACCATAATGATAATAGCCATATCCTAGATAATTTATATATTTTCTATCGTCTATTTTCTTGCCTTCTATAGTTTGTTTGTATTGCTTGCCCCCGTCATCTATAGTAAAAACAATATCATTTGTGTTAAACTCTCTTTCTTTATATCCTATATAAATCCAATTATCAATTACTATATTTTTATAGTATCCTATTTTTGTTTTGCCATCTTCATCTAAGACAGCTCTTCCCTTGTCGCTTTCAACTACATATAATCTACCATCATCCGCATCTATAGTATCAATTATCTCTGTTCCACTTGGCAAATTAATTTTTTTATTATACTTTTTCTTTTTTGTATTTATTGTCTTCTTGTTTTTCAAATCATATTCAATTATTTCATAATCGTTTTCAAATTTTAAAACATCCTGACCTAGATACAAAGTACGGTTTTCATCCGAAAAACTACCACTTATATTTTTATCTACAGACCCCCACTCGTCTCCATCCGCAAAATCACTTACTGCAAACTCAGAATAAAAACTTGATTCAAATATAGGTTTATATGAACTATCCAACAAGTTAAAATTTGGTCTATCAGTATATTTGTTTTTATTCATTTCACATATATAATACTCATTCTTCCCACGTAGTATGCGATATGAAATTTCATAACAGTCTATGTTATTCTTTATGCAATATTCGTTATCATATAATGCATCCCCGTGATATTTTCTATAATATAATTGAGATGAACAAAATGATGGCATCGTTAAAAGCACCATCATAATAAGTATTTTGTTGATTTTAAAAAGCTTCTTAGCCGGTTGAAGCATACTAGTTTGTACTATTCGTCTCAAAATAAGATTCATAGATACTCCTTCCTTCCTTATTTATATAATTTTACTATAAAATTGTAAAAATGAAAAAGCAAGCTCATAAAAGGATTTTACACCACTACTTTTTGAGATACACCACCAGCACCGCTATATCCGCAGGGCTCACCCCTGAGATACGAGATGCCATACCAATATTTTCAGGCTTAAACTTTTTTAATTTTTGTCTTGCTTCAATTCGTAAATTTTGAACTTTATCATAATCAAAATCGTTTGGTATTTTTTTACTTTCCATTTTTTTAAAGTTTTCTACCTGCTGCATTTCCCTTGAAATATATCCCTCGTATTTAATTTCAATGCCCACTTGTTCCAATACTTCTTTT
>JAGBKB010000023.1 GCA_017934175.1 Lachnospiraceae bacterium | reverse complement strand
GAATTTGGGGTGGAAAGTTAAAGAGGATTTACAACTTATGACATGGATTAACTTGTGTTGTCTAAATTAGACTATGTTGTATCAAACTGAAATGTTTGAACTTTACTAACAATGAACGACCGATCGACCGACGGTATTGTTTTAAGCAAAGTAATTTTAAATATATGGGATTACTTTGCCTATTTCACTCCCTTACTCCCTCTGGTATTGTTATTAAATTAGTTTAAAATGTAGTTTAATTGAAAAATTGGTAAAAATGAGTGTTAATTGCAAAAAATTTATATTTTGTGCAATATTGAAAGTGGTTTAAAATAAGTTTAAAATTTGATTATTTCTAGTGAAATCTTAAATATTTGACAATAAAAGTAAAGTATAGTAAACTAATTTTGATATAAAAATAGTGTAGTTTATTAAAGTTGTTTTTTACTTTTTTAAACTAAAAGGAAGGGGGAGTTTAGTTGTTTTTTGTAAAGCAAGTTGCAAAAGATTTAGGAATAACACCACAGGCAATATACAAGCAAAAAGAGGATTTAATTGATAAAGGTTATATGTTAAAAACTACTACAAATGATTGGGAAATAACTGCAGAAGGCTATAATTATTTAAAGGAAAGACAAATAAACAGAGTTAAACGAAAACAAATAATTTCGAATGAAGATGAAAAAGAAAATGGCAATAATAGTACAAATAACGACTTTTTTGGTTTAAATGAAACTTTAAAAAACTTTTATGAAACTAGAATTGAAGAAATGAAACAAAGTTATGAAAATCAAATAAATGAGCAGAAAAAACAAGTTGAATACTTTAAAAATTTATATGAAGAGGAAAAAAGTGAAAGAATAAAAACAAATGCACAATATCAAACTTATCTTTTAGGAACTGCAGAAGATAATAAAAGACATTGGTGGCAATTTTGGAATAAAGGTAATAAAGAAACAGATAAATAGTAATTTTGAGAGGAGATTAAATAATGGAAAAATCAAAAAAAATATTTGGTGGAATTGATTTGAATTGGAAAAAGTTAATTATATTTGCAATTATAGCAGGTGTATATACTGCAATTATGGCTATGCTTCCAATAGTAAAAGATACATCTTTTGCAGATATAACAATATCATTTGAAGTATGGATTCTATTTGGAATACTAATTATTATGAATAGTAAATCAGCGAAAGACTCTGCATTAAAATGCTTTGTGTTCTTTTTAATAAGTCAACCGTTAGTGTATCTAATCCAAGATATAATTAATCATAGCAACTTATTTTTAACTTATTATAGATTTTGGATTGTTTGGACAATACTTACAATTCCAATGGGATTTATTGGTTATTATATGAAAAAAGATAAATGGTGGGGATTAGTTATATTAACACCTATGTTGATTTTTTTGGGAACGCATTATTATGGATTTTTAAATCAAACTTTATATAGTTTTCCATATCACTTTTTAAGTACATTATTTTGTTTTATAACAATGCTATTATATCCAATATGTATATTTAATAATAAAAAAGTTAAGATTGCAGGGGTAGTTATTAGTATTTTAATAATAATAGTAATGACTATAATGGCACTAACCAGCAAAAATGTTTATAACACAACTGTCTTAACAAATGGTGGAGATGCAGGAGCAGTATTTGATGATAGTTATAATGTGTATTTAGAAGATAGTAAATATGGTAAAGTTTATATAGTATATGATGAAGGATTAGAAGATTATTTGATAAATGCAGAATTTACAAGAGCAGGTAAAACAAATTTAATACTTGAAGATTCAAATGGTAATAAAACTACATTTGAAATTGATATAAAAAGCCATAGTTATGATATAAATAAAAAATAAGGTAACACACAAATTACAAGTTATAAGTAGGGCGAAATGCCCTACTTATTTATAGTTCTGGTCCGTATTCATCTTTTGACAATTCTTCTTTTCTTAAATCTATTTGTTCACTTTCTTCAATTTTTTCTAAGCCTATATCCATATATTCCATTGTTTTTAATTCTCTTTGTACTAATTCAGGATTATCAACATATTTATCGTAGTTTTTTCTAAATTGTTTTACATTTTTTAAGATTCTTTCTGGAGGAACTTTATTAGATAGTTGATACATAACAAAACTAACAGTGGCAACAAGTTTAAAGTTAAATATTTTATCTGCTATTTTGTTCCAAAAAGAAGGTTTATCTTTTTCTTGCTTAATAGTTGTATTTTGCATTTCAATGATTCGAGCATTGTTTCTTTGTTTTTCTCTCTCAAACTCCTCTGCGAGTTGTTTTCTTTGCTTTTTGTGATGTATTTCTAATTCTGCAATACTTTCTTCCATATAGTCTTTTTTACCCTTTAAGTTTTCTATTTCCATTTCAAGTTCTTCAAGTTCTTCATTGTCTGCTATTGCTCTATTTTGACACATTTGTATAAATTCAGGATCTTTCTTTAAATCTTCTTTTATTATTTCAATTTCTTCTTCTATGATATTTTCTTTTTGTTCTTCTGGAAGTTGTTCTATAACAGATTTTTTTATTTCTGCAGTAGGATTTTGTATAAGTTCAAGTATAGCCTTTTCTTTTATTTTCTCTTCATTTTTTAGTTGTTCAACAGTTTTATTTCCTTCTGCAGTTGCTCCATTTAAAATATTAACTTTGGTTTGTAGTTTTGTTTCCAAATATTCTTGCATTTGAGGGTGTATTTGTTTTAATTCGGTTTTATTTATACATTGTTTGGCATTAACTTTGTATTCTTGTTTCTTTTTATCAAATACAACAGGAACAAAGCAAAAGTGCATGTGTGGACTTGTTTCGTCTAAATGAATATAAGCAGAAACAACATTTTCTTTTCCATATTTCTTTTCCATAAAGTTATAGGCTTCTCTAAAAAACATTGCTTTATTTCCATCGTAATCTGTTGGAATAGTAATAACCCAAGAAACAAGCCAATTAACATCTTTTCTTTTTAATATTTTTAATTCTTCACATCTTTTTTTCATATATTCATAATCAGTCATACCATTATGTTCTGGTGCAAGGTTATAATTCATATAAGTTTTTGAATGGTCTATTTTTTGATTCTTATAAGTTCTATTCGGATCACTTCTATTACAATGCACCAAAATATTAGTTGATTGATTTCTTGTAAATTTTTCACAATTCATTTTACCACCTCCAGCGACTACCTATATTATAACACAAAATTCTTGGTGTAGCAAGTTATACCAAAATATTTTTCTAACGAAAAAATTATTGGTAAACTTGCAAGGGTAATCCCCTTGACCCCCTCCTGCAGAAATAAAAAAAAACATACCAAAACGGTATGTATATTTTTTTATTCTACAGAACAATACCTATACTAAAGCATAGGTATTGCAGGGGCTATTCTCGCCCCTACGAAAATACAAAGTATTTTCTACCCTAGAGCTACCGCACTACATTGCTAATATAAAATTAGCAATTCCGTTTGGTCTTACTTAATCTGTTTTAGTAATATGTCTTATATAGAAAAATGCGATTATTTCTGCAATTATAAGAATTGATTGCATTATTAGTATTTGTTTTTCTGCAGGTAATTCATTAAATTTAATTGCTATTTGTAATGCTATATCTGAATACATCAGTTATCACCTCTTTATAATTATACAATCATAAAACACAAGTGTCAAACACAAGTATAATATATGTGTATCTTGCACATTATAAAGTTGTTAAACTAATAAAGGGTGATTTTATAATGGGAATAGCATATCATAAGAAAACAAGCACAAAGTATGTGCAATATACTTTAAGAATTGAAGAATCTATACTTGATAAAATTAAATTAATTGCAGGAAAAGAAGATTTATCTATAAATGAAGTTGTAAATCAGTCGCTACAATTTGCAATAAATGATTATGAAGAAAATAATAATAAAGGCAGTAAGTAGACAAATTGTCGAATTTGATATATACTAGCACCAACCCTACTTTGTGGGGTAATCCCTTGAAGAAAGGGGGTGTAAATTAAATGACTTCCTATGAGTTGATTTGGAGACTAATTGTATTATTACTTTTAAGTAATAATAACAATCAAGACCAAGACAGAAACAAAGAATAATCTTTGAGAGCAGGGCGGGAAACCTGCTCTTTTCTTTTTTGAACAAAAAAATGAGATATGCGGGAACATATCTCGGTGCAAACCAATTTGACTTCCTATGATTTGCTAGCTGATGTTATTATAACATCTTTTTTATTATATGTCAAATTTTATTTTTCTATTCTTTTTTAGATTTTGTTCTGCAGATATAAAAAATACAATTCTATTCGCTCGAAAATCGTTTTTAAGGCATTTTTTTAAATAAGGTATATAACTTTATATCTATTTCAAGCAAAACGGGGGTGAGCGAGGTACGAGCGAAGGAGGGGTGTCCCCTAGTGAATATACTTAAAAGCTAGACCATATAAGCGATAGCAATACATTTATATATATATCTTGCTTTAATGCGGTAGATTATTTATTGCTGCAGAAAAATATAATCGTCCTTAATGAATATAAGAAAAAAGTTATTTACTAAAAATGTAGTTTTTTGTAGGGAAATAAAAAATCTGTGGAAAACAAAAAGAAAAATGTCAGTAAAAATCGTTGACATTTTTTTATATTTAATATATTATTATTTCAATTGAATAAGAGATAAAAAAATAAACCTTTCGAACGCGACTCGAAAGGCAATATTCTGAAGGTATTACTCTTCAAAAACATACCTTCGATATATATAGTTTAACCAATTTTTGTAGAAATGTCAATACAAAACTTAAAAAAACTTAAAAGAATTTAAAAGAATTGAACTAAACTATAAAATATTAAAAGAGAATTTTGCTTAGAGAGTGCATTGAATTGTACTCTCTATTTTTTATTCAATTACAATTAAATATGACTTAAATTGAAGTTTAAATTAAAGTTTAAGTGGGTGGAAAAAATGCAAAGTAACTGACACCTAAAAAATAAGGTTATGGGGTGTGGACGAGCCCATGCAGAGAGTCGCCTCGTATTGCTTATATGTTAGTAGTATAAGTTGTGCGTCAGCAGGAACTCATACAAATCGAAAACCTGCAATATATAAAGAATTTGGGGTGGAAAGTTAAAGAGGATTTACAACTTATGACATGGATTAACTTGTGTTGTCTAAATTAGACTATGTTGTATCAAACTGAAATGTTTGAACTTTACTAACAATGAACGACCGATCGACCGACGGTATTGTT
>JAGBKB010000022.1 GCA_017934175.1 Lachnospiraceae bacterium | reverse complement strand
TTTAATAGTTATTTATAATCAATATAGTATGTTCACAAAATACACTTATGGAGAGTTAAGGACAATGACCCATAAGTATATGAGAGAGCATTATTTTGGGGAAGATGAGGGATAATATACTGATTTTGATTTGTTAAAAAAGTATTGTTAATATCTTGATTTTTTTTTTTTTTGGTATGATTTTTGTGGATAACTTTGAGGGTTATTGACATTTTTTATTGGAGGATACATAAATGAAAAGTAATATTATATATATATTACTAATCACTATAGGAATTATTATTCTAATTTTCATTCTTAAAAATACATTGTGGCAAAAAGAATTTCTTGACAATATGTTTAAGAACTTTTTCGGTAAAATATTTGGATCATAAAAATGTTGGCATAAGTCTATATTATATATAAAATGACTTAAGGAGTAAACTATGGGATTTAATAAGGAAATAGCAATGGACAATGAGATAAAAGTTTTTTCTCATGCATTAGACGTATTTGTTTGTAGTGATTGTATTAATAATTCGGAATTTAAAAATGATTTAAAAAATATAAAGAAAGTCATTATAGAATGTTGCTGTTGCAAAAAAGAAAAAGAGTGTGTAAGATTAGATGATTATTTAGATTTAGTTTCAAAATTTATAGAAAAAAATTACACAAGATATGATGATATGGATGAACCTTTGAACATGAATAATGGGTCATATGATACAAAAGAAGTAATTGACATAATTCAATATAAAATATTTGATAATGAAGATGTGAATGATAAATTAATTAAAATAATCAATAAAAACGCAAATGATGATTATTGGAATAAGATAACAAATGATAATATAGGAGAAGATTAATTATGAAACAAAAACTTTGTATTTTTTTATCATTATTATTGTGTTTAAATGTATCCATGGTTTCTATTGCAACATCTACAAATAGTGATGTTATTAGTTATGATGAAAATAAAACTGTAGAAACTAAAGAAAGTGAAGAAACAAAAAAAATTACTAATGAAATTATGTTAATGAATTTTATTGGTGTTCGCCTTG
The DNA here is from genome assembly GCA_017934175.1 of Lachnospiraceae bacterium. Lineage (GTDB taxonomy): Bacteria > Bacillota > Clostridia > Lachnospirales > Lachnospiraceae > UBA3633. The sequence goes on along the minus strand of JAGBKB010000022.1, from coordinate 2,662 downwards.
AAGAAATCATTAGAACTGAAAGCACAGTTTTACTAAAAGATACAATAGATTTAATTCAAAAAGGTGGAATTAAGTTTACAACTATAGATAAAAAGACACAGAATTATCTTCAATCATTATTTGATTCTACAACTGACTGGAAACTTGAAGATATGGATAGAAATAGACTATTATATAACTATAGTCAAAGAGAATCTCGTGCTATGAATGCTGCTTTAAAACCTAATGTAATGGCACTTATGACTTCTGCAGTAGCTTCTGCTGCTACAAAAGATCCATTAACAGCTGTATTGTCTATAGGTTCTCTTGTTGCTGATAGTGTATCATCGTATTATGGTTCATTGGAACAATCTGAGCAAGAATATGATGATGGGAATTTTAAATTAGATAAAGAAAGACTTAAAACTATAGACGGAATTAAAAAGAATTTTTTTGATTATTGTAACGATATGGTAAGGGATAACAATATTCCAGAAAATATGATAGTTTATCAAACAAAAGCTGAAAAGTATGGAGAAAATTTGTTAGATAAAAATTTAGTAAGTAGATTAAAATATTTTGAAGATAATGTGAGTTTGCTTGATGGACTTCCTTCTGTTCATTTAGAAATGGCTAAATGTTATTTTGAAAAAGGTGAGTATAAAAAATGTGTTGAAGAGATTGACAAGTATAATGAAAGCGGAGTAAATATATTTAATTATGATGAGAATTTAATAAATACTTATCCACTTGGTTTTGCTGCTGCTTCAAAATATATGTCTATTTCAGAATATGAGTCATATGTTGTTAAAAATATGAAATATGCTGAAGAATTGGAAAACTTGCTTGTAAATGGCGATATAAAAAATATGCTACCAATGTTTAAATATAAGAATACTCTTGTTTATATGGATTTATATGGAAAAACAAATAAAAAGGAATATTTAGATAAAGCATATGATAAATGTAAAACAAATATCATACCACTTGTTAGGGAACAAAGAAAATTGGAAGAGCAAGATAGACTAGCAATCAATGAATTATTAATAAATAATTTAGAAGCATTAAAAGCACTTGCTGAAAAAAGAGGGATTGATAATAATGAAAAAAAAGAACTTAATTCACTAGTTTTTGGTAATTCAAGTATAATATTTTACAACTATCCTCTTAGTGAACATTATTATTTTGGTGATTATAAAAATGAAGTATATGATTATATGGTTAATTTTTCGACAGAAGATATATACATGTTTTTAGATGTTGAAGATGGCAAAACATGTTATAATATAACTATACCAGATAGTTATGTTACAAATGATGCTGAAGTTAGCATAAATTATAAAGATTTAAATGGTTCAACAATCAATGCTGAATTAAATTTTTTGGATAATTCTGAATTTTACTCTGACTATTATCAGTTAGATTATGATAAAATAGTAGATTTTAATGATAAAACAATTATAAGTGTAAATGCGAAACCTAAAAGAGGCATAGAATGTAAACAGTTAAGCTTTGATGTTGAATGTGCTAAAATTCCATTCGGTGAAGATGAAAACGGTAATTATACAGTTGAAGAAATGATTACATCGTTGGTTGATTTGGGATTTGATAAAGAAAATATTAATTCTAAAAAGAATAAAGGTTTGATTGAGAAAGATGATGGGAAAGTAAAAAAAGCTGCATATTCATATTATTCTTTCGTTTCAGCTGCTGATCGTTCTGTTAGTGAAAGGGTATATACTTGGAGTAAAGGAGCATTGCTTTCAACCAACCAAAAATTTATAATAGAATATAGATAAAAAAATAGTCAAAGTAATCTATTGAAAGAGAAGTTAACCACTTCTCTTTTTTAATGCAAATTTTACAAGGAGGATGCCTAATGAAATATACAAAAAATTATCAATTCAAAAAGCCAGATTCTGATGATGCATATGATATTGGAAATGAAAATGATAATATGGATTTAATCGATGAAACCTTAAAGAATACGGTTGATAATGTAGATATAGAACTTAATGCTGCTTTACTTGAGTTAAGAAATGCAATAGCAAACGCCCAAGCAATACTTGAATCATTAGTTGATAGTAAGATTGCAACTCACACAGCAAATAAGAATAATCCACATGCTGTAACACTCGCACAAGTATTAGGTGGTGGTGGGTCATCAGTTATTCCAGTGGCTAATGGTGGTACAGGTAATTCATCAGTTGATTCAACACCTACTCAAAACTCAACAAAGATGGTTACTTCAGGTGGAGTTTATAATGCTCTTTCTGGTAAGGCGGCAAGTAGTCATAACCATAGTGCTGCTAACATTACAAGTGGAACATTGCCATTATCAAGAGGTGGGCTTGGAAGAACGTCAAAAACAACATCATCAAATGATTATGAGTTTAGGGCTATAAAGTTTCAAACAACAGTTCCAACAAGTGTAGACCAAGGTTGCATAGTATTAGTGGGGTAAAATATGAGTTTATATTATGGTGACAATGGAGCAGTAAAAAAATCAGCTATAAATTATTATAACCACCCTATATTTTTTGGATACTATAACGACGGAAGTGGAATGAAGAAGTTTTATGATTTGTCAGAAGCAGTAGAGAAAATTATTGTATATCCAAGATTTTTGTATAGAGATACATCAACACCATATTTTGAAAATGCTACGGAAGCAAAAATATCA
>JAGBKB010000021.1 GCA_017934175.1 Lachnospiraceae bacterium | reverse complement strand
GGCGTTTGATCATATTATTACTTTTGAGTAATAACCAAGATAACGACCATGACAAAAAAGACTAGAAATAGTCAAAAACGAGGTAGTCTGCCAACTACCTTGTTTTTTTATAAAAAAAACAAGGTAGTTGGCAGACTACCTTGTTTTTGACTATTTCTAGTCTTTTTTGTCATGGTCGTTATCTTGGTTATTACTCAAAAGTAATAATACGATCAAACGCCATATTAGCTCATAAGATGTCATTATATGTACCTCCTTTCCTTAAGGAGTCACCGAATAATCGGTGCGAGTGTATTATATAATAAACGACAAGAAATTACAATATATCTTATTTTTTCCTTTGTTCTTTCTTCCACTTTCTAAATTGCCAAAAATTCATATTGCCTACTATCTCCATTTCTTTTTGTTGCTCAAAAAGTTGCTTGTCTTTTTCTACTCCTTCTTTTATTAAACTTCCGTTTCTTTCAAGTAATTGTTTTTCAATATTGTGCCACTCATCCTTTAATTCTGCTATTTGTTTTGTATATTGTGATTCTAAAATAGCTACTGCATTTTGAAGTTTTTGATTTTCTTCCTTTAATGATATATTTTCATTTACAAGAGCTAATTCATTTTTTGAATTTCTTAAACCTTTTTCATTGATATATTTAGATATAATATCAAAAGCTTTTTGATTAAAACATTTTGCTTGAATACCATTTTTTAATATCTTTGTAGTGCAGTATTCTGGAGTATCAATTCCTAAATCCTTAATCATTTTATAAAAACTACCTTCTTTTACTCCTAATTTTACAAAATCTTTTTTTTGATATATAAATTCTTCGTTTAGTTTATCCATAATTCGCCTAGCTCCTTTATTAGCTTATATTTTATAAGATATAAATATCTTATAAAAACACTATATCATATATTGACATTTAAATCAAGATATGATATAAAATAGGTGCTGGTGAGGAGGAGTCCAAATCCAGCCGATAGGAATTGGAGCATAGAAATATGCTCTTTTTTCATATCAATTCCTGGAGAAAAAAACTCTGGGTGAATTGCGTAGCAAGAGGGCAAAGCCCTTGTAAAACCAAATGGAATTGCTAATTTCATATTAGCAATGTAATGCGGTAGTCTAGGGTAGAAAATACATAAGTATTTTCGTAGGGGCGAGGTAGCCCCTGCAATACCTATTTTGTAAAATAGGTATTGTGTAGCATAGTTATTTTTATAAATATGCTACTTGGGGTTTGGGGTATCCCCAACGAAAAATCCATAGTGCATTTGCGTAGCAAATGTTCTATGGGTGATTTTTCGCTACTTTACAAAAGTAGCAAAGTATGCTATACTAATTTTAGGGTAGTTTATAAAAAGGAAGTGAGAAAAATGAGTGGGTATTTAAGCAGTAGAAAATTAGAAAATGTAAAAGGTAGAATAAGGTATATGACAGATGAAGATAAGCAAGAGAACATATTAGATTATTACAATACTACAGATAGCGAGTTCTGGAGTATGTTGGCAAAAGAAAGTAGAGAAAGACATAAAGAAACAAATGCTGGAGGAAAGTGTTGTGAAGCAAGAGAATTGATAATAGGAATACCGTTAAATTCAGATATATCAGCTAAAGATATTTGTGATACTTTTAAAAGAAGATATGGTGTAGAGTGTGCTTGTGCAATACATTACAATGAAAAAGTAAAAGAGAAAGAGAAAGTTAAAAATAAACATTGCCATTTAGTATTTAGTGAAAGAGAAAAATTAAGTGATCCAAAAATAATAGAAGAAAAAAGAGCATTAAGAACATATTATTATGATAGCACAGGTCATAAGTGTAAAAAGTCAGAAGCAGTAAAGATAGTTGAAAAAGGTACAGTATTACAGAAAGGTACTACGAGATATTTTTCTGATAAAAATGAACATTTTAAATCTCAAAAGTTTGTGTACGAATGTAAGGATATGATTTTAAGAGAACTATTAAAGATTGATTGGTCTTTAAGAGCAGAAAAACAAAATAAGGAATTATCAGAAAAGCATATAGGGAGAAATAATCCTAAAGAGGAATATATAAGAAAAAACAATAAATTGAAACAAGAACTTAAAAATATTTGTAATGCTAATGATTTTATAATAAATAAAGAGAAAGGAACTTCTTTAAAAGATTTTAAGAAAGGTTACAATGTAAATAATTTTTCAGCTATGAATTATGAAGAAAATAGATATAAAGTTGATTATTTTATTAAAGAAGTACAGTCTATATATAAGGACAGGGTAAGAAATGAAGTTAAGGAGTATAATTATATCAATGAAGATGTTAATACTTTAAACATAGATATTGATTATGATAGGAATTTAAATTCAATGAAAGAAAGAATAATATCTTATTATGAGGCAGAAACAAAGACTAGAAGTAGTCCTAGAATAATTGAGATATTAAAAGAAAAACTAACAAAAATGTTAGAGAGAATTGTTAAATTAGTCCATATACAAGATTCTATTTATATAAAAGATAAGAATAAAATAGATGTTTATCAAGATAGAGTAGATAATAGTCTACGTATTGAGTCTAGCGATTATGAAAAAGAACAAAAAGAGATAGATGACATACAACCAGAATTATGATATAATACTTGTGTTAGTTATTATTGATTAGCACAAATAGTAATTTGTAAAGGAGGTATTTATGGGAATAGAACATTCGCAAAATTATTTACATAGTAAACAACTTGTAGCGACTTTGTTATCAAAGAGTAATATTTGTAACGACGATATTATAATTGAGATAGGTCCTGGAAAAGGAATTATTACCATTGAACTTGCAAAAAAAAGCAAGCAAGTTATAGCAATAGAGTTTGATGCGAAATTAGCGAAAACTTTATCTGAAAAGTATAAAGAATCTAAAAAAGTTCAAATAATAGAGATGGATTTTTTAAAATATAAAATATCAGTAAAAGAACCATATAAAGTATGTGCAAATATTCCATTTAACATAACTGCTGATATTGTGAAAAAGGTATTTGAAGCCGATAATCCTCCTGAAGATATATATTTCATAATGCAGTATGAGGCTTTTCTCAGGTATTCTGGACAGCCCTTTTATAACGAAAGTTTGAGGTCTCTTTTATACAAACCTTGGTTTTCCGCTGAATTGATTTATGAGTTTAAACCATCAGATTTTTATCCTGTGCCAAATGCACGAATATGTTTTGCTCACTTTCAAAGAAAAACATCTGCTGATGTTGAGGATGCGATAGACTATAGAAATTTTCTGTCATATATATTTTTAGCATCTGGAAATACTTTCAAAGATAAAACAAAAAAATTGTTTACTTATGAGCAACAAAAACGCATTTGCAAGTTTTTAAAAATTAAATTAGAGTCAACGCTTACTGAAATCTCATACGATGGATGGCTGTACCTATATGATGTTTTTCTTAAATTTGTTTCCAACGAAAAAAAAGCTATTATATTAAATGCTGAACAAGCCATGAAAAACAATCAAAACAAGATTCAAAAAAAACATCGAAATCGTAATCATGGTTATTGGAAATTTGAAACTAAGCGCCAAAAGAAAATTTTTAAATTGAAAAATTGAAAATAAGAATTTTATCCAGTAGCTATATTTCCAATTTCTATATTATTAGCAATAGTGTAAACAAAGAAGTTGACAGAAAAAAGTAATAAGCAAATTATAAATTACAATTTAGTAGTTCGCAAAATAATAATTTGTAGGAGGAATAGATGTCTTTAATAAGTGTAAACAATTTAACTTTTGGATATGATGGAAGCCTAAAAAATATATTTGAAAATGTATCATTTAATATAGATACTGATTGGAAATTAGGATTAATTGGAAGAAACGGTAAAGGTAAAACTACATTTTTAAAGTTATTATTAGGAAAATATGAATATCAAGGTGCAATATCAAAAAATGTTGAGTTTGATTACTTCCCTTTTGAAGTAAAAAACAAAGAAAGAATGGCAATAGAAATAGTAAATGAGATTGCTCCGAATGTTGAAGATTGGGAAATTATAAGAGAATTAAATTTACTTAATACAGATACTGAAGTATTATATAGAAGTTTTAACTTATTAAGTGGTGGCGAACAAATAAAGATACTTTTAATAAGTTTATTTTTAAAAGGTAATAACTTTTTACTTATAGATGAGCCTACAAATCATTTGGATATTGAAACACGAAATAATTTAGTAAATTATTTAGAAAAGAAAAAAGGATTTATATTAGTATCTCACGATAGAAATTTTTTAGATAAAGTTGTAAATCATATAATTTCTATAAATAATACTAATATAGAAATACAACAAGGTAATTTTTCATCTTGGAAAGAAAATAAAAATAGGCAAGATAATTTTGAAAAAATACAAAATGAAAGATTGCAGAAAGATATAAATAGACTTGAAATAGCTTCTAAAAATTGTGCAAAATGGTCAAATGAGGCTGAAAAAACAAAAAATAAAAAATATAATTCAGAAACTACAATAGATAAAGGATATATAGGACATAAAGCAGATAAAATGATGAAAAAATCAAAAGTTATGGAACAAAGAATAGAAAAAGCAATAAATGAAAAGACTAATTTGTTAAAAAATATAGAGGTAAATGATACATTAAAAATTATTCCTCTAAAAAGTAATAAGAATCCATTAATTTTTGCACATAACTTGCAGATAAAATATAGTAAAGAAACGATATTTAACCCTATTACTTTTGAAGTTAATAATGGCGATAGGGTTGCACTAATTGGAAAAAATGGCATTGGTAAATCAAGTATATTAAAACTTATTTTAGGAGAAGAATTACAGTATAATGGAGAGTTTATGGTTGCAAATGATTTAAAAATATCTTATGTTTCTCAGAGTACAGAAGATTTAAAAGGAAATTTGAGAACTTTTGCTTACGATAATAAAATAAATGAAAGTATTTTTAAAGCAATGTTAGTAAAAATGGGATTATCACAATTTGATTTTGATACTAATATTCAAGATATGAGTGAAGGTCAAAAGAAGAAGGTTCTAATTGCAAAAAGTATTTCAGAACAGGCTAATATTTATATATGGGATGAACCTTTAAACTATATTGATATATTGACAAGAGAACAAATAGAAGATGCTATTCTAAATTATAATCCTACCATTATTTTTGTAGAACATGATGAGAAATTTATTGAAAAAGTGGCAACAAAAATTATAAATTTGGTAAAGTAAGTGAGAGACAAATTACAATATGGAAGTGAGATGAGTTAATGAATATTCACTTTGGATTTTCATATATAGGTTTAATATTTTTACTAATGTTGATGTTACCAAATATTATATGGAGTAAAAATAAGCCTAAAGGCTATGATAAATATGT
>JAGBKB010000020.1 GCA_017934175.1 Lachnospiraceae bacterium | reverse complement strand
TTTTGTGAATTAACTGATGAAGAAGTTGATGAAGTAGCAGAAAATATTTGGGGAGCAGTTGCAGATGATAATGAATTAAGTAATGTTTTAAATAGTACAATAGAGTGGTATGCAAAACATTATATAGCAGAACATTTCAATAAATAGGAGATGATTTAGATGAGTGAAAATTGGGTAGAAGATTTTATAAGAAGTGATGATAGTTTACATATAGATAATTTTAAAGGAACTGAAAACTTAATTGCAATATACCCTAATAGTGATTTTAGTTATTGGTTAGCAAATAGCAAACAAAAGTTTGAGTTAAGTGAAAGTGAAAAAAGATTATTTATAGTAGATTATTCAAATAAAGAACTTCCTAGAATAGTAAAAACATTTAATATGAAAAGTATAGCAAGTTTTGGTTATACAAAGTAATGGAAAGCAAAATAAGGAGATGATATAAATGGCAAAATTAGAAGAATTGAAAGAAATTGCAAAGGCATATTGTAAAAAAATGGGTTATGAATATATTTTTGCAAATGAATATAAATTTGGTTTTCAAGACAAAAATGGTGGCTTATGGACTTTAACTTATTTTGAGTTAGAAGAAAAATTAAAGGAGTTGAATAAATAATGAAAGATGATATTTTAATGACATTATTCGGTGGTGGAAGTGCAGATTATGATATGTTAGACAAATGTAATTATGATTTTGAAGATATTTTAAGACATATTGATAGTTTTACTTCTCGTGAAGATATGGACTTTAATGATATTTTAATAGGTGCTATTGATGAGTATAGAAGTAATTTAGAAAAGGCTATTGAAGATAAAAAAGAAAAAATAGAAGATAATATACAATATTTAGAAAACAAAATGAGTTGTTGTGCTTATGATAAATATGATGAGATAGAACTTATTGATAATCAAAATAATTTAGAAAAATTAGAACAATTATACCCTTTTGATGATATTGAATATAATACTAATTATTTAGATACACAAATTTGGGTTGCAGATGATGAAATAAAAGCAATTTATAAAGAATTTTTAGCAGATGAAGTTGAAAAGGAAAATGAAAAAATTGGGTTTGTAGAACTTGATTTAGATTAGGAGTTGATAATATGAAAATGATAGACAAAATTATTGCAGATATACCAAAATTAGACATTGAAAAAGATGATAGTAAGTATAAAGATGAATTAAAGTATTTAGCAGATACAAGAGTTATTTTAGATAATTTAAGAGATTATGAAGTAGATATACCTAAAAAATATGAAGATAATGTTTTGGGTTATATGAAAGAATTAACAAATTATAAAGATTTTAAAGGTGGCAATACTTATAATTATAATGGTAAAATATTACACGATATTAATTATGATTATTGTGAAACTGAAAATGGCTTTTATGTTGCAATTATGGTACATAGATTTGGAGATATAAGAGCAAATTATACTGATTATGCTTTATTCAAGTTTGATTATTATGAAAGTTTTTTTGAAATATTAGATGAGATATGTATGGAAAACTTCGGTGGTTGTGTTGAATATAATGGGAAACACTATTATTATGATATTGATATATTTAGTGAATATTTAAAAGTTTGGTGTGAAGAAACACAAGAACAATATGATTTTTATGCTTATAATGATGAAAGTTTTATAGAAGAAATAAAAAAATGTGAAGAAAAATAATTCTTTTGGTGCAGAAAAGTGAAATATGGCAAAATGGTATGGTATAATATAGGTGTAAATAAAAAGAAAGAGGTATTGTTTATGAGAGAAAGTTTAGAACAAAAACTAAAAAGACTTGCAAAAGAAAGTGAAAGAGAAATGATAGATATGGGCTTTCAAGACAAGATGAATAAAGTAT
>JAGBKB010000001.1 GCA_017934175.1 Lachnospiraceae bacterium | reverse complement strand
GAAGTTGCTGCAGGCAATCATAAATTTAAAATTAAGTATGTAGGTAGTGGCAGTAAACCTATATTTATAAAAATAGGAAGAGCAAATGCAGATTTAAGTACAACATATAGATATATTGTAACTCTTCCTACTGAATATACAAAAACAACGACATAAAATTAGTTTGATTAAGATTTAATTTGGTAAAGGCATATAATAGTTGAAAACTGGGGGCACTATTTAGTGCTCCTTTTTGTATGGCAAAAAATTAAACATGGTTATAAGAAATGTATTTTTCTATCAATCCCCAGTGTTTAAGTGTATTGTTTTTATTAGTTATATTATAATATTTTTTACACAATTTATTTACAATATGCTATAATTGAAAATAACATCTAAGAGGAAATAGAAAAATATGTTTAAGATAAATAAAAAACAAATAGAACACGCACTACTATTATTTTTAATTGCAAATGTAGTCTTTATGTCATCTTGTTATGGCAAAACCACAAAGACAGATGAAAGTGAGAGTGTAAGTGAAACTAAAAAACTTGCAGATGAACTTGGTGTAAATATAAATGATTATCAGTTCATATTAGCCAACATAGATAATTCCATAGGTGACTACACGCCAGAGTTAGTTGAGATAGAAAATGGTAGAAAGTTTGACAAAAGAGCGGCTAGCGCACTTAAAAGTTTTATAGCGGAAGCCAGGGCACAAGGCTTAAATGTTTTTTTAAGTTCAACTTATAGGGGTAAATATTCACAAAAAATGTTATATGATAGAAAAGTGGAACAATATGGTGAAGAAGAGGCAAAGACAATAGTTTTGCCACCAGGCACAAGTGAACATCAGACTGGGCTTGCCGCTGATATCACAGATGTCTATTATGATTTTAAAACAAAAGATTTAGAAAATACCGAAACATTTAAATGGTTAAATGAGCACTGTCAAGATTATGGCTTTATTCTTAGGTATCCAAAAGATAAAGAAGATATAACTAAAGTAATATATGAGCCTTGGCATTTTAGATATGTAGGCATAGCGGCAGCAAAATACATAAAAGAGCACAATCTTTGCCTTGAGGAGTTCTTAGAGTTGATAAAAGAGCCATAATCTTGTTGAGTTATTTATTATAGTTTGATATAATAGAATGAAGTAGGGTACCTTAACTCGAAAAAGTAGAAAATTGATACTTTTATGAGGTGCCTTAATAAAATATATTAATAATGGTGAGGGGGTAAATATGTTAGTTACAACTAAAGAAATGTTTAAAAAGGCTTATGATGGTGGCTATGCAATAGGTGCATTCAATGTGAATAATATGGAGATTATTCAAGGAATAACAGAGGCAGCGAATGAATTAAACAGTCCTCTTATTCTTCAAGTTTCAAAAGGTGCAAGGGAGTATGCCAATCACACATATCTTGTAAAACTTGTAGAGGCAGCAAATATACTTTACCCAAACATACCTATAGCACTTCACCTTGACCATGGAGATAGTTTTGAACTTTGCAAAAGTTGTATTGATGGTGGTTTTACTTCTGTTATGATAGATTTGTCAGGAAAAAGTTTTGAAGAAAATGTAGAGGGAACAAAAAAAGTTGTTGAGTATGCTCACGAAAGAGGAGTAGTGGTTGAAGCAGAACTTGGTACTCTTGCTGGTATAGAAGATGAGGTAAATGTAGAAGAAGGTAAGCAATCTTATACTGATCCAAGTACTGTAGAAGAATTTGTCGCTAAAACTAATTGTGACTCACTCGCTATTGCTATAGGAACTTCACATGGTGCATATAAGTTTAAACCAGGAACAAAACCACAACTTCGATTTGACATATTAGAAGAAGTTTCAAAAAGAATTCCTGGATTCCCAATAGTTCTTCACGGTTCTTCAAGTGTTCCAAAAGAATTTGTTGATATGGTGAATCAATATGGCGGTAATATGCCAGGTGCAGTAGGAGTTCCTGAAGACCAACTTCGTCACGCTGCTGAATTATCAGTATGTAAGATAAACATAGATAGTGATATAAGACTTGCCATGACTGGCAATATAAGGAAATATTTTGCAGAGCATCCAGACCACTTTGACCCAAGACAATATTTAAAACCTGCTCGTGCAGCAGTTAAGGCAATGGTTGCTCACAAGATTAAAAATGTTTTAGGATGTGCAAATAAGATTTAAGGAAATTAAGTATGTATAGTTTAGAGTTAAATGTTTTTTTGATGCTTTTGATTGGTTACTTATTTGGGTCAATACCAGTTGGATATTTATATTCAAAAGTTCATGGTGTAAATATTTTTGAAGTGGGCTCTGGTAATCCCGGTAGTACCAATGTCGGAAGGATACTTGGAAAAAAACATGGCAGGATAGTATTTGCACTTGACATTTTAAAGACACTTTTACCAATATTTGGTATGCACTTAATACTTATAGTTATTAACTTGATTGGCAAACAAACATCATACTATTCTATTATAAATAAAAATTTTAGTTTGCCACTTATTGTATTGTCAAAAGGAGTGCACTTAAGAGACCCATTTGTTATATTCACAACTGGAATAGGTGCTATTCTTGGACACAATTTTCCATTTCCTACTCATTTTAGAGGAGGGAAAGGAATTGCATGTACAGTAGCAGTGGTTGCATATTTCAATGTAGTATTTGCAGTGATTTTATTTGTGATACATAAGTTGATTGGAAAACTTACTGGATATGTGAGTCTTGCTTCTATACTTGCACTTGTTGTTATGTTTGTGGCATCGCTCATAATGTCTATATATAAAATATACCCATTTAATTTTAGTTACTCATATGCAGTGTTGCCAGAAATATTTGTCATTATGATTCTTGGAATAGTTAGGCATAAGGAAAATATAATTAGACTTGAGTCAGGTACTGAAAATAAAATCAGTGAAGCCGATAAAAAATAATGTTATGTAGTTAAAAAACCTATACATAAAATGAGGATATGATGGAGAAAGAAGAAATATTAAAGTATGTTCGCGAGTATGCGAAAGAAAACTTATCAAATTATAGTTTAAAAAAATATAAAGATGGCGACCGCATACCATATAGTGCAAAAGTGTTTGATGAAGAAGAGGTGGTTAATCTCGTAGATTCGGCTCTTGAGTTTTGGCTTACTCAAGGGCATTATTATGATGAGTTTGAAGAGAAACTTGCAAAATATCTTGGAGTGAGATTTGTATCATATGTAAACTCTGGTTCATCTGCCAATTTATTAGCATTTGAAACTTTAACATCTCCACTTTTAAATGAAAGAAGAATAAAAAAAGGTGATGAAGTCATAACAGTTGCATGTGGTTTTCCAACTACTGTAGCACCTATAATTCAGTTTGGTGCAGTGCCTGTATTTGTTGATATGAGCATTCCTACATACAACATAGATGTTAGTGCTTTAGAAAAAGCAAAGTCAGATAAGACAAAAGCCGTATTTATAGCGCATACACTTGGAAATGCATTTAACATAGTTAAAGTTAAAGAGTTTTGTGACAAATATAATTTATGGCTAATAGAAGATAACTGTGATGCACTTGGTACCGAGTGTAAAATTGATGGCAAGTATAAAAAAACTGGAACCATAGGCGACATAGGCACATCTTCTTTTTATCCTCCACATCATTTAACTACTGGAGAAGGTGGAGCAGTATATACTGACGACCCACTACTTCACAAAATTATTAATTCACTTCGCGATTGGGGAAGAGATTGCATATGTAAAAGTGGCATTGACAATACTTGCAACCATAGATATGATGGCACTTACGGCGAACTTCCAAAAGGTTATGACCATAAGTATGTGTATAGTCACTTTGGATATAATTTGAAAGCAACAGATTTGCAAGCGGCTATAGGAGTTGCTCAACTTGATAAGATTGATTCATTTGTAGAGAAAAGAAGAAAAAATTTTGATTTGCTGTATAAACTTTTAGAAGACGCAGGGATGGAAGAATATTTTATACTTCCAAAAGCAACTATAGATACTAAACCATCTTGGTTTGCATTTATTTTGACAGTAAAAGATGGCATAAGCAGAGAAAAAGTTGTTAGATATATTGAGAGCAAAAATGTACAGACTCGTATGTTATTTGCTGGAAATATAATAAAGCAACCTTGTTTTGATGATATAAGAAATGACAAGACAAAATATAGAGTTATAGGCGATTTAAAAAATACAGATACCATAATGAATAATACATTTTTAGTAGGTGTATATCCAGGGCTTGATGAAGATAGAATAAAATATATGGCAAGAGTTATAATTGAATCAGTGTCAAAGTAGTAATTAAGTCATACTTAATATAAATAACCATAATGATGAATAAGAAAGTGGATATAATAGTATCATGTTTTAATGAGGAGGATAATATCTCCCCTTTTTACAATGAGATAATTAAATATTTAAAAGATGATAACTATTATTACAACATAGTATTTGTAAATGATGGTAGCACTGACAACACATATGATAAAATTATAGAAGTCGCAAATCACAATGCTGATATTTCAAAAAATGTAAATGTTTCATATATAAGTTTTATACATAATTTTGGTCATGAGGCTGCTATGTGTGCTGGGCTTGACAAGTCAAATGCTGACTATTTGATTTTTATGGATACAGATTTACAACACCCACCACAAAAAATACCTGATATTTTAAAATGTTTTTTAGATGGTGCCGATTGCGTGCTACCTAAAAGAACTAAATATAAAAATGTTACAATGATAAAGAAAATGTTTTCTAAAGGATATTATTTATTTTCAAAATATATTCTTAGAAATAAAAATATTCCTGATGTTACAGATTATTTTGCAATAGATAGAAATGTTGCGAATACAGTTAAAGAAAAATATAATTCAAGACTTCGATTTTTAAGAAGTTTTGTACAAAAAGAAGCAAATAATAAAGTGATAATAGAGTATGAAAATGCTGATAGACATAGTGGCGTTTCAAGATATAATTATTTGAAGTTGGTAAGACTTGCCATCATTTCGGAATTATCAAGGTCAAAGTTTTTAAGAGATATTTATAAGGCTACGAAAGAAAATCTTATATATGTTATAGATGAAAAAAGGAGTTACTATGAGTAAAAAGACTACAGTGTTATGCATTCTTGATGGTTATGGTTTAAGGGCTGAAAAAGCAAACAACGCTATTGAGATGGCAAATAAACCAAATCTTGATAAGATTTTTAGTGAATACAATATGGTAAAAGGTATGGCTTCTGGCTCCTATGTAGGACTTCCTGAAGGTCAGATGGGAAACTCTGAAGTGGGTCACTTAAATATTGGTGCAGGAAGGATAGTATATCAAGACTTAACAAGGATAAATAAATCTATAGAAGATGGAGATTTTTTTACCAATGACGCATTTGTTAGTGCAGTAAAAAATTGCAAAGAAAAAGATTCTGCATTTCATATTATTGGGCTTCTTTCAAATGGTGGAGTTCATACTCATAATTCTCATTTATACGCACTACTTAAACTTGCAAAAAATAATGGGCTAAAGAAAGTATATGTTCACTGCTTTATGGATGGGCGTGATACACCACCAAGTAATGGATTAAAATTTATAAAAGAACTTGAAGAAGAGATTAAAAATATCGGTGCTGGACAAATAGCAACAATATGTGGTAGATATTATGCGATGGATAGAGACAAAAATTACGATAGAATAAAAGTTGCATATGACTTACTTACAAAAAAAGAAGGAAAAAAGTATGACAGTGCGATTACTGCGACAGAAGATTCATACAATAATAATATAACTGATGAATTTATAAAACCATCTCTAATAGTAGATAATGATGATTCGTATATAAAGGATAATGATTCTGTTATATTCTTCAATTTTAGACCTGATAGAGCAAGGCAAATTACGAGAGCATTTTGTGATGATGACTTTACTTTCTTTGATAGAAAAAAAATAAAAAATCTTATATATGTTTGTATGACTGAATATGACCCTACTATAAAAAATAAATTAGTAGCATTTGGCGAAAAGGAAATAAAGGACCATCTTGGAGAAGTAGTTGCTAATTGTGGTTTGACACAATTAAGAACGGCTGAAACTGAAAAATATGCGCATGTGACATTTTTCTTTAATGGTGGCAAAGAAACTTCTTGCAAAAATGAAGAGAGAGAACTTGTTCCTTCACCAAAAGAGGTGCCTACTTATGACTTAAAGCCAGAGATGTCAGCATATAAAGTTGTAGAAAATGTAATTGATGGCATAGG
>JAGBKB010000019.1 GCA_017934175.1 Lachnospiraceae bacterium | reverse complement strand
CTCATAATATAGCATATTTTCTATTCTTTTATAAGATATTTACAAACTTTTTAAATAACAAAATTTATTAAAATTAATTTATTTTTTTATAATTTTCTTCAGTTTTTAACATTTATTTATGTTATTTTTGGACAGGCTCCCTTATATTTCAATAAGTAATTTTAATGCCATGCTTGAATCTATGCCACCACTCATCGCTACAAGAACTCTTTTGTTATTATTTACACTAGCCATACAAATTTATTATACCATTTTGGCGATTTTATTAAGTTAGAAATCCTAATTTTTTTATTAAATTTATGCAAAAAAAATAAACAACCATTAAAGATTGTTTATTCTATAAATCAATATTTGCTTTTCTTACTTGTTATAGCACGTTGTTTATAAAATCACTCATTTTTGAAGAAAGTGCAACTCTTAATTATCTAAATACTAATTTTTACACTCTTTATAAGTTTATAAATTATCGAAGAAATTATTACTGCCGCGATTGCATTAAAGACACTTGCCCCTACTTTTGTAAGCACTATAGGAACTACGGCCTCAAATGCCATAGAGAGAATAAATCTTCTTTCTATATAAGTCTTAAGTGCATATAAAATTATATATGCAATCTCTCCTACTATACCAGAAATAACTACATTGTTTGTTTTTTCAAAAAATACTCCTGCTACATAGCCCATCACAAATTTTGTTGCAAGCGTTACCAAACATGCTGGTCCAGAAGTGTAAAATAATATATCAAAAAGCATTGACCCCACTCCTGCTGCTATACCTCCATATAATGGCGGTAATACAAATCCAGCAAGTAAGCACATACTATTTCCAAGATGAAATCTAAATGTATCATGAGTGCCTACATATATTCTTGACCCAATTACCACTAGCGCTATAAAAAGCGAAGTTAAAGTTATTAGTTTTATTTTCTTATCCTTCATATGTTCCTCCTTACATAAATCTTTTACAAACTCATTTTGATATACAATCATTATATCATTTTTATATTTATTATACAAAGATAATTATCCTATTATACTAGACACTTTAAATGAATTATACCTCATTTTAACATTTAATAAATACTCTTTGTAATCCAAGAATTCCCACCTATTACTGTGTTATCACCTATAATAGTGTCTCCGCCTAAAATTGTTGCACCTGCATATATGACAACATTATTTCCTATATTTGGATGCCGTTTTATACCTTTTACTAAACTTCCATCATCATTTTTAGAAAAACTTTTCGCACCTAAAGTTACATTTTGATAGAGTTTTACATTATCACCTATCACAGTTGTTTCACCAATAACCACACCGGTACCGTGGTCTATAAAAAAACTTTTACCTATTTTAGCACCAGGGTGAATATCTATACCTGTCTTACTATGAGCATACTCTGTCATCATTCTCGCAACTATTTTAAACCCATGAGCATATAATGGATGTGCAAATCTATATATACTAGTAGCAATAAAGGCAGGATAACAAAGCATAACTTCATCATAAGATGTTGCGGCTGGGTCTCCTTCATACCCAGCCTTCACATCAAGCATGATTAAATCTTTTATTCTTTGAATATCGTTAATGTACTTAATTGCTTCATTCTCAACAATGCCGTTATCTTCTTCAAAAAATTTTAAAATTTTTTTCAAATCAATAATTAAACTTTCTGTATTAATTGTTTCCCTTATATCATTTGCAAATATTTCAGGAAATAAATGTTCAAATAAATTATTAACATAACTTTCAATCAGTTTTCTTAAACCGATATAACTTTTCATTTAAACCTCCGAGTTAAACAACGGTGTTGATAAGTATCTATCTCCAGAATCAGGTAATAATACAACTATTTTTTTATTCGCATTTTCACTTCGTTTTGCAAGTAACGATGCGGCTTTAAGTGCTGCTCCTGATGATATTCCAACAAGTATACCTTCTGCACTTGCAAATTTTCTTCCTTCCTCAAATGCATCATCATTTTCAATAGTTATAATTTCATCATATATCTTTGTATTCAGTATACTTGGCACAAAACCTGCACCTATTCCTTGAATTTTATGTGCTCCGGTTGTTCCTTTAGATAAAACTGGACTTGATGCAGGTTCTACTGCAACAATTTTAATATTAGTGTTTTTACTTTTTAAAAATTCTCCTACCCCAGTTATAGTTCCACCAGTTCCAACTCCTGCTACAAAAATATCCACCTTTCCTTCAGTTTGTTCCCATATCTCTGGTCCTGTTGTCTCGTAATGAATTTTTACATTTGCCATATTATCAAATTGACCAAGTATAACAGAATTACTAATTTGTTTATTTAATTCTTCTGCCTTTTTTATAGCGCCTTTCATTCCTTCACTACCAGGAGTTAATTCAATACTTGCGCCATATGCCTTTAACATATTTCTTCTCTCAACACTCATTGTTTCAGGCATTGTGAATATTGCTTTATAGCCTCTTTGTGTAGCAATAGAAGCAAGTCCTATCCCAGTATTTCCACTTGTAGGCTCAATTATAGTTCCACCAGGTTTTAACTTGCCACTTTTTTCAGCATCTAATACCATCGCATAAGCAATTCTATCTTTTACAGAGCCTGCAGGATTAAAATACTCAAGTTTTACCAATAACTCCACATCTTTAATATCATTCTTTAATGCATATTTCTTTGCATTTAATATTGGTGTTTCCCCAATAAGTTCATAAGCACTATTTACTATTCTTTTCATAATATTTTTTCTCCTATTTTTTTCTTTTTTAGGCAACCCACATACAATAAAAAAATGCTACGGACTCATTTTCCGTAGCATTTAAGAAATTATCTTAATTACAATAAACTATTTTTTGTATGCACACGAAAAATGAATTGCTTTCATGCAACATACACAACAACTATTGAGTTTTGTGAATACACCTTTCATGTGAATTACCTTAATTTATTTTAACATAAATACTTAAATTTACAATCCAATTTTATATTTTAGTTATATGATTTATAACTTAAGCCAAAGTGGAAATTTGCATTTCCCCACTTTACATAAACTATTTTGCTATTGCTTCCTCAAACAACTTAACCACATCATCTTTTCTAAAATAGCCATCAGCATTTCTATTAAGTTCTTTAAAACTTAATTTATATATTGCTGGTGGATTTTTTTCATCAAGCATTTCAATGCCTCTAAGTTGGTCAACACTTTGATACATCATATCTATTGACATATATTCGCTATTTGTTTTATCATCATCTTTTGTCCAAGTGCTCACCACAATTTTACAACCTATTGGTGTCTTTCTCTCTATGGCTAATGGTAAAAAATACTCATTTACATTTAAAGCAGCGAGTACACTATCGACATTTGAGTCATGACCACATAGGAAAGTAAATTTTCTATTTTCATTATTTATTTCTTTTAACATTTCAGTTAGAAGAGGTTTTGCAACATTTGTTGCAACTATAGAAGCAGTAAAAAGCACATCCTCATACACATCTTTTACTTCTGAAATCTTTTCCCAATCTTCATAACTTATTTTCTTTCCAAATGCAGCAACATCATCGCTACATTCATAATACTGTGCCGTTAATGCATCACTAAGTAGACACGCTTTTTTCAGCGAACCTTTTACCACAGGCTCTTTATTATTCTCTAATATAAATTGGTCATCATCTGTCTTAAATCCAATAAACTTTCCTTCTTTATAATCATTTGATTCTTTTACATCTACTACAGATTCTATCAAATCATAATTTGGTTTTAATTTAGATACTTTTGCTAATGACATTTCTTTCATTTGCTCTAAAGCAACTTTTATAAATTCATCATCAATATTGGTAAGAACTGGATTAAACACTGGGTCCATTGTATCATATTCCATATGATGTTCCACATCTAAATCACTAACTGGGAAAAGACCTGTCAAAAAATAATTTGCTGTAGCAAGTGTTCTTTGTTTCGAATTGGCATATATACGAACTTCATCAGTCAATACATCAATATTTTTAGGGTCATAGTTCTCACTAAATAATTTTTCTCGCTCAAACCATTTTCTAAAATATTGTCCCATTTCTGTCTCAAGCACGCCACCTCTTATAGAAAGTTGGCTTTGCTTTGAAGTCCAATCAAACCATTTATGCGGTGTCAAATTATCAATCTCTGACCCACTATTTCCTAAAGGAGAACGAACATTGTGCCTACTTAAAACCACAACTTGTTTTAATTTATACCCCTTCTGTTGACCTGATAAATGTTGTGCATCCATTACAACACTTTTATTATTAGTACTACTAATAGTAATATCATTTTTACAACTACTAAATAATAATATAGTTGTTGAGAAAACTATTGAAAATAATACTTTTCTTATGATTTTCCCATACAAAACCTTTAATTCTTTCATATTGCCGATTTCCTTTTCAATTTAATCTCTTACTTTATTCGAGCATCATCTCATCAAATAGTTTATCACATAGACACTTTTATGTCAAAAAAATAGGGGTTTTCAACAATACCCCTATCTTTATACTATGTGTTAATTATATTTATTTATTTTCTGATTTCAATGCCTTTATAACAGATAACATAATAAAAAGCATAATTATTGAAAATGGTAATGCACCAAGACCAAGTGAAGTAGCAACACCTGCTATAGTGGCTACCACCGCAAGTATATCAATAGTTTTACCCAGTATGCCATTTGCACTATCTTTTGCTATATACGAATAATTTAGTATTGTTCCCCATTTAGATATATTTATATAACAAAGTAAACTCTCATCAATTTCAAGTTCAAGCAAATTAGTATCTGGTCCACACTCTCATAATTATTCAGTTGCAGCATTTCCACCAGCAATTTTTCCAAATACAACTGTATCAACTACAGCATTTCCTCCAAGTCTATTACCTCCATGTATGCCACCAGTAACTTCGCCTGCGGCATAAAGTGCTTTTATTACTTCACCATTTTTATCAAGGACATGTGCTCTCTCATCAATTTTAAGTCCACCCATAGTGTGATGAACAGAAACTTGTCTTGGTGTTGCTACATATGGTCCTTTTTCAAGTTTTGTAGAAAATAATGTTCTACCATACTTATCAGTTTTTCCATCTACACAACTGTTAAACTCATCTATTGTATTTTTAAGTACATTAACATCCATATTAAGTTTTTCAGCAAGTTCATCAAGTGTTTCACCTATATATATATAATTATTTTCCTCAAGATATTTAAGTGAAAAACCATCAGCAGATTTAAAATCTTCGCTATGTATATCTATATACTTATCGCCATCACCTGACTCTAATATATAAAACATTTTATCAGGTTCATTTAAAATGGCTTTACAAATATCATCTCTTCTTCCACCTTCATTAGTAAATCTTTCACCATTTTTATTTATAAATATAACTTGGTCTGTACCATTTACACATCTTGGTGGATATTTAGTAAGTTGCCCATCAGCAAGATTTCCAAGATATAAAAGTTGTATTTCACTCATATCTACTATGTCAGCACCTACACTTGCTCCCATCTCTATACCACTACCATTTGAAACAGTTTTTCTATTTGTTGTAGGAATATCTTTTAAAGCTATATCTTTCCACTTGCTATTTTCATTGTTATACAAATCTATCATTGAAGCATTTGCAGAAAAACCACCTGTTGCTATTATCACACCTTTGTTGGCAGTTACTTCAAATTCATTTCCATATTTGTCAACACACTTTACTACATTAACTCTATCAGAATCTTTTTTTTCTATAGCCGTAGCCGTTGTATTAGTTACAATCTGTATGTTGCTATCACTTTCAATTTTTTTAAGATAGTTTGATATAAATCCAGTTCCCATTGGAGACTTATTGGTATGAGTTCTCTCCCACAAACTTCCTGCACCCTGTGAAATGTAGTCATAAAAACTAACTCCAATATTTTTTATCCAATTTAAACAATCATAAGAATTGAAGCATAAAGTTTT
This sequence comes from Lachnospiraceae bacterium, assembly GCA_017934175.1. Taxonomy (GTDB): domain Bacteria; phylum Bacillota; class Clostridia; order Lachnospirales; family Lachnospiraceae; genus UBA3633. The sequence continues at coordinate 48,656 of JAGBKB010000019.1, read as the reverse complement.
AACAAGTGATAGGTTTGCTTTTTTATCTCCACCATTAAATGTCTGTAAAGCATACCACTCTTTAGAGTCAAATAATTCTGATGGATTATTTTTCTTATGCTCTTCTAACTGTGTCTTAACTGTATCAATTAGTTTTTTATGTTCTTCATTTACAGGTGTTTCAGATAGTGCTTTTTCAACGACTTCTTCTTTTATATTATTCATTTCAATTTGCTTTTGTAAATCAGTATTTGGAGCATTATATATTGCTCCACATACCAAAGTATCTCCACCAACTTCACCATTTTTTTCTATCACAACAACTTTTGCACCGTTTTCACTTGCAGAAATCGCAGCAGCAAGACCTGCACCTCCACCACCTATTACTACCACATCACTATTTATATTTTCACGATTGATTTCATAATTTGCCTTTATGAGCCATTTATTTAAAAGTGCTCTCTCCTCATCAGAAATATTAACTTCTGCAGGTTTATAATCAGGGCTCACTATTTCAGTTGCTGCACTAACTGCATCCACTCTATAATTTGCTTTTATTAAAGCATCAGATACTGCATGAAGTATACCATAACTGGTTGCTGTAGCACCTGACACTGCATCAACATTTATAGATTGATTATCTACTATCATTTTAGGAACAAGTGTTATAGGTGACTCACCACCAACCTTTATAGCATTTCCTTTGTTATCAGTGAGCGGTCCACCTATACCTGGTGTCTCTTTCTCACTTGTCACAATTATATCTTTAATTATGTCATTATCTATTATCACATCAACTTCAATACTTCCATTATAACCAAGAGAAACACCATGATAAGTTTTTTCACTTGAAGCACTTACTGTTTCTTTAGTTTCATTAGTTTTATTACTTACACTTGTAGTGCAAGATATAAGTAAACTTAATGATAAAACCATTGCTATAGTGCTATAAACTTTTCTCAAATAATTATTCATAGTTTGCCTCCTCAAAATATACATACATTATAACATATTTTATGGCATAAAAAAAGATGCTATCTAATTTAGATAGTATCAAGTTATCACGAACAAAACCTCCATAGAATAACCCTATCTCACTTATATATGAATCATTAGTTTAAGTCTTTATAAGTCAATATTATAAACATTTTATAATTCTTATCCTTCAAAACCTTTGTATAAATTATCAATTAATATTTTATTTATCTCTTGCATATTAGTTTCTACATTAAATAAAGTAAATGAATTTACTTTTAATCCATATATTGATATTTCATTATTTATTAAACTTTTTATCTCATCAGTAAATTTACTAATTTGTCCTTTTATATCTCTTAAATCAATGTTGCCATCATTTTTAACCATATTTATGGTATTTTCATTTACTATTTTGTTTAATGTAGTTGATAACATAGAGTTTATATCTATCATTCTCCAAGTTTCTTGTTTTATTGACATTAGTGAATAAAAAAATAAATCTATGTCTTCTGCTTTTAATTCCATGTTAAAATGAACTTTTGCATTTATTAAATCAGTATCATTAAGATTTTTAATAGGTGCTTTTATATCTACTATAAAACTATTTTGTAGAACTGTTACATTCTTTACATAAAAACATAGAAAATCTTTATCTTGCGTTGTAAATGTTTGATTGTATTTTATAAAACCTGTACCATTATTATAAAATAGAATTTCTGTATCATCTACCTTTATTTTCTTTTCTTGCACATTTGGTATCTTACTTACTTTACAAATCAAAACACCATTGCTAAAATCGCTCTTTATTGCCATCAAATCTGATGCTGCTTTATTCATTGATGAACTTATCTTATCAAAAAATCCACCTTTACTTTGTGGTATTGCACTTTGATTATTAAACTCATTAGGATTTGCATTTTCTTTTGGTACTAATGGACTACCACATTTCTCGCAAAACTTTCCTTCTTCTACACTTGCTCCACAATTACTACATACTACCATAGTTTTATCCTCTCTTAATTTCATTTTAACAATATCTATTATTTTTTTATTGTCAATTTATTTCATATGTACTATTTTTGAATAACAATCTGTTAATTTTTCATAAGTTTCAAACATCATTTTTGTTTCATTATCTTCATAATAAGTGCCACCAGGTGACCATTCAGATCTATAATATGAATCAATAGCTACATATATTTTGCTATCTGTTCCATTTAAAAATTTTATTTGCAATTCACGAGAACCAGCATCGCCAGCAGCACCTGCACCTTCAATTTTTTTACATACCCACAAATTACCTTGTTCATCAAATAATGCAGGTAATTGATCTTTTACCCATTTTCTATTTCCATTTTCGTCTATTCCCATTCCCGGAAAAGCCCACATAAAATAACTTCCATCTTCATTTTTGATAGCAAAGTTTGACTTATTTATTTCATCATATAACTCTAATAGATTTTCAAGTGAATTTGGAGAATTTTTAATTTTTAATTCATTAAACTTCTTTTTTATAAACCAAAATTCCCAATCAGATATTTTCTCAGAATAATCATTATCTACAGTAATTTCATATTTTAAATCATTATACTTATGTACACGTCCTTCTCCTATGTCACCAGTAAAATAATAAAGATAATTATATATATTGCCGCTTTTATAATACATTACATATGTATCAGTATCATAACCACCTTCATCTTGCCTAACAAATATATTCCCATCATCAGTTTCAATTACTCCTTCAATTTTAGCATAGCCCTCATAAAAATTTCCATTTATTTCATACTCAATTAATTCATTATATTTTTTTTCTATATCTAATTCCTTTACTTTGTTTTCTGAATTCTTATGCAAAAATATAATATCAGTGTATCCATCTTCAGTAAACTGTTTGTTAAATTTTTCAAATGCCTCATATGATGAATTATAGCCTGTATGACAATCAAAGTACTTTAATACACTATTTGGTTCCCAAGCCCCAGCAACATTTTCACTCACAGTAACTTCACCTTTGTCATTTGATTCATAGCAAAAACCATTTGTATCAACTATTACAGTATTTTTTAATAAATCTCCATTTATATCTATATAATAATATTTTCCATCTTTGAAGATAAAAACATTTCTTTTATTGCTATTATCTAAATTATTGCTATGAATTAATTCTATTTTACTTTCATAATCATTGTCAAACAATGTCTTATTATTATTTCTAATATTATTAACACTTTTCAGATATTCATTTCGCTTAGTCATTTTATCAGCATATAATTCAAAAACTTGTATTTTATGTTTGAGCATTAATATTGTATTATCTTCTTCTTTTTCAAGCTCTATTGTATGCTCTGTTTTCATTGAAAGACCATTAAGCAATTCTTTATGTCCTTCAAGCCAATGTTGCAATAGTTTATATGTATCCAGGATATTATAAATATTATTTACATCCTTTAATATATAATATTTGTATGTATTATTGCCATCATTTACTTTTTTTTCATAAAATAAATTTGAATAATAATTAAATATTGCATTCCCTAAGTCACAATATAGCAAAGCCTCTAATGCATCATCAGTAGCATTATCTATAGTATCTTTAAATGTATTTTTAAATATAAAATACCCAACATTCCATCCTATTCCTATATCATCTTTAATTGTTTTATAAAGTGCTTCTTTCGCGAGTTTTTTAGAAGCATATTCTGTAGATTTATCTACCAATAAATCAATCAATTTATCCTTTACATTATCAACTGCAACTTCTCCAATGCCCTCAAGTTTATACGATAAATTCTCTTTTTCATCACTTAAAAGTTTCTTAACATTTTTTGCTGCTTTTTTAACCGTTTGCCTACTTCCATTTTTAATTAAATAGTCAAGTATTTCATTTGAATTATTTATTCTATTTATTACTACTTCTTTCCCAGTTTTTTTAAATACATCTTTAACCATATTTGTAATCTCTGGTATGATTTTGACTTCATCCAATTTATTTGATAAAAGTACATCATTTACTATCTCATATAGTTCAGTCCCATTTTCAATACTAGTAGCTACTTTATCTACAACCTCCACATTTATCCTATTCATTTCACTATCCAAAAACTTAAGTAAATGATTCTCTATAATATCTATTTCACTTAACTCATCGACTCCAAAAAATCTATTTGATAAAGTTATACGAAGATTCTGAAACCAGTTAGCTTTTAATTTATCTGATGGTGATACTAAAGAATGTTGTTTTTCATCTTCTGTATAGTTTAATGGGTCTAGTCCAAATTTAATTTCTACTACATCTTTTATTCCATCAAAGTCTGAATCTTCATTAAATGGATCTGATTTTATATTTAAATATAAATTTCCTACCTTATCTTTTAATAACTCTATTTCATCTATATTTTTAATGCCATCATGATCCCAGTCTCCATCATTACCATGAACTATAAGTTCCCAAAGCCCTGGAACACCTACATCCATTTTATTGTCAATAACTTTCTTTAAATATATATGATCAATTCCTCTAACACTTCTATTGTAAATTGCCATTATCTCTTCATCAGTAAATCCAGATTTTTGTGTGGTCTTAGCATTATTTGCAAATAAAACATTTGACAATAATAATATAATAATTGCTGTTAATAAAAACAATTTTACAACAAACTTACAATTCAAAATATTAATTATTTTATTGTACATACTCGCCCCTTTCATTTACAAAATATCCATCAGGAGTATATGCATTTACTAACATCTTGCCATAATCATCAACATAATATTTATTCTCTATCCATTTACTTACTTGCATTTCGCCATTGCTATCAAAATAATACCAGTCATTTAAAACCTTGAACCAAGTACCTCTAATTTCATTACCATCTGAATCAGCAAAATGCCACTTTTCATTTATTTTATACCAACTATTTCTTTCTTTTGGTGGATCTAAGTGTATTTCATTATAATTAGGATATTTTTTTATGTAGTCATAGTTCTTCGTATTTTTTCTTTTTGTAAAAACCAGTATCACAATTATAAATAATATTACTATCGCAACGATAGCTACTTGTTTTTTTATTATTGTATTTAAAATACTTTTATTCTGTTTTTTTTGTTTTTTTATCTTATATCCACAGTTATTACAGAATGATGCATTATCATTAATTCTATTTCCACAATTAGGACAAAACATAAAACCTCCAATTATATAGATTATTTACATTAATAACTACCAAACATTTATTATTGAAAAACTCTAGTATGACACCCAAATAGCTGGGCGAACACCAGAGATAATAACAGTAATAGATGCGCCGTACAAACCACCACCAGGTTCAACACACTGAGCTGGCTTATACTTATTGCCAGGAGTACGAAGCCAAAAACTACTATTTCCATCATACCATTCATTAGTTTCTATCACATACAATTTTTCCCCATCATTGTTAATATCCTTCGCAAAATTAGTTGCTTTAGTGGCTTGCGGCTTATGCTCATATAAATATTTTTGCACCTCTTGCCAACTCAATAAAAACACTCTATCATTCGTATCATTTCCACCATATATGCCATCAACATTACGATAATCATTTATAACATATGTAGTTTGAATTCTACTCTGTTCACTATCAGTAAATGCAGTATAAAAAAAATCATTATTGATCCATTTTCTTAAACCACAAACTTCCCAAGGATAAGAACCTTTATCATATTGATTTGCATCAAGAATATACTTACTTAATAGTAATGCCTTATTACCTTCTCTTTCAAGAACTATCCATTCAATAGGTTCTTTTTTGTTTCCGCTTTCATCAGATTGAGGATATGATCCAAATTTTACAGTATCAAATTTATCAACAGTGAAATTAGAAAAGTGTTTATCCTTAGCATATTCCATTATAGATTTAACTTTACTTATCTTGCTAAATTCATATACCTTTCCTTTAGGTTTTGGCATATTGTAAACTATTAAGCCAATTACAACTACAGCAAGCACTACTAATAAAGGTTTAACTATTTTTTTTTCAATAACTAAACCTTTTGCACTTTGTTTATTTGCACTTTTACCTTTTGACCAGCCACAATTTGCACAAAACTTCGCACCATCCGACATTTGATTCCCACAATTATGACAAAACATCAAGAACCTCCCAATATAAGTTATTTGTAAACAATTATATTAAATTCGTCTTATTAAACACTTCTTCAAAAAGAGATTTAATATTATACTTTTGCTTAATTGGTAATTCTACTAACCCATTTGCATTATTATCTCTTATTTTTTTAATAATAATTTGTTTTTCTATAATTTTCTTTAGTTGCACTTTACTTGTTTCAAATTCTTCATCTGTGCAAACTGTTTTTAGCAATTTTACATAATCTTTAAAATTACACCATACAATTTTAATGTCAGTTACATATCTATTCTTATAATCTCGCTTAGTGTAAATCATTATTGGATTGGTTGTAAAAGAAATTATTAATTCGCCAATTGGATTACAATTGTAATAACTAATGTCTTTAATACCAAAACTTATTAAATTCAAATCGAGCAACTTCATAATTACATAACATTCTTTTTTTAATAATATCTTACTTATTTCCGATAAATTATTATCATATTCATAAATTTGCCAATTTGCTGTCATCATTATATCTAAATCACTCATATCTTGGTGCCCAGTACCACTCCTTTTGGTTAAAGCAATATTGGCATAATTAAGTAATTTAATATTATCCAAATCCTGCTTAAAATTTTTAAAATTCTCCTCATAAAACGACAAATTATTCTCATAAATAACTTGCAACATATTTATATCCTTGACTTCAATTTTAATAAGTGTTTTATCTTTTTCATTAGGTCTTACCCCTAACAAATAGAACAGAAGACTACATCCTGAAATAAATTCTATGTTATAAAAATATTTTAAAATACTATTATCCATATTGTATCCATTTATATTTTAGTCATTCCAAATATCTACTATTCGTATGTCACCCAAGTAGCCAAGTGTTCCCCAATATTCAGCCTAATATAATATCCATAGAGCTGGACGAATGCCAAGCCATTTTTCATCAACATTAACACCTTTAATTCCATAGTGTCCAGAAGAAACATCTGCTGCACTATTCTGTTCGCTACCAGGTGAACGAAGCCAATATGGACTATGTCCTTTATCCCAATCATTTCCACCATACCTCCATATTCTATTATCATCTGTATAAATACTTAATGCAAAATTAGTTGCTTTTGTTGATATTCTTTTTCCTATAAAAAAAGATGAGCCACCATATTTCTCAATACCATCTCCAAAATATTTTCTTATCTCATCAATACTTAGACAAAATATCTTATCATTAGTATTATTTCCTCCATATGTTCCGAAACTACTATTATTACTATTTATAACATTTGTAGTAAGTATTCTATTTTGTTCATTACTATCAAATGCTTCCAAATAAAAATCATTATTCAACCAATTTCTCAAACTACACATTTCCCAAGTTATATCAGTATTTTCGCTGTTATATTTCTTGCAATCAAGAATATATTTGCTTAAAAGCAAAGCTCTATTGTCGTATCTTTCAAGCACAATCCACTCAATAGGTTCTTTTACATTTCCACTTGCATCTGACTGTGGATATGAACCAAATTTAACTGTATCTATTTGGTCAATCAAAGTATCTTCAGAATACTCAGTTAATAGTTTTGCATTTTTAATTTGTTCTGATAAACTATTACTATTCACTTGTGCATTTATATTATTTAGATTTAAGTCAACATATTTCCCATCATCTCCTACATAATACCCATCTGGAGTAAATGTATTTTTCAACATTTGTCCATTTTCATCAACATAATATGTATTTTCTACCCATTTGCTTTTTGCTATTTTGCCATCGCTTTCACAATAATACCATTTTCCATCATACTCTACCCAATCATTCTTTACCATTTCTTCATTACTATTAAAATAATACAAATCAGAACCTTCTTTTACGATTTCATTTTTTGCATATATATTATTTCCTTTGTTATATACAATTTTCCTAGATGCTGTTGTTTCTATGCCAGTTCTATATATATCTTTTGATTTTTTATAATTAACTCTTCCAATTATAAAATTTACTACTATTCCAATAGTCAATATAATAATTATTCCCTTAATTATAGAGGTGATTGAGATTATCGGCATATTAAAATTAATACCTTTTTTATTATTTATTTCTGATCTATGCCACCCACATTCCTTGCAAAATTTAGCATCATTACTCATTTGATTTCCACAATTAGGACAAAACATTTTTAACCTCCAAAATTTTATTGCATTAAAAAATCGTCATCTCAAATGACGATTCTAAAATTTACTTATATTAAAATTTCTACTAAAAGAATTATCTCTTAAAGAGAGACATGTATGTATGTATGTATGTATTATAAGTAGAAACTCGCATCTTTATTTCCTTTCATTTATTATGCATAAACAAAACTTTCTTTATTTTTATTATTCAAAAAACTATCTGCCTTTTCTTTTATGTATTTACATATATCTTCACTTTTCATAGATTCAAACATTTTTGAATTTGCCTCTCTTATTTCGTGAATGTCATCAATGGTTAGATTTTTAAACTTTTTTTCCATATTTACACCTCCATTTCTAATAAAGTCATTGGATTCAAAATATTTATATTTTTATAACCTTTTATCATAGATAATGCTCTTACACCATCTATTGTTTTTACATTTACTAAATGTTTAAAATTCCAAGAAAGAATTATATCGCAATTATTTATTAATGCCACTGCTATGTGTTGACAATCTTCAATGCTCTTTTCTGTTAAAATGCCAGTTTTAACTATATCATTTGCGAATTTAACAACTGAATTATCAATAGACAATCTGCTATACAATATTTCTTCTAATTTATTTCTCATGAACGATACTTTAGGTTCTTCACAATTTCCTACTTCCAATAAAGTCAAATCAGATAAGCAAACATCAAAAATATTACTCTTAAATCTTTCCCATAATTCTAAAGTAATCCTTGTCTTTTCAGGTGCATCCTCTTGTTGCAAATAACTTATAACTGATGTATCTAAATAAACTTTTAACTTTCTATTGTCAATCATATTTTCTTCCAACAAACCTAACTTATAGGTTTTCTTACCTACAACTATATTATACATAAAATCCCTATTTTAAGCAACATAAAAGTATCAATAGATAAAGCCTCTTTACATAGAAAAACTTACAATTTTACAAAGTTTTTTCATACTTATGAAAAAACTTGACAAATATACAAAAATACGGTAAAATATACATATATGATAAAACGCATAGATTACTTGAAAAAATTAAATAATTTTAAGGAAAAAGAACTAATTAAGGTTATCACAGGACTAAGAAGGTCTGGGAAATCCATTTTGATGAAACAATTCATAGATTATTTAAAAGAAAATGGAGCAAAAGATAGTCAAATCATTAAAATAAATTTTGAAGAAAAAGAAAATGAAGAGCTTTTAGATAAAGATAAACTATATAAATATATTATTGAGAGAATTAAAAACAACAAAGAAATATATAGTTATATATTCTTAGATGAAATTCAAAAAGTTAAAGATTTTCAAATTATTATTGATAGCTTATATGTAAAAAAGAATGTTGATATATATATCACAGGCTCAAACGCTGATTTGTTGTCCAGTGAACTTGCAACGCTACTCACTGGAAGATATGTTGAGATTAAGATGTTGCCACTATCATATAAGGAGTATATCTCTGATAAAAGCGACAGCATAGAATTATTTAATGATTATTTAAATAATGGTGGATTACCTTACTTACTAAACCTTGAAACAAATGAAATGAAATATGAATATATAATAGGTTTATATAATACAATTTTAAATAATGATATAGTTAAAAGGCATAGTGATATAGATTTAACAACATTTGAAAATATATTAAACTTTATTATAGATAACACATCAAACATTGTGTCTCCAAATTCCATAGCCAACACATTAAACTCTTACGGCAAAAAAGTATCATATAATACTGTTGAAAAGTATATTAGATATATGAAAGAGTGTTATCTGATATATGAATGCAATAGGTATAATATTTTGGGCAAGCAAAATTTAAAAACTTTATCAAAATATTATCTGGTTGATTTGGGATTTAAAAAAGTTTCCTCAATAAAAAATAATACAAATTTAGGATATAATATTGAGAATATAGTTTACTTAGAACTACTTAGAAGAGGAAATATTGTAAATGTAGGTAAAGTAAATGATTTAGAAGTTGACTTCGTTATAAAAAAAGAAAACGAAATAGAGTATTACCAAGTTTCAACTTCTTTATATGATGAAAAAACTAAGGTACGAGAAATTAATTCATTAAAATCCATAAAAGACAATTATAAAAAAACAATACTTACACTTGATGATTATGGCATGGGAAATGTTGATGGGATAAATATTGTAAATTTGAGAGAGTGGTTGTTAGAATATGAGTAATATAAAAGTGGTAAATATAATTGAGAAAGAGAATAATACAAAAAATGTTACTTTGTTTTTAGGCAATGGCTTTGATTTAAACATGGGATTGAAAACTTCATATGAAGATTTTGTTTTGTATTATTTATACAAGGTAAAAAGTGATAATTCAAGTGTAATTAAATTTAAACAATTATTAGAAACAGAAGTAAAGAAAGAGAACTGGTGTGACTTAGAATTATTAATTGGAAAATTAACATCTGAGTTTACGGATGTCAAAGATTTTTATACTGCATTTTGCGATATGGGGAAAGAATTGCTTAACTATTTAACTATACAAGAAATTAAATTTGAGGAAAAAACTGATTTAGAGAAAAATAGTATAGCACATAATTTTATGGATGATATTTTAATTCTTTTAATGCATTATAGAATAGATAAAAATATTATAATTAATATTTTGACATTCAACTATACAATAATAATAGATAAATTGGTATATATAATAAAGGGAAACTCAGAGTTAAATAATTTTTTAAATAGCAAAAATATAACAATAGAGGATATAATTCATTGTCATGGAAGTTATAAAACTGGAAAGATTTGCTTTGGGTTAAATGATGAATCACAAGTTAAGAATGTAGAAATGTTTGATAATAATTATAGATATATACAACAAATTATAAAACCATCTCGCAATAAATGTATTAATCAAAAAGGTGTAAAAGATAGTGATAAAATAATATTTGCATCAGACTTAATTGTTAATTATGGTTGTTCTTTTGGGCAAACTGATAAATATTGGCTTGAATTATTGACAAAATGGCTAGGAGGCATTTATAGTCATTTTATAAATAATAAACCCTATTATGAATTCATCAAGAATGATATTACTAACAATAGATTTTTATGGATTTATTCACATACCAAACGACCAGAATCAATGTTTGATGCAGATACATTAGAGTTTGAGGACAGAATTAAAGAAAAGTATTCATACAGGGATGATAATAGAATAATGATTAAATACGATAATATGTTTAAGAACATGAAAAATGTAGTAAAATAAATATTTGTTAGCGTTTTTTAAGCATATATAGTATTTATTATTTTATAATAAAAATATTGAAACAAAAAAGGTAGGGTAATAAGTGAATACTTATTCTTTCAAAAATAATCAGAAACAAGAAACATACAGCATACAAATAGTAGTGTAAAACTATTGAGTATTTTAAATCTTGTAAATGGCAAAAATGTAAAAATAACTAATATAGCAGGAATTAAACTTGGTAGTACTTGCAAAACCATTGGTGAAAGAATTCCATCTACAAAAATAAAGAATACTATGGTAGAGATATATCTTGGATATCTATGGTAATGCTTGACAATATATATTAATGGGAAAGATGCAAAAGGTTTTACAACAAAATTGACTTAAAAAAAGTTTGATTCATTTAATTCTAGTATACGAGACTCATGTCGGTGTTAGTAAAACTGTAATAATTTTGAAGGAGGTAATTATGTTAATTAATATTGAAGTTTTAAATATACTCGTACCATCATTGGTCACAATTATAGGATTGATTATAACTTATTTTGCAAATAAAAATGCTTTTATTTCTGAAATTTATAAATCTAAAAATATTAGTTCAAGCGAAAAATTACAAGAATACTTTTTACCGCTACTTGATATAATTCAAAATAAATTTACTAATATTTCTGAAGAAGAAAAAGTGAAAAAACTAAATGACATATTTAATGTAGTATTAATCTATGGTTCAGAAGAATTAGTAAGAATAGCAACTGAATTTAAAATATTATCTTATAAAAGCAGTGATAAACTAGATGTAAATGAAATTTTCGCTTGTGTGGGATTGCTTATAGCACAATATAAATATGAAATAACTAATCAATACATACCATCTGATACATGGTTTAAATATACTATTAAAGATTATGACATGTTGAAGTCAAAAGTCAGCGATTTAATAAACAATAAAGTTGACAAATTAAAACTTAATTGTAAATTAAAATGTGTTGATTAATATTTAAATGAAAATATAACCGAACAAAAAAGATATGAAAGTTAATTAAATTGGACTGTATTTTATGGCATAAAAAAAGGCGGATGTTATCCGCCTTTAATAAATTATTGAATTGGTGTTGCATATAAGTTTCCGAGTGCTTTGAGATATGTATATCTTGCTTTTGCTTCATTCTGATTCTTCTCATATAATTTAGACGCTTTTTCTTTATCTTTAAGTGCGAGTGAAGAATAACGAACCTCTCCATCAAGGAACTCTTGGTACTTATCAAAGTTAGGTTCCTTACTATCAAGTACAAACTTTTGTTCTTCACCTGTAGCATTTGGGCGGAAACGGAAGTTATGCCAATATCCACACTCAACTGCAATCTTTTGCTCCACTTGAGCCTTACCCATACCTTTTTTAATTCCGTGATTAATACAAGGTGCATAAGCAATTATAAGAGATGGTCCATTATAGTTTTCTGCTTCCATTATTGCTTTAACTGCTTGATTTCTATCTGCACCCATACATATTTGTGCTACATACACATAACCATATGACATGGCTATTGATGCTATATCTTTTTTCTTAACTTCTTTACCGCCAGCCGCAAATTGTGCAACTGCACCAGTTGGAGTTGCTTTTGATGATTGTCCGCCAGTATTTGAATATACTTCTGTATCAAATATCATAATATTTATATCTTCATTTGATGCAAGTACATGGTCTACACCACCAAATCCAATGTCATAACCCCAACCATCACCACCAAATATCCACTGGCTCTTCTTCGCAAGATAATCTTTCTTTGCTAATAATTCTTTTGCAAGTGAATTAGTTGACTTTTGTAATAATGGGATTAATTTATCTGTTGCCTTTCCATTTAACTTTGAACTATTTTTAGTATCTATATATTCTGCAAGTGCATTTTTTAATTCACCTGTAGATGCAGTCATCAATTCTTCAGCCTTCTTAATAAGTGCTCCTCTTATTGCCTTTTGAGCGAGGAACATACCATATCCAAACTCTGCATTGTCTTCAAAGAGTGAATTATTCCAAGCCGGTCCTCTACCTCTACTATCTTTAGTATAAGGTGTTGATGGAGATGAATTGCCCCATATTGATGAACATCCTGTAGCATTTGCTATATACATTCTATCTCCGAAAAGTTGAGTAACAAGTTTTGCATAAGGAGTTTCTCCACAACCAGCACAGGCTCCTGAAAACTCAAGGTATGGTTTCTTAAATTGTGAACCTTTTACAGTTTGTTCACCATATTTTTCTATAATATCTTCTTTATCTGGAAGAGTGACAGCATAATCAAAATACTTTTGGTCGCTATAAACTTTTTCTAAATCTTCCATAACAAGTGCTTTTTCACCTCTCATACCAGGACATGTGTCTGCACACACACCACAGCCAGTACAATCTAATACACTTGTAACGATTGAAAACTTATATCCATCTAATCCATTTAAATCTTTAGAGTTCATACCACTTGGCATCTTTTTAACTTCTTCAGCGTTCATAGCAACTGGTCTAATTGCAGCATGAGGACATACGAGTGAGCAGAAATTACACTGTATACAATTTTCTTTATTCCATACTGGAACTTTAACTGCTACTCCTCTTTTCTCATATGCAGAAGTGCCTGATGGTGTATTTCCATATACATAATCTTTAAATGCAGATACTGGAAGTTTATCACCATTTTTATTGTTTACATTCTTTTGAATACTATCAACAAACTTAACTACATCTTTTGCACCTTTAGATGCAGTTGCTTTCTTTTCAGTAACTTTTATATTTTTCCAAGATGCAGGAACTTCTACTTTTACCATACCAGTAGCACCAGCATCAATGGCATCATAATTTTTCTTAACTACATCCTCACCTTTTCTTCCATAAGTTGCTTTTGCAGCCGCTTTCATATATTCTATTGCTTTCTTTTCAGGTATGATATTTGCAAGTTTAAAGAATGCAGATTGAAGTATAGTGTTGATACGAGTTGGTCCCATGCCAGTCTTTATACCAATCTTAACACCATCTATAGTATAGAAATTAATTTTATGAGTGGCAATATATTTTTTTACATGGTCAGGAAGATTTTTTTCAAGTGCTTTCATATCCCAGTCACAATTGAGAAGGAATGTTCCACCATCTACTAAATCTTCTACCATATTATACTGATTGAGATAAGATGATTTATGGCAAGCCACAAAGTTTGCCTTTGAAATGAGATATGTTGATTTAATTGGCTTCTTTCCAAATCTCAAATGCGATGTTGTTACACCACCAGATTTTTTAGAATCATAATCAAAATATGCTTGAACAAACATATCTGTATTGTCACCAATTATCTTGATTGAGTTTTTATTTGCTCCAACAGTTCCATCTGAACCGAGTCCCCAGAACTTACAACAAGTAGTTCCCTCTGGAGTAGAATTAAATGCTGCACCCTCTTTAAGAGAAAGTTTAGTGACATCATCTTTAATTCCTATAGTGAAACCATTTTGTGTTTTATTTGCATATACTGCCGCAATCTGCTCTGGTGTTGTGTTCTTTGAACCAAGACCATAACGTCCACCTAAAATTTTGCATTTATCAAATTTTGTTCCCTTAAGTGCAGTAACTACATCTTGATAAAGTGGTTCGCCAAATGCACCAGGCTCTTTAGTTCTATCAAGAACAGATATTGTTTTTACAGTTGATGGAAGTGCTTTTAATAAATGTTCTTTTGAAAATGGTCTATAGAGATGAACTTCTATCAAACCAATTTTTGCTTTCTTCTTTTTGTTCATAAAGTCAATATACTCTTCAATAGTTTGACATACTGAACCCATGGCTATGATTACATGATTTGCAGTCTTATCACCATAATAACTAAATAATTTATAATTAGTTCCTATCATAGCATTTATAGCATTCATATAACCTTCAACTATTTTTGGCATATTGTTATAACTTACATTACTTGCTTCTCTTGCTTGGAAGAAAATATCTGGGTTTTGAGCAGAGCCTCTCTCTTCTGGATGATTTGGGTTCATTGCATTATCTTTATATTCTTTTAATGCTTTCTTATCAAGAAGTGAAGCCAAGTCTTTATAGTCCCAAAGTTCAACTTTTTGTATCTCATGTGAAGTTCTAAATCCATCAAAAAAGTTTATAAATGGAAGTTTACCTTTTATAGCAGAAAGGTGAGCCACAGGAGTTAAATCCATTACTTCTTGTACAGAACCAGATGCAAGCATACATGCACCTGTTTGTCGACAAGCATATACATCACTATGGTCTCCAAATATAGAAAGCGCATGAGTTGCCACTGCTCTTGCAGACACATTAAATACACCTGGAAGTCCTTCACCTGCTATCTTATAAAGATTTGGTATCATAAGTAACAAACCTTGTGAAGCAGTATAAGTAGTAGTGAGAGCACCAGCAGAAAGCGAACCATGAACTGCACCAGCGGCACCAGCCTCAGATTGCATTTCCTTAACTTGCACTGTCTCACCAAAAATATTTTTTCTACCCTCAGTAGCCCACTCATCAGTGTGTTCAGCCATAACTGATGAAGGTGTGATAGGGTAAATTGCTGCTACTTCAGTATAAGCGTAAGATGCATGAGCCGCAGCCTCATTTCCATCCATAGTCTTCATTTTTCTTTTAATTTTTTTAGTTGCCATACCATACCCCTTATATAATTAATTTAAAAATAATCATAAACAATCTTATTTTAACACATTTATATACTCATTTCAACAACAACATAAATATCTACTTTTTGATTATTATATGAAAAGTATTTTTTATAATTATATTTTATTCTCCTATAAATAATAGATTCAAATCATCAATAATCGCACGTTTTGCACCTGCATCCATATGCAATATTTCATTTTTTTCAAGGAAATCAACAAGTTTATTTTTACTTCTAACAAGGTCCGCACTTACAACTGTAGCATTCTCTTCTTTGATTCTCCTATTTCTTTTATAACTAATTAATTCTTCTCTCTCTCTATTTAGTTTCTCATATATTTTTTCATTATACCCTGAATAAATTAATTTGTAGTATATACGAGAAAGGTCTATTGCATCTTGTAATGCATCATGTATAACCGGTCCATCAATTTCACAGATTCCTTTTAGAAATGGCAATCCTTGGTCCCAGGCTATCCCTTTTGTTTTCTTTTTAAAATCATTTCTTACATCATAAAGCATTTTTGCTATATAGCGACCACTTCTTTTATTGTCATAAAGTTCTATAGTTTTTTCAAGTACTCTTTTATCCTCAAGCCCATAGCAATAAATACTTTTGATACTATATTTTTTCAAAAGTTTAACAACTTTATTAGTTACTTGCTCAAAGTTTTCTGCATCTTTCAAATCTCTTGTCTTTATCCCTGTTATCTCTGTACAGCGATTAGAAATTCTTTTTGCTGCTTTTAAACTAATAAGGGAATAAAACTTTTCTATAATTACACCTTTATAATTTGTAATGCATATCCCTATAGATACTACTTCTTGAGGAATATTTAGATTTTTATTATCATCATAAGCATTGAACTCGCTATCATAAAAACAACTATACACTGCTTTTTGCTTTTTTAACTTATCAAATATCAATTTTTTCCACCTTTAATAAACTATATCAATATTTATAATTATATTAACTTATATAATTCCATATATCTACATATTATACCATATTTTTATTATGTTTGTATATAATATTATTACTTGCAATAATCTACTATTTTTTTATTCATTATGTTATAATTTATGAGATAAGGAAACTATGATTAAAGCAATTTACATAAATTATTCACTATAAAATAATGAATTAATCAACATTTTCATTATAATAATATGGAAGTTAAGACAAAAAAAAGAAACATATATATAGACATTATGAAGGGGTTACTTATAACTCTTGTAGTTATAGGGCACCTTCCATATTTTGAGTATGATTCAAGAACTCTCACGCTTATATATAGTTTCCATATGCATGCATTTTTAATAATTGGTGGTATCCTTTCACATATCAATGAAAATACTAAAATTTCTACTATAATACATAAAAGAGTGATGGGTACTCTTTTACCATATTTTGTTTTTTATTTAATAACATTTATAATTGTTCCCACAACAACAGAACAAAAAATAAATGCAATTCCAGTTGTCCTTAAAGGAATCGGTATTCCTCCAGACCATGCACTTAATTTACCTTTATGGTTTTTAACATTTTATTTTGTCACAATGACAGGTTTTGAAATTATACAATGTATATCATATAAAATAATTACTTCCAAAATAAAAACTCAAAATAAAAACTTATCTATAGATAATAGTAGCAATTCTATTAATCTAAGAACACTATCTGTTACATTTTTAACATTTGTTTTTATAACAATAATTATGTTTATATCTTTCTATTATGCAAGAATCTATAAACTAAAACGATTGCCTTACAACATTGAAATTGCAGGTTTTTGTCTTGGTTTTGTTTTTCTTGGAAATGTATTAGGAAAAACTATTCCTAGAATTTATAGTTTAGTATCTAATATATTATTTGATAAAAAAAATAATAACACATCCATTTTAAACTCTGGCACTAAAGAGCATACTAACACATTATTATTAAGAATAATAGTTATAGTCATTTCAACATTTGCAGTTATATTAATTGCAAAAACCTGGTATGAATATTCTATGTGGAATGGTCGTATAGATTTAAATGCACGAGATTATAAAAATGCTTTTTATATGTATGTAGATGCTATACTTGGATTTATACTTTTCGCAATTTTTTCATATATAATATATATTGTATCAGTTTATGTAAATGAAAAAATTATGAGTTTACTAAATAAAAATGTCAATAGTACTAAAAATAATGTATTATCTCAAAAAATGTTTAGGGTTTTACTTTTTTTAGTTAATGCTCCAAATAAACTATTTTCATACCTTGGAAAAAATAGTTTATACATACTCGCTTACCATGTACCATCAGTTTATTTTAGCAATAGATTTATTATACCATACCTTCCATCTTTTATAAGAGAAACTTTATCTCACAACTCTATAATTTCAATTTTAATACTAACAACTCTTGGTATATCTATTTCACTTTTCTTATCTCTTATCAATCAAAGTATTGATATAATCAGAAAAAATGTTTTGAAAAAATAATATAGTAAACAAAAAGAGGTGGAAATGTGTTTGTTCCGCCTCTTTATTTTGTTATCTATTGTAAGTTATAATTGATTATGTTGTTATTACAAATTATTATGTTGTTGTAATCATTTTACCATCTGCTCCTACAAAGTAGCCATCTGGAGTTGTAGAACTTACAAGCATCACACCATCAGTTTGAAAATAATACCAGTCGTTTTGTATTTGTTTCCAGCCAACTATCATCTTTCCTTCATCGGCTGTCTTTGCATTCTCAAAGAAGTACCACTTGCTATCAACTGTCTTTACCCATCCTGTAACCATACTTCCTTCTGCATCAAAGTAATATGTATTTTGCACTGCTACTTGTGTAGGTATATCATTAACTGTTTTAGTCTCTACTGCATTTACTGTGTAGAAGCCATTTGATGCTGGTACATTTTGTCCATTTATATTTACATTTAATTTAAACTTATTTGTTATTGGGTCAAATGCCCAAGTAGTAAGAGTAGAGTCTATTGCTTGTACAACTGCTGGTTTTGGTGTGGCATTTTCAGTGGTTGTTGGCGCAGCCGCAAAACTTGATGGAAGTGCTCCTCCACCTCCACGGCCACCGCCACCGCCTCCTCCGCCGCCTCCACCACCTCTACCTCCGCCGCCACCTGATGGTGGATAATATGGTGTTGGGGCTGGGGCTTCATTAGCAGTCCACAAGGCTGTTAAAATTAAGTCGGTTGTTATCGCATTTATTTCTAATGTTTGTCCATTTGCAAATGTTCTTCCATCATTTGATGACCAGCCACTAAATGTATGTCCATCTCTTATAAATGTATTTACATTAAGTGTTGTCTCTTCTCCAGTAAATGCATATTGTGAACTCATAGAGCCTGTTCCACCACCTGGTAGGAAGTTTATAGTGTGGTATGTACCAGTTCCTGGATTGAATGTCCACTTTGCAAATAAATTTAAGTTCTCGTGTAAGCCTGTAAGTATCGTTATTGTTGCTCCTGTAAAATCACTTGATCTATACCAGCCATCAAATGTATAGTGGTTTCTTGTTATATTTGAATCTGGTGGTAAAGCTATTGTATTTGCATTTGTTATGTTATATTCTCTTGGCACTGTAGTTTCATCTACAAAAGCACCATTGTTTAAATTATATGTGATGGTGTAAGTTATAAGTTCCCATTTAGCATATATAATTGTTGGACCTGTTATTGCATTATTAAAATCATATGCCGTAGTAAGTTCTGAATTTGCAAACCATCCTATAAATCTATAACCATCTGATGCTGGATTTGATGGTTGTTGCACTTTATTACCACTTACTATGTATTGACTTGGTATCGCTTCTACCATAGCTGGACTTACTATAGCATTTGTTAATCTAAACTCTACTTCATATGTAGATGCATCAATCCACTTTGCAAATATTGTGGTTGGTGCTGTTATTGCTTGATTAAAGTCATACAATGTAGTAAATGTATCATCAGCATACCAGTTATCAAATGCTACATTTGCTGCACTTGGATTAACTGTTGGTCTTACTGCTACAAGTCCCGATTCTACATTTTGAGTATCTGGTGCATTTGATATGTCAGTAGTTGGATGAGGTGTACCTGTTGTTAAATTAAATGTTACTGCATATGATTGTGCCCATCTTGCATAATATGTCTTTTCTTCTGTTGCAGTTGTTCCTATAACCGCTACTTGTTGTCCCCAACTTGTTGAGCCATCTTCTGTCCACCAACCTTTAAATACATATCCATTTCTTGTCACATTAGTTGGAAGTGTTGCTCCTACTCCGTATGTATAACTCGTTACATCTCCTTCATTTATTGTTCCACCATTAGTTTCAAGATTAACTGGATAAGTCTTTGGATTCCACTTTGCATATACTACCTTTGCCTCTGCTACATTTGGTCCTATGCTTGTAATTGGAGTTCCTGTAAACTCTGAATTCTCATACCAACCTTCAAAGTCATAACCAGTTCTTGTAATCTGTGTATTAGTTGGTAATTGGGTATTTTCTGTATAAGGCCTACTTGTTGGTTTATTATATCCACTTGCATATGTTCCAGCATTTTCAAAGTATGTAATGCCATATGAGTTCTCATTCCACTTGAGCCAATATTCTTTTTCTGCATCAGTGTTTGCTACTACACTTGTGACTTTTGCTCCAGTCATTCCAACATTATCATACCAACCATCAAATGTATATCCAGTCTTTGTTATGTTTGCATTTGTTGGAAGAACTTTTGCCTCGTGATAAAGCCTATTTGCTTCATAATTATTTGTTGTTGCATTTAGTGTGAAGTCTGTATATCCTGCATTAAATGTTCCACCATCTATGTGGAGTATTACCTTATGAGTGTTCTCTGTCCACTTTGCAAATAGTTCTTTTGGTTCTGTGACAATATAATTACCTCCTGCTTGACCAACACTTGTTCCTTCGCAGTTGGAATTATCATACCAACTATTTGTTGTGTCAAATGTCCATCCTGTCACATTTGTAAGAGTTGGTAATGTAGTTGTTCCCCATAAATCTACATCTACTGCTGCTGGGGAAGTGCCATGACCATTTGCATTATACCATACCCTTGCTTGCCACTTCGCATAAATTGTCGTAGAACCACCAGAAGTTGCAATTATATCAGTTGAGCCATCATACTCATCTGAATATACATGAGTTGTCGCATTGTAATTCTTATACCAGCCAACAAATGTATAATTGGTTTTTGTTGGTGTGTCTAATGTTTTGTTAGTTCCATAAGTTTTTGTAGTGCTCGTATGTGCTATAGTTGCATCACTTATCACTGTATCATAATTTATAGTATACTCATGTGCTGTCCACTTTGCATAAATAGTTGTGTTACCACCATTTATACTTATTATATCACTGGTGCCATCATATGGGTCAGTATATGATTTGTTCGTTGAATTATAATTTCTATACCAGCCATCAAAGTCATATCCTTCTCTACTTGGGTTGTCTAATGTTGCATCTACTCCATATGTCTTATCTACATAGGTATGTGCTATAGTTGCATCAGTTAATACTGTGTTGTAATTTATTCTATATTGATTTGGTGTCCACTTCGCATAGAATGTTGTTGGACTATCTACTGCTATGCCAGTTGTGCCATTCATTCCTACAAAATTTGCATCAGTAAAGTCTGTCTCACTTCTATACCATCCACCAAATGTATAACCAGTAGCAGTTGTATCAGGAAGTGTTATAGTTGTCGCACTTGTTATCTCAATAGAAGTTGGTACTGTTGCGCCAATGTTGTTTCCATTGTATAACACACTGAAGACTACTGCTCTCTTCCACTTTGCATAGACTGGTATCGTTACACCATTTTCAGTTGTTAAATCATCATTTGCAACTTTTCCTGTCCACTGATGTTCATATGTACTCTCTTTATACCAACCAAGGAATTCATATCCTGATGGAATACTAGTTGGTGTTGGTAAATCATCTATCCTTGCTACACCATAAGTCTTACTTACTGGTGTTGGTGCTGTAGCACCTGTAGTTCCTACATTGAAACTTACACTATATGTATTTGTAGTCCACTTGGCATATAATTCTTTTGGCTCAGTTACTACATATTCTGTTCCTGCCTGACCTACAAAATTAGCATTTGATAAATCCTCACTATCATACCAGCTATTTACTGTATCAAATGTGAAGCCATCAACATTTGCCATAGTAGGTAGCACTACTGCTTCACCAAGTATTACTTCATCCATTGCTGGTGCAGTTCCATGTCCATTTGCATTATAAGTAATTCTTGCTTTAAAACGAGCATATATTGTTTTTATATCACCATCTACAACTGACAATTCATCATTTATATCATAGCTTTGTGTATATCCTTGATCTCTATACCAACCTTCAAAAATATAACCTGTTTTTATCTGATTAAGATTTGGTAAAGTATTTGCTGTATCATATATTTTTGTAGAATCAGATGGTGTAGTTGCGAGACCTCTTACATCATATTTAATAGTATATTGTATTTTTTCCCACACAGCTACTACTTGGTGATTTGTAGTCCTTGAATAAATTTCAGTTCTTACTGTATTCTCGCTATCCGTATTAAATCTCCAATGTTTAAATTTATAACCTGTTTTTTCAACTCTATCAGCCGTAGGAAGTGTTAAGCTCTCTAAATAAGACCTTGTCGCTTTTGGTGTGAAACCATCTACAAAAGAACCTCCAGCTAAATCATATACCATCTCATACACTTCTGGCTCCCAGCAAGGATAAAGATTTATTACTTCTCTATCATCTGTACCTGATATTACTGTCAATTTCTGACCACTATCACGATCAATATAACCTGTTATTTCATAATTTAAATAATCTGGATCATGATAAGCATCAATCTCAGCCTTATGCTCTGCACCACTTGGCAAAGTCAAATCTTCTCCATATGTCCTATTTATAGTTTTAAAAATAATTGTTCCAGAAGGTCCAAGTGTCGGATGTGCACCATAAATATTGACAGGGTACACATGTGGATTCCATTTTGCTACAAGAGTATAATCGTCATTTATTATAGTGTTTGCAAAATCAAATACATCTTCTGTTCCCTCTACTACCCAATTAACAAAATCATAATGATTTCTTACAGGATTATGAGGTGCTGTTACTCTATTGCCCATTGGTATAGTTTTCGTAGAAATAATAGTTCCATCATATCCATTTTTAAATACTACATTTTTACTTTCAGTTGATTGAGTCATTAAATTTAAATCTAAAGTGCAACTTTTCCCTCTAAAATTGATTGTTACTTGATTAGAAGTAAGAGCTTCATCTAAGCTCACATCAAATGTTATCTCATCAGCATGGTCTTCATATTTAAATTCTTTTATTAGTCCAACTTCCCTTACTGTCCCTTGTTCATCTTTTAAACTATTTACTGCATTTATAACAAGTCCAGTAGGGTCAAATCTATCAACTCCCGAAATATAATCTAATTTTTCAGGGTTAACTTTAATCTCTATGTTGTCTATCTTTCCAAAATATGGATGGAAATTAACAGTTTTTAATGCACTTCCACTAACTGTTGTTACATCAAAATACATTTTGAAATATCTTCCACGATAATAACCATCCATGTATTTATCATTGCCTTGCTCCATAAACTCATCTGGTATATATATATCTGTCATACCTGGATAACCAATCATCGCATTAGTTTCTTCATCAATACCATACCAATAAGTTCCTATTTGACGGTTATTTTTAATAGGATCCGGAACTGCTTCTCCTACAGTTTTATAGAATAATATTATAGGATGCTTTTTTAAATAATCTTTATATGCCTCATCCTCTCTCCAAGGTGGTGGATTCTGAGCACCTATATATGTAAACCCAGTCCACATAACTGTGCTCTCTGGCAAATAATTTGATGAATCATTTATGTCATCTATTGTTATTCTATATCCTCTTGTTTGTATATATGATTCATTGTGCCATGGATTATTAAATAAAACAAAACCAGATTCACCATCTACATAATCTCCAACATATTTGACTGTGACAAATTCTCTATCTCTTATTATATTATCTTCATTTGAAAAACTCGTATATGTTTTAAACAAATGAGCTGTATCATTGGTATATTCTACATCTCTTGTAGTATTATCATCATATTTTATCCTAACTCTTAAACCTGTTAAATCAACTGTATCACCTACATTATAATGTAGCCTTGAAGGACTTGCTAATGCTACTACACTTGCAATTGGTCTTTCTCTCCATTTTGCATATATTATTTTATCATCATCTTGAATACTCGTTAAATCAGTTTGACCATCCCAACTATTTGTGCATTCTGGTTCTTTATACCATCCTAAAAACTCACATCCTCCTGGTATATTTGAAGGTATATTAAGAGTCGCAGGAGTATTATATGTTTTTGTAAATAAATTATTTGGTAAAGTTGCAGTTACACCTTGCAAATTATAAGAGACTTGATATGTATTTGCTCTCCATTTTGCAAAGAAATTATAAGATGGAACTGAATCATCTGGGGTCACTTCCGTCACATCAGTTTCAGTAACTTTATCATACCAAGTATCAAATGAATATCCAGTTGGTATATTTAATCCTATATCAGCAAATGAAATAGTTGCTGTTGGTGGTAATGGTAAAGTATCTCCAAATGGAACTATATATGTATGATTTAAAGCACTATGATTAATCAAGCTATCATGGAAGTATACATGATATGTTTTAGCCATCCAGCAAGCCTCTAATGTGATATCCTCTGTGATAGCTGTGTTAAAATCAAATGCTGTTCCATAATTTGGCGGAACTGCCCATCTTAAGAAATTCCATCCTCTTTTTGTTGGAGTATTAGGTGCAAATACTGTACTATTTCTTGGTATAGATACAGTAGCTATTCTTCCATTATCATCATAATCAAATGTCACTTGAACTAAATCAGCAGTATCTTCTAAAACACTTATAGGGAAAGTGCAAGTTTTTCCCCTAAATGTAATAGTTATTTCGTGAACATCAGTTGTAAGATTTTCATCAAGTGATGGACTAAATGTAAATTCATCTCTATATCTGTCATTATATTCAAAAACTTTATTTTTATAAGTTGAGCCATCATAATTTTTTGCATTTATAGATAAGCCAGTTGGGTCAAATCTTTCGCCAACCAAATAATTCCTTTTATTTGGCATATTATTTACTTCAATACTATCTAATAAACCTGAAAAGTTTTGATAAAAACTTATATTATTATCTTGTCTACCAATGTAAAGTAAGACATAATTATTTCTAAAATAAAATGACATCGGTTCTTGACTTGTTATCTGACCAAATGAATTTTGAGTTCCCTTTATAGTTCCTTCTGGTATCTCTACATCAGTTATAGTTTCATATCCTATCATTTTATTATTATCGCCTATACCTAGATAACATCCAGCAATTATACTATTAAAGTCCAAAATATCCATGCTAAATGTCTCATTTCCATTTAAATTATATAAAAATATAGGGCTTTTTTTATTAATCAAATTATATTTATAAGTATTTGTCATATCCCAGGCTTCTCCATTACGAATGTTTACAGGAGTACCACCATACGGGCCATTTTTTACTAAAGTTACTGGAACAGTAAAATCAGGAGTATTATTTATTGTTATAGGGTAAAATTTATTGGCTATGTCATGAGCCAAGCCATCTATCTCATCAAACTCTATCCTTTTATTTTTATATGAAACTCCTATCAAACTACAATCAAGAGCACAACTCTCTGATGCCAACTGTGTATTTAACGGATTATTGTGAACTCTAAAATCTGCTTGATTTAATTCTTCATATGAAAACTCTTCTGTTGTATTATCAGTATATGTAATACTAAGTCTTAGACCAGCAAGTGATATATTCTCTCCATAATTATATGTGAGTTTAGTAGGAGGTGTTATTGCTCTTACAGAAGAAATTTCTAACCAGTCAGCAGTAAGAGTTATATCGTCAGTTAATGTGATAGTGTCACCATCTACATATTCATTTCCATCACTTCCAAGCCATCTTCTAAATGTAGCATTCTCTTTTGTAAATGTATTTAAATTGATAGTTGAAGCAGAGGCAACTTTTATTCCTTGTTCTGACATCTCGCCTACTCCACCGCCTGCATCAAATGTGATGATTTTTGCTTCATTAGTAAGACCTCTAATTTTCAAATTTCTTCCATATATTCTGCCGTCTCTTTGTCCTAAATCAAATTCACGATTTAAATCAAACCACTCATTTTCATTACTTTTATGTCTCCATGATTCATTATAATGAACTTCATTATAATAAAAACGATCAGCTGATTCTGGATGTAGCAAATTAATTGGATTTGATGAATAGTCATAAAAGACTTCATATCTTTCCGCTCTTTGTTCAAATTCTATAACTATGGAAAAATATGTTCCTTTTTTTACAAATACACTTTTATTAAGCGGTATTGTATGAACACCTGCGGCTGTATGATGAACTATTTGAGAAATAACTTCATTTCCGTCTTCTGGATTTTGCATTTCTTCATCATTTGTATAAATTTTAAGTGTATAATCAAAATTTGCAGATTTTATAGCAACATTAACTGCTTCCAAAACTTGATTTATATCATCACTTACTTTAAATACATTTGATATTTTATCTGTCGCATAACCACCAATAGTGTCTATTGGAAAAGATGAAACATCTGCTGAAGTATCGTAATGATAGTTGTATTTATATGTATCTTTTTCTGTTGCTTCTACAGTATAAAAAACATCATCAAGAGTTAAATCATAATAAGATATCCAAAAATATCCACCGTTCATTAACTCTGCATTCTCTCCCCAACTATTACGGACAAGCCATGCACCTCTTCTACCATCTCTACCTATTTCTTTTTCATAAGTTGGATAATATACATCATCTCCATCTCTTGCTATACTATATGATGCTACAACATAAGTACCTTCGTCCTCATATACTTCACCATCATAATAAAAATAACTATTATCTATATTATCATTCCATCCTACAACCATTACACCATGATTTGAAGTTATCCTAATTTCATCCCCAACACTACCATCATCTTCTATGTGTGCAAAATATCCTGGTGCTAAGTAATAATACTCCCCATTTATTTCATGACAATTATGTTCATTTCTTGATTCACAGTAGGAAATTCCGACAGACCCATTTTTTAGTATTGCCTCTTTAATAGTAGTTATATCATTTTTATTAATATAATCAGCATTTAAAATCTCATATCTATTATTATTGAATGCAAATCTCCCTCTATCGCCTATGCCATTTTCATGTATGTCAGTTATATTTTCAACAGTATGTGGGAAATCTGCCTCTGATACTATGCCCATATAAGTAGAAGCGAGAAGAGTTGCTGCTGTCTGGTTTCCACCTGCATCAGCAAATGATATAGAGGCTCTTGGTATTCCCATATTAGCATAGTAATCATAATTTAAACTACTATAATCATGACCCTCAAGACCTGGTTTATCAATATTATTAGTATCATTAGTGACATCTTCCAAACCTTCTAAAGTAAAATAAGCCATGGCTGCCTCACTTAAATCAGCACCAGGGTCTCCCTCGCTTTGAACATAATTCTTTTTTCTTACAGATGTTTCTATCATACCAATAGTAGAAAATGCCCAACAAGTTCCGTATGGATACTGATCACGAACTGGTGGTATTATTGAGACGCCAAAATCATTTGTCTCAGTTCTTGCATCATAAAATGCTGGAAGTGGGCTATCACCAAAAAGACCTGAAAAATTTTCATTTTTTTTGACTTTTTCAACTGTAAAATTTGGGCTTATGAAGCCATTTTTATATATAGGTGTAATTCTTGACTTGCTTTCATCGTTCTCATATTCATTTCCATCTTCATTTCCAAATAAATTACTCTCTGTCGCCACATTTACGACTTCCACCGCTAAATTCATCTCCGAAACAGTAGATAAAACATTTTCCCTATCATCATTCTCAGAAGTAGTTTTTATGTCGCTATTCTCTATCTCTAATTCAGATATAGTTGCAGATTCACTAATAGTGTTTTTATCTTCAGCTAAAACATTTGTTTCAGCATCAACTATCAATGTTGTTTCTTCTTCCTTTTCAGTTTCAAATGTTGTCACAACAACAGTAGTTGTTTCAGTTGTTTCAGTTTCCTCGGGTTCCACACCCAAAGTTGTCTCTGAACTTTCTTCACCTGAAGATGACTCTTATTCACTCTCACTTGTTTCAGTTTCTTCAGAAGATTCTTCTGGTTCAGTCTCCTCTTCACTCGTAGTATCATCATTTTTATTAGAACCCTCTACCATAGAAGTACTTTCAGTTTTTTCAGTACTGTAATCTTCATCGCTTTGTTCTTTAACGATACTCTTAATAGTTTCATTGTCCAATGCAAAACTTGGATTAACCGAAGTTAATACCATCGCAATTAATAACACTACTGAAACTAATTTTCTAAATTTCATAATACCCTCCTACAATTACAACCATCTATCAAAATGCTATTTATTTATAGCGCCTATGTTTGAAAATATTGTCAACAAACTTTTTGAGATTCTCTTAACTATTATTGCTATAATAATAGTCAATATAAAATCTAATATTATAATAGTTAAAGTCTCTACACCACTAACTCTTCTATAATTAACCATATAATCTATTTGATATATCACAAAGTGATGGACCAAAAAAAACTCATAAGATATATTATTGAAGTAATTGGTAATATTACATATCACTTTATTACTCGAATTTTTTCCCTCTAACAAATAAAAACTTATTGCTATTGATAATACAACTAAAGTAGTTTTAAAATTATCTGGTATATTTATTATTGGTTTATAAAAATAAAAATATAAAAATATTGGAATTGTTAATATTAGTAACCATTTTGAGCCATATAACTTAACCCTTCCATTATTACTATCATTATCTAAAATTATATAAGCAACACGCGCCAGCACTATTCCAAGATAAAAATTATATACCTGACTTAAAAAATTCATATGACTTGGAATTACAAATCCCAATTTAGTATAATTCAAGTTCAAAACAATATAATATGAAATCATAACTACAAAAGTAATAATTGGATTTTTTTTATGTGCCTTATATAAAAATGGATACACTAAATAGCAAAGTATTATACAGCCAAGAAACCACTCTCCAATCCCAAGTGAAAATGTCTTAAATCCTGCTGCATTTAAATATTCATCCATTCCACATATAGTCCATATAATATTCCATTTTGGCACTCCGCCATATATGTGTATGTTTTTTAGAGTTATAACTTTTATAATAAAATAAATAATATACGCAACATAAAAAGGAATTAAGACCCTTAAAAGTCTTTTTTTATAAAACTCTATAACCTTTATATCTCTATTTATATTTGAATAAGTTATAGTAGTGCCAGATATAAGTATGAATAGTCCACAGGCTATCATAGCAAAATGCATATTTGGTCTTATAGTCACATCACCAATTAATTTCAAATTATGCATCGGATGTATCATATACATATCCATATATATATGGTAGATAAATACATAAAAAATTGAAAATAATTTTAATAAGTCAAAACAGTATATTCTTTTTTTTAAAGTTTGGTTCAAACTTATTATTCTATTACTTTGATGTATTCTATTACTGGCTGGTCCATTTTATCAACCGTACCCAATTCATCTATAGGTTTAACTTCTTCACATATCTTATCTACAATTTCTATGCCACTTACTATTCTACCAAATGCGGCATATTCACCATCTAAAAAGTTTTCAGGTTTTCCATTTTCATCTGTTTTAGGCGTTCCATCTTCATTGTGTCTTACTGCATCTTGTTGTAAAATAAAAAACTGTGAACTTGCAGAATCAGGTTCATCTCCCCATCTTGCCATGGAAATAACTCCTCTCTCATGACTTATAGAATTAGGAACTCCATTACTTTCAAATTCACCTTTTATAGTTTCACCAGTTCCTCCATCACCATTTCCAGTTGGGTCACCACCTTGTATCATAAAATCAGTAACTACCCTATGAATTGTTAATCCATTATAAAACCCATCATTAACGAGTTTTAAAAAATTAGCAACTGTAATAGGTGCTATTTCTGGCTCAAGTTCTGCTTGCATAACTCCAAAATCTTTAATTGAAATCTCAACTTTTGGTTTTTTAGATGCATTTTTCTCGCCATTTGCACCACTGCCACTGTTGCAAGCAAATAGCGAAAGTGCTAATGCACTTAATAATACTAATTTAACTACTTTTTTCATATTCACCTTCCACGTTTTAGAAGTTTTTTATAATTATAAACCATTTTATATGCTATGTCAAATTGCTGTTTTTTCACAAAAAAGGTCGCTCTCGCGACCCAATTTATGCCATTTCTAAATTATTATAATGGCTATCCTTTGCATATTGCCTTAATATAAATGCTTCATAAATAACCAACAATATAAATAATAACGACACCATAAATATGAATCTTATTTTATTTGCCTTTATAAACATTTGCAAAATACGCAATTTGTTAATATGTGTTTTGTCACTTCTATGCCACTTATTTGCTACAGAAAGTGTGGCAACGATTTCCTCACTATTTGTTCCTTCCTCTTCATTTTTCTCTTTATTATTTTTCTCTTCAGGAACAATTTCTTTTTTTGTATCACTCATCCCAGTAATTATATAACTTGGGATACTTTCATAATCATATAGATATTTCGGCTCTTCCAAACTATTAGTTGTTTCTAATATTTCAGTATTTACTGTATTTGTTTCTATTAATATAGAAGATTTAGGAGCAGTTGGTTCAACGACATTTCCCATACCAGGTGATGGTCTCTCTGGGCTACCAATTCCCCTACTACTTACAGAAACTCTAAGATAAATTGTAGTCCCTACTTTCCCAATTCTTTCTATTTCTTTCTGAACTTGAGAAAGATTTGTATACATTTTTCCATTATCATCAGCATAACCGTTGACAATTCTATCACTTGAGTTTAGATTTATTTGTTCAAGGCTACCTGTATCAAAAAAATTGTAATGAACCACCTTTTCTTTTGTCCCATCTTTAAAACTATAATCTCCAGAGTTATAAACTATAGTATAGTCCATCCTTTCATAAATTGGATATATGGTTATTTCTTTTAAATCTTCTGCAGTATAATTAGTTACATCTTGCAATTTATTTAAGTATATTTTACTGCTACCCTTTTCCAGAGTCCATCCTTTAAATACATATCCCCTTACATCTATGTTTTCTTTTAAATGTGCTTTTTCATCATAGTTAATAACTTGAGAACTGATTTTTTTATTTAACGTTAAATTATAATTATTTTCATTTTCATAATTAAATGTATATTTTATCGGGGAATATTTTGCTTTATAAATTACTGATTTATTTCCTGCTATGTCATCAAATTGAGAAACAGTTGATACAAAATGTGTTATAGTTGCATTACTAATAGTTGATAAGTTATCATTACTTATAAAATCTTTTTCATATTTTTCATACCATTTGAAATTATAACCTGTCTTATGTGTGTATGGATGTTTTTCATAATCTTCATAAGTATCACAAGTTTCACTCTCAACTAAAGTATTATCATCATTTATTTCAAATCTATATTTTACTTTGTCTATATAGGAGCAAGTACATACATCAAAATGTATTCCATCATATTCATATAATAGAGAATGTGGTTCATTCTTTTCCCATTTGCAGTTTTCACAATATGCTTTATGTTCTAACTTATCTGTGACTTCATACATCCATTTATGTTCACAATTAGCATATTCTTTTAAATCAATGGTGTTTGAACAAATAGATAACCCTGCATAGTTCTCACTTCTGCTTGTCAAATAACTTGATTCCAATATTACAAATGATTCTGCAAAGCATAAGTATCTATAACTATCCATATATGATTTATTAATTCCTATTTTGACATTATAGTTAGCAACATAATCTGTTATATTTGATGTTCCATACACTGGATATGAACTTGAACCATTGCTTATAAGTGTCACTCCTTCTCCATTGTTTACACATCGGTCTGGATATGTTGATGTATATCTATATAAAATATTGTTTCTACATTTATTATTTCTAAGTTCGTTTGGCATAAAATATCTATCGCCATTTCCAGTGCTATAAAATTCATCAGTAACATGTGAACCACTTGTAAAATGATACTTATTCATATAATTAGACACAGCATTGCCTTTTATATTAACTAATGATGATGAATAAAAATTTCCACTTCTTACATCTGCATATGGCTCTTTGCAACTTTCATTTACTATCATTTGATTCCCAAAATTTTCTATCTTATAAAACAAAGGACAAGGTACATAATTCATAGCAGTCATATCACTACTTATAATATTAGAAAGATTTATACTTGCATTTGCAGTTATTTCAAAATAGTAATATGTATCATCTTGTGTGAAGTTTACATTGACATTTCCAAGAGTTAAATATTGTTCAAATACAACCTGCCCGCTCATTGAACTGTATCCACTTGAAGTTGATGATGTATAACTTGATATTTTTGATAAACTATATGAAAATACATTTGACATAAGCATAAAGGAAAAAAACAAAATACAATATAAATATTTAATATGTTTTAGCATATATTCCTACATATTTAAAATGAAGTATAAAGTAGGTAGTAATATTAAAATTATAGGAGCGAGTGATAAACCTATGAGCCCTATATTTATATGCCCTTTTAATGCTTTCTTTTTCTTTATGCCAAATATATTTTTCTTAAACTTAATAATTTTCTTGTCATCCTTATTAAAGTCATTGAATAAACTTTCTTCAAGTATATCATTTGTTTCATCATCAATTTCAATGCTATTCTCATCCACAGCACTATCTTTATGTTTTTTATTTTCTATCTCCATCTCTTTATTTACATTATCTGCATCTATACCTGTAAAATCAAATTTATTTTCTTCCATCACTTCTTCACTTATTTCTTTAGCCATTTCCTCATCATAATTTATCAAATCTTCAAGTGCTACATCATAATCTATATGACTATTTTTATCTCTTACCTTATCAACTATTTCCATCAAGTCATTCATAGTATAATTATCTTTTGAACTCTTTACAAATAAACTATAAGCAAGTGATAATGCATCTTTATCTTCTACATCTACAAATCGAAGTATTCTAATTAAAAACTTTGATAATTCATAAGAGAAATCATAATTAAGATTTGGTATGGTTATAAAACGATATCTTATACCATTTCTTTTTTTAACTATCCTTATAGCCTTCAAGTCTAAAAGGATAGAGTTTTCTGAAATTAAGTAATTCTCAATACTAAAAAGTATGTCATCAATAGCAAGTAATATATCGCACACATCTTTTTTCCGTAGTTTATTAGTCTTTAAATACTCTTCAAAACTAATGGTGTTACTCACATCATACTTAAGTAATCTATTTTCGCCTTCATAGACAATTTGATATTTGATTACATTTTCAATATTTTCTTCAGTAAGTATTTTGGCTTCATAACTTTCAGCATTTAATCTTATGTTTTTTATATAAAGTGATGTATTTTTAATATTCTTTTCTTCAAATATTTCTATATTATTACTAACTGTCTTCTCCATTTAACAATTTTTCCTCCTCTACAAATATGTTTATAACAGCACTTATAAGTTCAGGATTATAATTTTTCTCTTTACCAATTTGATAATAGTTCTTTTCCTCCTCATATTTTATAAGTATTTCTCTTGAAATATTTCCTTCTCTTAAGAATGTAAATGTCAAAAATGAAAAGAAAAAGAACGCTGCTATAGATACAACTATTCCTGTCTCTAAACTGTGCATAGTATATACCCTACAATCGCAGGTAAAAAGCAAGGCATAAATGGCAATCTCATATTTTTATTTCCTTTCCCCATATAAAATGTAAACATTCCTATTACAAATGCCACAATTAGTCCTGTCAAAAACAAAATCAGATTTTCTTTCAAAGAAAGTAAAAAGCCATTTATTACAAAATACATCCCATCTGCGAGTCCTATTCCTTCATTTGAAAAATATGACAAGAGATATACCACTAATCCAAATGCTATAGAAAAAATCATATCTATTAGTCTTTCTGATGTAATATCATTTCTCGTTAGAGATATAGTAAAAAATGCCATTATCCCATATATTATAAGTGCCGTTAAGTCAATTTCTTTTTTTCTTAAATCTATAAATAGGAAATAAATATATCCTATTAAAAATATTGTGTGTCTCATCTTACTCCTCTTTTTTTACGCACCTTGAACAAGGTCGTATATTATATGAACTTATTTCATCAAGTGACAACTGAGTTACATATGCAGTCATCATAGGGCATAAGTCATAACTATGATATCTATCTCCGTATTGTGTCACATAACAAACTGTATCTTCATCAATATTTAAATTATCAAAACAATATGAACATTTAGAAAACTTTTTATTGTTATAATTACGATGATGTGATAATTCACTATAGTTAAAATGAACTGTTTTTTTGATTAAATATGTGCAGTTAATGTCGGTATGGTATACACCTGAGTTAGTAAAGTTATTCGCAATATACACTACATCTTCCGCTTCCCTTCTTTCTCCAAATCTATTTTCCGAAGCGCCAATGAATGCTCTCCTATGGCTTACAATTCTCTTATGCACACCTTCTACTTGCAAAACATTATATGGCAATGAAAATAACACAAGGTAATCAAATCTTACTATTCCAGTATCCTTATCATATGTATCCATATTCATATCATACATTGATTTTATATTGTTATATTCACTGTGGCTTTCATCATACTTATTTGTAAATCTATAGAGCATAAGTGCATAATTAACTGTATCCTCTATATTCTCAAAATCATACGACAATGTCTCATTTTGATTTATCCAGTTTTCAACTTTTTGATATACTCTACTTTCTTTTGCACTATATTTAATTGTCTCATACATACATCTTGTTTTTGATAGTTCATTTAACTCTATCATAAAATCACTTGTTGTTTTAATTATTAAAAGCGGTCCGAGCATCAAGAACAAAACAAAAACTGTTATAGTAAATGAAAAAGTAGCCTCAATAGTGATAGAGCCTTTAAGTTTTTTAGTGGTCATAATAACACCTATAAGCATTGGTTTTTAATGCATACTCTTCATATAACATTTCATCACTCGCTTTTACAAATACAAAATTAGTAAAATAGTGCCTACATAAAAACTTATTGTCAACTAAAAATGAATATACTAATTTCTCAAAATTAAAATTATTTTCTTCTTTCTTGATGTTTCTTTCTATAATACTCGCCATTCGCCCATCCACATCAGATTGATTTTCTAAAAGTAGTAATAGTCTTAAATAATCTTTATAAGAAAGGGCAAAACCAGAATCATCTTCACTATCGCCTCCACTTATTACAGAATTGTTGCTTCCTATACCAATCACAGATTCTACTGACAGTGTCCAGGTATCTCTTTTGTGCATAAAACTTACTCTTTTATTATCAAGTAATTTTTTTATATCTGCCAAA
This sequence comes from Lachnospiraceae bacterium, assembly GCA_017934175.1. GTDB lineage: Bacteria > Bacillota > Clostridia > Lachnospirales > Lachnospiraceae > UBA3633. The sequence continues at coordinate 12,906 of JAGBKB010000019.1, read as the reverse complement.
CCCTGTGCAGTACCCCAAGCCGTTATCATAAGAAGCGACATTACTTCTGCAAGTATTGGCGAAAACCCTGCAAATAACATATAAGCATAATTCCTTGCAGTATCTCGCTTTTCTGCATTTACATATATGTGAAGCACATTCATAGCAATTCTTATAAGTAATATCTTATTGATAACACTTTGTAATGCTTCCTTATCATTTCTGTCACCAGAAATTAATCTTTCAACTTCAAGACTATCACTACCACTTTTTGTAATTTCATCATTTAGTTCTTTATTGAAATAATTAAACTTACTTAACTCATACTCACCAAGAAGTAACTTTTCTATAGATACAATATTTGTATTTGATAAAATATTAAAATCAGTGTAACTATATGACTCACTACTAATGCTGTCAATTTTTTCGCTATCAAGAACAAGATTTAAAAGTATTCCATCTTTAAAACCAATAATTTTTTTCAAAATATTCTCTTTATCAGTGTGATTAGTTGTTGAAACCTCTGCATTTATATTTTCTATCTCTAAATCTTTATAATATGCCTTGATATCCTTTAGTTCACTTTTTACGGTGTCCTCCAAGTCTCTCTTTTCATCCAACAATTCTCTTATTGCATCATTATCGCGTTCATCACCTTTAAGGCTTCTCTCATATTTTAAATCGTTTGCTATTCTTTCAAATTCAGCCACATATCCATTTAATATATCACTATGCTCACTAATAGTCCGTATTATTTCTCTACATTCATTTTTAGTTACTTCTACAGCCTTATTTATATCACTATCTTCATCTACATACTTTATAAATCTTTCAAACTCTGTTTCTATAAACTCTTTTATTTCTTCACTATACTCATATTTTCCACTATTCACATCAGCAACATACTTATTTTCACTACTTTCAACTACACTTCTAAACATTCTCATCTTATCTTTAAATTGTTCCAGTTCGCTAATTAAGTCATTGATATTACTACTTAACTTGTTGGCTTTTTTAGAAACTGTTTTTGCATTTGATTCGCTACCTGACACAGTAATAGTTGCCATATATTTAATATCATCATTACCATCATCAACACATCTAATAATATTTTTTATATGCCCTTCAAGTACTTTTATATCATCTTTAAAATCAAAATATCTCTTATGTATTTCTGCATATAACTCGCTCTTTTTTGTCTCTTCAAATATTTCTTTTGCATCATCTACTAACTGATTTAAATCACTTTCATTCTCTATATAAAATGTTTTCCCAAAAAACTCAATAGTCTTTCCTACCATTTTATATTTCATATATTCTAAAATTTCTTTTTCTAAATAATCTTCATCTACTAATTCTTTAATTTCTAAATTAATATTTTCTTTCTCAATATTTGCTACATACCAATTTCTTATATATCTATCCTCATCTACAAAATATGGATAAATAAAATCAAAGTATTCATCTTTTAGTCCATCTATTGTTCTATGCTCAACACCATATAAACTATAATAGTCATAAAGTTTTCTATGATATAGCGATGCCATAGAATCTATTGCAGCATCAGTTGCTATTTGCAAATATAGTTTTTGTGCATTAATTCTTGCTATTTCAGTTACTGACATTATTACTGAAATTATAAGTACTATCGCAATGGCAAAATAAAATGTTACACTTCCTTTATAACTTTTCATTATTGGTATATACTTTCAGCCTGACTATTAATCTTTGAAAATACAGTATTTAATAGTGAACCAATCTTATCTTTAAACAAAAATACAAATCCAATGAGCACAACTATTATAAGTACAAGTTCTATAACTCCTGCACCATTTTCATCTTCAATAAACTCCATAATTTCTCTTTTTGTTTTTAATAACATTTGTTTCATTTTGCCCTCCTTACATTCCCATAAATGCGGGAACCATTATTACTACCATTATTACAGAAAGCATAAGCATCAGTGGTAAAACTAATTTTGTAGCCGCTTCTTCACCAAGTTTCTTTGCATTCTGTTTTCTTTCATATAATGCATCTTGCACCTCCATATTTAAAATGTTTTTTAATTCTTTGTTTCCGTTCTTTATGCTTTGAATAATAATGTTTAAAAATCTTGTATAGGACCTCATATTGATATTTTTAGCCATATCTTCATATGCTCCTATCTCACTATAACCACTTGCAAGTTTATTTTTCACTATCACAAGTTCTTCATATGCAACTCTTTTTTCTTGTTTCTCATCTTTAGCCATCATCTTTTGATATTGTTCTGCAAGTCTAATCATAGAGTTTCTTATAGTCATACCACTACTTACATATAAAAGTATTTTAGATATTATCTGCGAAAAATCTAATTCAAGTAGTCTAATTCTTCTCTTTATCTTTTCTTTCTCTTTCTCTTTATCTTTTGCATCAAGAAGTATTGCAACCAATACTCCAATGATAGGCATAAGTATAAATGTCAAATCTTTTTTTTCTTTATATATAATTTTAAAATCATTAACTATCTTCGGTAAAATAATTGTATTTTTCTCTATAGATTCTTTATCATTTTTATCAACTTCTTTTTTAAACGCATTCTTAAATGCCTCTAATGGTGACAATTCTCTATTTATGACTTTTACAGGTATCATATATTTTTTTGAACGATAACTACCTTCTTTTTCTTTTATATCAGTAGAGAACTGAACAATGATATGACCAGTACAAAAATCATTCACTTTGAAATTTTCATTGTGAACATTACCACTACCATCAATCACATTTTGATATTTCACATAATAATTAAATTGTTCAAAACTTATGTCACTACTTGTCGCAATTTCACTATGCGCTTTTATGTCACTACCTGTAGCAATTTCACTATTTATCGCAATCTCACTACTTGTAGCTACAACATCACTATCATAAACTTCTCTTATTCGTGGTTCAAAAGCATAACTTGACTTTATTCCATCTCCCAAATCACTTTGAAAATTAAGTTTTTTATTTATATGCTCATAGTCAACATTGTCATTTAATATATTTACTAATAATGTCTCAAACTTTTCATCAAACTTTTTATCTGCCTCCTCTCTTGTATATTTTTTACTTGATACAGAGACATTAAACTCCATATTCTTTGATAGATTTTCTACATCCACTTTCAAATTATATGGAGTTTTTTGTTCTCCGTACGAACCTCTCTCAATCTCATATGGTCTAATGTAAATTGAATCTTGATTAGTTATGAAGGAAACAATAGATAACACCAGACCAACCAGTATGCAGTACTTTGACCTCTTTTTGATTTTTTTAATTCTTTCGCATAGTTTTATGACATTCTTTTTTATCAACTCTTTAACTTTCATTCTTTTCTCCTATACTTCTATGTCAAGTATTTTTTTAGACAAGTGTACTGAAAAGAAATACACAGCAAGTGCAAATGTCATAAGTACTCTACCCTCTAATCTTTCATATAGTGGTCTTAAAAATGAGTTTGAAGAGATATTCATATATATTATTATAAGAAAAGGTAGCAAGTTCATAAGTTTCTGTTCAAACCTCTTTGAAGCAGTAACTGTATCTATTTCTATCTTTACTTCAATTTTGTCGTTTATTACATTGATGGTATTACCTATTATCTTGCTTATATTTCCACCATGCAATTTTGATATTATAAATACTTCAGAAAAATCTATTATGTCTTCCATATGAGTTTTATCTGCAAATTGCTTAAAAACTTGGTCAATCGGTTTATTAAGTTTTAATTTTGACACTATGCTCTTAAGTTCTTTAACCATCATAGAATCTTTTCCATGAAGCATAACCAATTCTTTTGCAGATAATGCAAATGCATTTTCCACAGAATATGATGCTTCAAAAAATGATTTTAAAACTCGAAGGAAATCTTTAAATTCATTAAGTAACTTTTCTTTTCTATTTTTTATAAGTGCAGTTTTATTAAAAAATGGTATAACAAATGCAAATGGAGAAATAACAATAAGTAAAGTTATGCTATTATAAAAAGCAACACATATAAGCACCATATATAACATTACATTCGCTGCGCCAGTTAATAAATCTTCTAATGATAAATAATAATTATCATAATCAGATATTAAGTTTTCTTTTATTCTTAAGTGAGCCACATTTGATGAGACTTTGTCCATCAAACTCATAAAGTTTATTTGTCTTATAGTTTTCTTTATCAAGTTCCAAAAGTTCTGAAATTTCATACACTACCCTTTTTTTATTTTTAAGTTTTGTCAAATGCACTAATATATCTATAGCACTTGATATTTGTTGTCTTATAGCAAGTAGTGGAAGATTTTCTGCCATTAAAACCATAGTTTCAAGCCTTGACAACATATCATAACTACTATTAGCGTGCCCTGTAGAAAGTGAACCATCATGACCGGTGTTCATTGCCTGTAGCATATCCAGTGCCTCTTTTCCTCTCACTTCACCTACAACTATTCTATCTGGATTCATACGAAGTGCTGCCTTTATAAGCATAGACATATTGATTTCACCTTCGCCCTCCACATTTTTATCTCTTGTCTCAAGTGATACAAGATTTTCTACATGCGAAATATTAAGTTCAGCACTGTCTTCTATAGTTATAACTCTATCACCTTGAGGGATGTACTCTGACATTGCATTAAGAAATGTTGTCTTCCCTGAACCCGTTCCGCCCGATATGAAAATGTTGTATCCATTCTTAACTAATTCGCTCAAAAACTCCGCTGCCTCAATAGTTATAGATTCATACTCTATAAGTTTCTTCATAGTAATTCTCTCAGGGAATTTTCTTATAGTAACCGTTGCCCCCTTTATGGCTATTGGAGGAAGCACAACATGAACACGTGAGCCATCATAGAGTCTTGCATCAACTATAGGATTTGAAACATTTACTATACGATTAATTTTACCCACAATTTGCTGAATGATATTTTCTAACTGCTCTTTAGATTCAAATTTTTTATCCCATCTAATATACTTGCCATCTCTATCTATAAATATTTCATCATAGGCATTAATCATTATTTCATTTACTTTTTTGTCATCCAAAAGTTCAGTAAGTATGTCATAATTCTTCAAACTATCAAATACACTTTTTCTTAAAAGTATTTTTTCTTTTAATTTAAGTGGATTTGAATTTAGTTCTATATTCTCAATTTTTCTGTCTATTGACTCTAATATCTCTTTATCTTCAAGTCCTACACTATCAGATAATTCATCTATAAGTTGTTTCTTTATACTATTTTTATATTCATTGTTATTCATAATATTTGTTTTACATATAAAATTTTATGGCTCATCATTTTGCATACAATATTTACAAAATGCTGATAAGTAAGTTCTATCAAGTTTATCAACATTAAACTCGGTAATTTTTTTAATATCAATGACATTTTCATTTTTCAAATACAATTTAAACTTGTCAACAGCATCTCCATTTTTATTTTTCATAATTATCACTTTGTCGCTGTCATTTAATATATATTGGCACTTTATAAAAGACATATCAGCATTAACAAATACAAAATCATATCCCAGTTTTACTATCTCATTTACAATGTTTGCAAGGTCAATATTGTTTATCACATTAAAGTCCTCTGGATAAGTTACTGACTTTATAAGGTCTACATCTTTATCTTCTACAATTTCTTTTTTTAGTTTTTCAGGGCTCATCATATTTTCTTTATAGTCAAATATTATATTTGACAATCCAACATTTCCTTTGAAGTTTTCGAATTCATCAAGGTCAAGCACCAATACTTTCTTTTTTTTTGAGATATTTTTAGCAATCTTTTTAACTATCTCGTATTTACTTTTTATATATGATGGAGAATAATATAGAAGCAATTTGCAAGCATCATTAACCTTCCCTTTACTTCGCTCGTGCTTCTTACTTAAATCTAAATCTATAATATCAAGAATGGATTTGGAACTTTGCAGTTTATATACATAAGTTTTTTTACCTTCTCTTCTTACCTTTTTCTCTTTCTCATTTAAAATATAAAATGACTTTACTTTTATATCATCTATATTTTCTATAAAGCCATCTGATATGACAAGGCTTTCTACTTTATTTTCTTCTGCATACTTTCTCATCAATTTTAGATTTGCAAATGTCAAGAAAGTATACTTTTTACCAAGTATTTTATTTGCTTGATTACAAAACCTTTTACTATAAGTTGAATCTTCATCCATAATCATAATTACTTCTTTCATACTAAACTCCTGTTTTTATCTTTGATATGTAAAAAATAAAAATGCAGTGTAACCAAGTAACATTGTATATGCCATTGGAACTTTTTTTACTCCACTTACCAAAGGGATAAGACTTAAAATCATTGATATAAAAATAGTTGCAAGTGCACTGTAAGGCTCCATTGCTAACATAATAACGGCAAAAAGTTTAAAATCACCGCCATTACATTTTACTATTTGCCGTAATGGAAAATATATGCCAGTCGTAAGCCCTGCCAGTACCAATGATTGAGTTTTAATTGGAATGGTGTTCAATCGAAACATTATAAATATAGTTATTACCCAACCCACCAATACTATATTAGGTATCTTATAAATCTTAAAATCAATTATTCCCAAAATAGTAAGTGTTATGACATTTGCCAGTATTAGCAGCAATTCACAATTCTCCTTATTAATATTTTTTTTTTAATACACTTAATTACATGGAATACACACTGCATTTTTGAAAATATTACTTAATTTTCATAAAAAAAATAAGTGCCAAAATCAGCACTTATCTATATTTAACCTACATTTCTAACTAAAATCATATTAAATCAAGCCTTTTAAAATAACTCACAAATTTTTTTTACCCATAAAATTATAATTATAATGCAATTTTAATTTGCTAATTTTACATTTTTTTAGTATTATATTATAGGCTTATATATAAAGTTTTGTAGCAGTATTTACATAGAAACTTATATAAGTCCGTAGGAGGTTTTATGTCAGAAAAAAATAATTCTAATAACTCTAATGATAGAAGTAGTTTCTCAGGTAAATTAGGTTTTGTTCTTGCCGCTGCAGGTTCTGCTGTAGGACTTGGTAATCTTTGGAGATTTCCATATTGCGTAGCGCAATACGGCGGTGGTATGTTTTTACTATTATATGTAATACTTGCAGTCACTTTTGGTTTTTCACTTATGGTTGCAGAAATTGCGATAGGTAGAAAAACAAGACTTAGTGCCATTGTTGCATTTGATAAACTAAAGCCTGAATATTCATTTATAGGTGTTCTTGCATCACTCGTTCCCATAATAATCACACCCTACTATGCTGTAATAGGTGGATGGGTTCTAAAGTTTTTGTGGTCTTATATCACATTACCTGCAAGTGCAGTAGCAGCAACTAATGAAAATGGTATGACACTATTTAGTGAACTTATATCTTCACCAACTGAACCAATCGTTTGGTTTTTATTCTTTTTGGGTATTACTATTTTCATAATTGCAATAGGTGTAGAAAAAGGAATTGAGAAATCAAGTAAAGTATTGATGCCTATTCTTGTCATCCTTATTGCAGTCGTAGCAATATATAGTTGCACATTACCTAATGCTATCAACGGTATAAAATATTATTTGATACCAAGGTCAAAAGATTTGTCAGTAAAAACTGTTCTCTCTGCTATGACACAACTTTTCTATTCACTTTCACTCGCTATGGGAATAATGATTACTTATGGTTCATATATGAAAAAGAACATAAACATAGAAACTTCTGTATGGCAAATTGAAATATTTGATACTGCAATAGCATTTTGGGCAGGACTTGCCATTATACCAGCAGTATTTGCATGTGGCAATCCTACTAATGATTTAAAGGCAGGTCCAACTCTTATGTTCATCATTCTTCCAAAACTTTTTGCCACTATGAAAGCAGGAAGAATAGTTGCGATAGTATTTTTCTTTCTTGTATTTTTTGCAGCACTCACTTCATCAATCTCACTTTATGAAACTTGTGTATCTATAATACAAGATAAATTTAAACAAAAAAGAACACCATCAATAGTGTTCACTTTTTTCATATGCATTATTATAGGATTTTTATCATCTCTCGGCTATGGTCCACTTTCTATGATAACTTTCCTTGGAATGCAATTCCTTGACTTATTTGACTTCTTATCTAATTCAGTTCTTATGCCTATAGTTGCCTTTTTCACTTGCATATTCGTAGGATATGTGATAAAGCCAAAGGCAATAATTGATGAAGTAGAATCATCAGGTCACGAGTTTACTCTAAAGAAACTATTTACAGTTGTTATAAAATATGTAGCACCAATACTTATTATCATCATACTCATAGCATCACTACTACAGGCGTTTGGGAAGATAACGATGTAAAATAATTAAGTACTTTCTCTCCATATTAACACACTTGCTCATCAACCCACAACTCACATTGAGTCATAACAATTTTAACTGCATCTTCCACACCTTCTGGTGGATACTTGTGTTTTTTTAACAATTTTTTTACTAACATTCGCATATTTGCTCTTGCTGATTCACGCTTTTGCCAATCTATAGTTTTATTTCGCCTTAATGTTTCTGTCAATTCTTTTGTTATAGCAATTAGTTCATCATTTTCATAAAAATCCTTTACTGCTTCAGGCTTAGTTAATGCATCATAAAATGCAAGTTCTTCAACAGATAATCCCAAATCTTCTCCTGCATTTTTAGCCTCTGTGATATCTTTTGCAAGTTTTAATAATTCATCAATTACTTCTTGATTTGTAATCATTCCATTCAAATATGCATTTATATTTTTTTGCAATAATTCGCTAAATTTTTCAGATTTAACAACATTAGTTCTCTTATATATGTGAACTTGCTCTGCTATAAGTTGTTTTAACAATTCAAATGCGAGATTTTTCTCTTTCATTTTTGATATTTCTTCTAAAAAACCTGGGTCAAATAATGACAATTTTTCATTAACATCAGCAAATAAGTTAATGACACCATCACTCTTTATACTCTGTTTTAGTAATTCATTTATTCTGTCATTGATATCTTTTAATGATAATTTTTTATCTACTCCCTTATTTTGAAGTCGTATTAACAAAACTCTTACTGTTTCAAAAAATGCAGCCTCAAATCTTTGTTTTTCATCAGCAATAGATGAACATAATGATAATGCTTGTTTTAATAGTAATGCTTCCTTAAGAAATGCTTCTCTATCTTTCTCTTTATCTCTATCACATATAAAATTCACACCACCACTAATGCATTTTGCTCTTTCTAAATCCGAACCAGTTATAAACGTACTATAATCATATCCATAGAACAAATCTTTACATATCTCTAATTTTTCTCTAAACTTTGGTAATGCAACTTTTGCAATATCTGTATCGCCATATCTCTTCCTATCACGAACTGTATAGTCATTCATTGCCTGTTTCAGTGCTTTCGCAATTCCAACATAATCTACAACAAGTCCACCTTCTTTGTCTCCAAACACTCTATTAACTCTTGCTATTGCTTGCATAAGATTATGCCCTGCCATAGGTTTATAAACATACATTGTTGCAAGTGAAGGTACATCAAAACCAGTTAACCACATATCAACAACAATAGCAATTTTTAATTCACTTTTATTATCCTTAAAATCCCTTGCTAATTCTTCTCGTTTCGCCTTATTACCCACATATGGTTTCCAATCTTCAGGGTCTTTGTTGTCAGATGTCATAACTATAGCAACTTTTTTATCCCAACTTGGTCTTAACTCTAATATCTTTTTATATATTTTCATAGCAATAGGTCTACTATATGCCACAATCATGGCTTTTCCAGTCAATAACTTCTCTCTATAATTTTCATAATGTTCTAGTATATCTTTGACTAATGAATCAATAGTTTTATCATTTCCCAGTACCTCTTCCATCCTACTCAAATCATGTTTACTTCTCTCTATGACATCTAGTTCTGCATCATCTGATAGTGCATCATATGTTTTATCAATTAATTCTATAGTTTTAGGGTCAAGTTTTAATTTTATAACTCTACTCTCATAATATACTGGCTTTGTAGCACCATCTTCTACCGACTGAGTCATATCATATATGTCAATGTAATCACCAAAAACTTCTCTTGTACTTCTATCTTTTTCAGAAATTGGCGTTCCTGTAAAACCTATATAAGTTGCATTTGGTAAAGCATTTCTTATAATTCTTGCAGTTCCAATGACTCTTTTTGCTACTTCTTCGCCTTTTTCATTTTTTGTAATTTTTATTTTTTCAGATAACCCATATTGCCCACGATGTGCCTCATCAGCCATTACTATTATATTTTTTCTATCAGATAAAGAACTTTCTGTTTCTTCAAATTTTTGCATTGTAGTAAATATTATTCCATTAGCAATTCTACCTTCAAGGAGTTCTTTCAAATGCTCTCGGCTTTCTGCTTGTATTGGTGTTTGTCTCAAAAAATCTTTACATTTACTAAACTGTGTAAATAACTGATTGTCTAAATCATTTCTGTCAGTAATAACTACTATAGTTGGACTATCAAGTGCAGTTTGGAGTAAATGTGCATAAAATACCATGGATAAAGATTTTCCACTTCCTTGTGTATGCCAAAATACTCCTCCTTTACCATCAGTTACTGTTGCTTTCTTCGTTTTCTCTATCGCCTTTTTTACAGCAAAATACTGATGGTAACCTGCAAGTATTTTATATTGCTCCAATCCTTCATTTGAAAAACATATAAAGTTTTTAATTATATCAAGTAATCTTTCTTTCTCAAATATCCCTTCAAAAAATGTATCAAACTGTGCATATTTTGTATTTTCATAATTACCATCTTTTGTTTTCCATTCCATAAACCTATCTTCATTTGATGTTATAGTTCCAGCCTTACTAATTAATTGGTCACTCATAACACAAATCGCATTATAAATAAACATTGATGGTATCTCTTTCATATAATTTCTAAGTTGCAAAAATGCTTCACTTGAATCTGTGTTTTCCCTTGAAGGTGATTTTAACTCTATTATAACAAGTGGTAAACCATTTATAAAAATAATTACATCTGCTCTTTTTTCACTATTTTCAATATATGTCCATTGATTCGCAACAATAAAGGAATTGTTATCAATATTTTTATAGTCAATTAAATAAACAATTGAAGACCTTTCTTCCCCTTTTACAGAATAAGAAACTTGCACTCCATTTTGCAAATAATCCATAAAAGTTTCATTCTTTTGAGTAATACTCCCATTTTCAAAACTTTTTATTTTTCTAATAGTTTCAACAATTGCTTCATCAGGTAGTTTTGCATTTAAATCTCTTAATTTTTGCACAAAAACATCATTGTATATTGGGTCCTCATAATTCCTATCTACTTTTGGTCCATATAAATACTCATACCCCATACCCTTAAATAATTCAATTATACAATTTTCATAATCTGATTCTTTAAATTGTTCGGACACTTTGCTCACTCCCTAATTATTATATATTATTCCTATTATATCATTAACTTTTTTACTCGCATCATTAGCAGTATTAATTTCTTTTAAATCACTTTTAATTCTTAATCTAATACTGCTTTTTATAGATTCTTTCAAATCCCAATCAACTACTTTACTTATTTCCTTTATGTAATCAATTAAACCATCTGCTTTGCCCTCAATTCCTAACAAGTTATATATCTGTCTTATTTTCTTATATTCAATTCTCTTTTTCTTTCCTTTTAGTTTATTATCATTATCGTTAATTTCATTTTTTATATATTCTTCCCCAGAATTTTGTTTCCTTGCATATGAATCTTTAATATATGATAATTTATGTTCAAGTTCAGGAAATAATGAAAACTCATTAATTCCACACATATCTAACTCCAATAAAATCTTAGACTTATTCTCTCCCCTTATATAAAAGAACTCCTTATTAAAACAATCTCGTAAATTACAAGTAGCTCTGTGTATTTTACTATATAATAAATTAGTTTCCTTATAAAAATTATAACATCCAGTCAACAAAAACATACCGCTTTGTCTTTCAATTCTGTCATTTGTAAATCTTGGTTTTACGATATCATTACTTTGAATCAAATTGACAAATTTTGTATATCCTTCTTCCTTATTCCATTCATCTAACATTCTGATATCAACACCTTCATCTTTTTTAAGCAATTCTATAATACTACCTAATGTCTCCTCTTCACCTGAAAAATCTGCCATAGCCAATGTTGACTTAACTACTACCCCAATATCTTTAGGAGATTTAGGATAATCTATTAAATAATACACACATCCAAAAGGTTCTCTTGTTACTTCATTTTCACAATCTAAATAGTCCTCCTCTCTATGCACTTTACATGCAAAATATAAAGCAACTAACGGATTATCGGTTAAATCAAGCAATCTAGTAACCATACCATAATGCTGTATCTTAGCTAAAACATCCAATCTATCTTTAGCGTCAAGATCAAATGGACATTTCAATATCGATTCATTAATTAATTCACTTTCATTATTTAGCATACCATCTCTAAAAATACCTGGCATAATATTCCAATATTCTTTTGACTGACCACGATATGCTATTTTCTTAGCCAAGTTTTCTTCATCAAATCTAATTTTATTAATTTCATCTAAATACTGTGAAACTGATGTTATATCTGTTCCATAGTCATAAAACTCTTTTTTAATTATTCTTTTGTTATTTTTATCATTCATAATTATATATAAATACACTTAGAAATATAAACAAGAATTTGCGTGATTGAGAGTAAAAGGATTTGCAAATCTTTGCGTTAAATGCTTGCATTTATAAGCATAAGTTTGCAAATTCTTTTATAAGCGATAGTAACCGAACGACCGCAGGGAGCGAAGTGGTACTTGCAGCCTTAAATATCAATTTTAGAAACATCTATTTCGCCTGACATGAGTTTGGGGAGTAAATAATTTCGT
>JAGBKB010000018.1 GCA_017934175.1 Lachnospiraceae bacterium | reverse complement strand
ATTTGAAAGTGTTATCTTAGGCTATATATATAATTGATTGCACTAGGCATGATATCAAGGTTTAAGTTAAGCTTATTGTAAGAAGCATAATTAAGCACCTCCATTGGTGCTGCTATGAGTTTTTTTATATTATTATCAATATGTTGGGCAATGTACTCCAAGACAATCTGTGGAATGACAAGACCATTTATTGCAACAATATTTTCCAAAATGGCAATACGTGCATTATAATTAGGCTTTTGGATATCTGTTATAAAGCCACTTTTTAAGCAGCACCTAAGATTATCATCCAATCGAAACAATTCATCAGGGGCATAATATGAACTAATTACTATTTGCTTTTTTGAATCATATAGTTTATTAAATAGTAAGAAAAATTTTCTTTGTGCATCACGGTCAGCATATAAACCTTCAATATCATCGACTATCAGTATATCAATATCATTATATTTTGTGTAAAAACTACCACGTTGTTCTCTCTTAAAGTAAAGATACTCATCCACAAATTGTTCAGCAGATGTATATAGAACTTTTTTATTATGGGTACTAGCCATAGCACTATTGGCTATGGCGTTCAAAAGATGTGTCTTTCCCACCCCCATACTTCCGTAAAGGAAAAGATAGTTTATAATATCTCCAGAGCTATCCACTAAAGAATTAGCAGCTTTGTATGCAATACGGTTTGCTTGATAAATAATAAAGCTTTCAAATGTACATTCATGATTAATTGGTAACGACTTAGCACATATTTGGTCAATAGGGTATTGTCTTTTCGTTACCTCTAAATCAGTTGAAACCACTTTTACACTTATATGTTCTTGACTATTTATAAGCTCGTTTACCAAAGTTTCTATAATTTTTATATAATGATTATACTTTCTCATATAAATAGCACTACATCTTGCGCCAATGGTAAAAATTGGCGGTTTCAGTGATATCGGCTCTAAATCCGTCAAAAATATGTCGCAAAAACCTGATGAAAAATATCTTTCTCCTTTAATATAAATTTGATGCCAAAGATTTTCAAGTTCTAGATTACACATACTGTATTCCCCTATTTAGTTCTGCCATCATATCGAACTAGTATAAAGATATTATATGTTTTATTCCATAAAACATATAAGTGTTCTATTTAATTCATCTTCACATAATTCTTTGTATACGTTGATAAATAAATCACGAGCCTCCCATTCATTCTCCATTATATACCTTTTCCCGATACTATAGACAGCTTCTTCAATAAAGGGGTGTGACCATGCTGGAGGAGTAATGGCCGATAAATGACGAATAACTTCATGCCATGCATTTATCGGCTTAGGTGCATTGTTAGCGATTACGCCAGCAGTTTTCTCGACACTTCGTATAACATTAAGAACTTGATTGAGTGTTGGCATTTCATTTTGAGTCATACTTAAACGCTGAAACGCTACCACAATTATATAGGGAGAAATATTTAGTAATGATAAAGTTTTAGCTATATGCTCCGTTCGTATAGACTTATCATTTGTATCTGAGAACACTCGACAATAATTGCTTACAATCAAGTTTATCTGATTGCTTTTTTCGATAGCAGATAAAGCATTTTTTACATGAGTTGGTTTATACATCTTGATGTCCTCCTATATTACTGATATTAATTCTTTCTAATAAATTATATATCAGTACATGTACAAAATTTTATACATGTGCAATAATGCTTTATCTCATTTAATAAACACAAGAATTATTCAAGTATAATTAGCTTTTCTTCTAGTGAGCAGCTTTTCCTTCACAAGTTTTAATAGTTCAAGTTGCTGAATACTGTATTGTCCTTCAAAGCCATTCACTGAAAAATGATTAGGGGAACTTATGAGAGCGTATACTACCCCTGTAAAATCATGTTCATGGTCTGGCCATTTTTCATCTTTTGATATATCATCATGCCTAAAATTATATTTTTATCCGAATCCTGAATATTCGCCAAAAACATACTCAATACTACCGCATTCTTTATATGGTGTTACTTTTGAAGAAATTTTTATCATACATTGCCATTCTTTATTTTTTTTGCAATAATGAGGTATCTCAGCAGCGTTTCTCTTTTGTTCCGTTATTAATTTATTTTTTATAACAGTCAGCCACTCCAGCTGTTGATTGTTATAATCTACTTCAAATCCCTCGATGTTCAAGTTCTCATATCTAGTAATCATATCTTCAAGTACTTCAGCAAACACTTTACGTGTGACCGTCTTACCTAACCATGTGTAGCGGTACTGCATCTTGTACCCAGCAAATTTCTGTATCAGTCTATCCAGATACATATCATTATATTTATACGCACCATCAACAAGACACCAAGTATTATTTTTGCTATCATAAAAAGGTATAGTCTTATCCACTACTTTATTAAGTTTCATAGCCCTATCCAATTCTTCATATCTCACCTTAGATTCGGACATGTGAACACCCATATCAAAATAATCTCCTTATTTATCTATACGATATTGCCATCTCTTTTAATATTCCTTGTTTGAAATTAATAGTAAGAATAAGAAATGGGCTATGAATAATTTCAATTGCATCATAAACGTATTCATCTAATAATTCTATTTCGTTAATAACATCATCAAGAAAATACAATTTCTTTTCTGATAAATGTCTTGCATTCTGCATTATTCCCCCCCATTTTCTTTCTGCAGTTGTTACATTAAACTCTTGCCCACTGACTATATTGTAGTTTTCTAACAGATTCTTTACAATTTTCTCTTTTGGAATACCATTGCTAAAAATAACAGCTGGGATATTCAACCTTATTATATACATTATCATTTTCTCTATACTCTTAACCCCCCCCCCTTTATCGCTGCTAGAACAGTTTTTGCTTTGATAAGTACTTATCTTTTCCAATTTATTATTTTCATATTTATACAAATGTAAATTATACATAGTCATACCTCATCTATATTAGCATTGCCTATTATTTATAATATTATGGTTATCTAATGGCTATATACTTAAATTTTATGTTTTTTGTATATTTCTTGTGCAACTTCTCTTATTCTAAAACGTAATTCTTTAGGCTTTGTTATTTCAATATACTCTCCAAATGACAAT
>JAGBKB010000017.1 GCA_017934175.1 Lachnospiraceae bacterium | reverse complement strand
TTTATGCCACTACTTGGCGAAGCAGAGCCAGTGCTTGCATAGAAAACGTGGGTTCTGCGACGTGTTTTCGGAGTGAGGTATAAGCCTAACTATTACTATTCAGTAATATGCCCTCTTTATGTTAGAGGGGCCTCCCCAGTATCAAATGCCAAATTATGGGAATCACTGGAGGTGGCTATAGGGGGTGTCGGGATGGGCTTCAAAAAGTAGACATATTAAACATAAATATATTCATATATGGACATTATATAGGCATATTTATTTGAATTTCCCTATTTTTTGCAATAAAAAAGAAGTCTCAAACTTCTTTCACACAAAGCAGAGCATTTTTTATTTATTTGACAGTATAAGTCTTATTGCTTCCCCAATATGCCTAATTGTATCAGATGATGTCATAGATATCTCTCCTTCATCTTTTGCTGCCAGTTCCCCTGCCAAACCATTTACAAATGCCGATACTCTCGCTACATCAAATCCATCATCCATATATCCAAGAAATCCAGTAATAATTCCTGATAACACATCACCACTTCCTGCTGTAGCCATGCCAGGTGTGCCTCTATCTATTGCTGATATACTTATAATATCATCATCATTTATTCTTTTTGCCACAACAAAGGTAATTACTCCTTTTAGTAATAGAGTGACATTTAAACTCTTAACAAACTTAACGGCTTTATCAATTTTATAGTTATTATATTTTTTTATCTCATCATCATTTATAAGTTCTGATTTTATTTCAAAAGTGTCATTTTCAAATGCGGCTTCATATAATCTTTTAAACTCAAGTAAATGTGGAGTAAGAATAATTTTTGCTTTCGATTTATTTAAAATGCTAATATTTTTAGAGACTATATATAATGCATCTGCATCAAGAACAAGTTTTCCTTTATAGTTTTCTATTATATAGTTCACTATCTTTGTTGCTTCCTCGCTTCTTCCAAGCCCCATACCAATAGTAAGCACATCAAACTTATTTATTAATCCATCAATATTTTCTCTATTAAACACTATTTCTTTTTCAGTACTATCTATAGGATAAATCATAACTTCAAGGATGTTATTGCTTACTATTGGAACTAAAAATCTTGGCACAGCAACCGTTGAAAGTCCCGCCCCTGATTTTAGTGAAGCATAAGCGAGGGCTGACAAACGTATCGCTCCACTATATTCTACTGCTCCTCCAAGTAAACACACTTTACCATAAGTCCCTTTATGAGACTCTTTAATTCTATCAGGTATTAGTTTTGCCACTTCTTCAATTTTTAAATATTCTAAATTCATAATATAAAAAACTACCTAATCAAATACATAATAGGTAGTTTTATTTTATCACATAATTATACTTTTTTGTTAATTATTTTTTAGATGCTGCTTTTTTGGTTGTTGTTTTCTTTGTTTGTTTTGCGACTTTTACTTTCTTGTCTAACGATGCCTTTTTACTTGTTTTAGTAGCTTTTACTGTATTTTTTGCTTTTTTTGTAGTTTTTGCTTTGGTTTCTTTTACTTTAGTTTCTTTTGTTTTTGTTGCTTTTGCTGCTGATTCTTTTTTTGCACTTTTAGTTTCTTTCTTTGCTGACTCTTTTTTTGTTGTTTCTTTTTTAGTTGTTTTTGCTTTACTTGTTTTAGTTGTCTTTTTAGTTTTAGTTCCAGCACTTGCACTATCAGTGCTTTCTGAATCGCCAATTTTTACTTTCAATTTTTTAGCAGAATCTATATTAAATGTAAATGATTCATCATTATTTTTTTCTGCACCATTTGCTTTATTCACATTACTTTTATCTGATGCTTTTTTATTAGTTGATTCATTTGTTATATTATTTGCAAAAGTATTGTTTTGCATATGCATTTCTCTATAGTCCTTATAAACACCTGAATCAAGTCGCATTGTGAGTGCAATTCTTTTCTTTTCTAAATCAACTGATAAAACTTTTACATCTACAACATCACCTATTGATAATGCTTCAAGTGGATGCTTTATATATCTATCTGCAATTTGAGAAATGTGTACAAGACCATCTTGGTGAACTCCTATATCTACAAATGCTCCAAAGTCAGTGCAGTTTCTTACAGTTCCTTTTAGTTGCATTCCTTCAGTCAAGTCTTCCATAGACAAAACATCAGATCTAAGAATTGGTTTAGGTGCATCATCTCTTGGGTCTCTACCTGGCTTTTCAAGTTCATTCACTATATCCTTAAGTGTCTCTACTCCTATCTTAAGTTCTTTTGCTGTTTCATCATAATCAGAAATTTTAGTAGATATTCCTGCAAAATTGCCACTTGCCAAATCTTTTTTACTATAATTAAGTTTCTTTAATAGTTTATTTGTTGCCTCATAAGACTCTGGGTGAACACCTGTTCTATCAAGTGGTTCATCACCACCAGTAATTCTAAGGAAACCTGCACACTGTTCATATGCTTTGCTACCCAATTTATCTACACTCAAAAGTTCTGTTCTATTATTAAATCGCCCTTCTTTTTCTCTATAATTAACTATAGACTTTGCTATAGTCTTATTTATTCCTGACACATAAGATAAAAGTGAATATGATGCAGTATTTAAATCAACCCCAACTTTATTGACACAATCTTCAACAACTCCACCAAGTGTCATAGAAAGTTTTTTCTGATTCATATCATGTTGATATTGACCAACCCCTATGCTCTTTGGGTCAATCTTTACGAGTTCTGCAAGTGGGTCTTGAAGACGTCTTGCTATTGATGCCGCAGAACGCTGTCCTACATCAAACTTTGGGAACTCTTCTGTCGCTAAAACACTTGCACTATATACAGAAGCACCAGCCTCATTTACAATTACATATTGAACATTTTTTATTTTTGCTCTCTTAAAAAAGTCAACTATAAACATTTCAGATTCTCTTGAAGCAGTACCATTTCCAACTGAAATTAAATCAATATGATATTTATCAATAAGTTCTTTTAATTTTTGTCTTGCCTGTTCTTGTCTTTCTTCAGTAGTAGGTTCAGTAGGATATATAACAGTTGTATCAAGAACTTTTCCAGTTGCATCACACACTGCTAATTTACATCCAGTTCTAAATGCAGGGTCCCATCCAAGAACAGTTTTCCCTACTATAGGATGTTGCATAAGTATTTGAGTTAAGTTTTGTGAGAACACCTCCATAGAAGTATCTTCTGCTTTTTCAGTTAAAATATTTCTAACTTCATTTTCTATTGATGGCCAAATAAGTCTATCAAATGAATCTTCTATAGCCCTCTCAAGATAATCATTTGTATACTCATTATCAACTTTTATAATTTGGTCTCTCAAATATTTGAGTACGTCATCACGAACAATTATAATAGATACTTTTAATACTTTTTCATTTTCACCACGATTGATAGCAAGTATTCTGTGTGGTGGAATCTTTGCTACAGTTTCGCTATAGTTGTAGTATTGTTCGTAATTAGTTTTGGCTTCACTATCTTTTGCTTCTGCTCTTATTACACCAGTATTTATAGTAAACTCTCTTATCCAAGTTCTATAATCTGCTACATCAGAAATCATTTCAGCAATTATGTCAAGTGCACCGGCTATAGCATCTTCAATAGTTTCAACACCTTTTTCTTTATCTATATATTTTTTTGCAGTTGTCTCAATTCTTTGCTTTGCTTTTTGCTCCCATATAATAATAGCAAGTGGCTCCAACCCTTTTTCTTTTGCAACACTTGCACGAGTTTTTTTCTTTGGTTTGTATGGACGATATATATCTTCAAGTGCCACCATAGTCATAGCATCATCAATTTGTTTTTTTAGTTCTTTGGTAAGTTTCCCTTGTTCATCAATGGAAGTTATAATAGTTTCTTTTCTTTCATTCAATTCTCTAAGATAGATTAACCTTTCATAGAGAGTTCTAAGTTGTTCATCATTAAGATTACCTGTAACTTCCTTCCTATAACGAGAAATGAAGGGTACTGTGCACCCTTCATCTAATAAGCCTATAGCGGCTTCAACTTGACTCTCACGAACTGCTAATTCATCTGCTATTACTTTACTTATCTTCATTACATTCCCTCTACATCATTATATTTAAGCACCCCCATAAGGATTCGAACCTTAAGATGACGGAGTCAGAGACCGTTGCCTTACCATTTGGCTATGGGGGTTTAAAACCAACCTATTATACAATTTTTATAAAAATTTTTCAATATAAATCTATAACCTATAAAACAACTGTATATTTTCTTGCAGTTAGCCCAAGATTATGATATAATTATTTGTTGTAACATTCACTTATATGTGATATGTATTATTCTTTAATTACATGCTAAAGGAAATACAAGAATAAGTGCAAAAGAGCAATTATTCAGTATTTCCAAATAATTCTATATATTTATTGGAGGAAATTCTAATTATGGAAAATTTTACTAATTCATTAAAATTTTTATTTGCAAATGATGCCATCGTGTTAAATATTGCTCTTATACTTATGCCTATTTTATTACTTGTTGCTATATCTATTATTCAGTTCAAAGATAATTTGCATTCTATTCTTATAGCACTTATACCTATATATATTATTTTTGTTTTCTTATATATATTTACTAATTTTACAACTGACACAAATAATTTCAACAGCACAAATCTTTCTATATATGGAGCCATACTTTTTGTATTGTTACCTATTGACTTACTTGTTATTCAAAACATAAAAGGTCAACCAGTCAAATCATAATAGTATATACAACTTTAAAGAGTAAATAAAAAAAGCATTGATTCCTCAATGCTTTTTTTAGTGAGACACGGGGGAATCGAACCCCCGACAACTTGATTAAAAGTCAAGTGCTCTACCGACTGAGCTAGTGTCTCAAATACAGGGCTAGGTGGATTCGAACCACCGACTGCAAGAGTCAAAGTCTTGTGCCTTACCGCTTGGCGATAGCCCTCTATACTTTCACAATCGCGGGCAAACCTGGGTGGGTAATGGGATTTGAACCCACGACCTCCAGATCCACAATCTGGCGCTCTAACCAACTGCGCTATACCCACCAAACCACGATTTTCTATTTTACTACGAATTCACAAAAAAGTCAATATTTTTATCTTTACAAATCATTAAAATATATTGTATGATTATACATATATTTCAATATGTTTAATAAAAAACTTATTCATTTTAATTAAATATAACTTTATGGAGGTAAATATGCATAAAAAAACACTATCTGCATTTATTATTGTATCAATAGTTGCCAGTAATTTATTTGCTTGCACAACAAACATCAATAAAAAAGTAATAAATACAGATACATCATACTATTCAGTGACAATTGGTTCTTTTGAAAAGACTAAAAACTCATATATGGATGTCGACATTGAAGTTCCAAAAATCACTTATTCAAATGACAGTAGCAGTTCTCTCATTGACCCAATAAATGCTGAAATTGAAAAAAGTCTTGCTACCATGATTGAAGAATCAAAAAATAAGGCATTGTCAACTTATCAAACTTACATTGAATCAGCAAAAGAGAATGCAAAAAAAGACATTGAAAACAAAATCAATAACTTAAAAGAAAAATATAAAAATATATTAGGTGATGAGGAAGTTAAGTTATTATCAGAGTTTTCCTTTGATGATTTAGAACGAGCACCTTTTGATAAAAGGTTTATTGCATCTAAATCAGAGTTTAAAAGCATGCGTCAAAAAAGATTTAACGGTGCAATAAATGATAATCGTTCAACTTCTTCTAATCAAAATAGGGATAAGAATAGAAAAACAAATAATGATAATGACAAATTGCGCGAAACTACAGTTGATGGAATAGTTCATGGTTTTACTAATTCAAATGAATTAATCATACCAGGGCTACATAATAAAAATATCATAGTTGTTGAAACTACTGAAAATGATACTAAAGAGACCACTTCTAACGAAAATAACAAATCAGATAAAATTAAGCCAAGTGAAGACTATAGTGGTTTTAAAAATGGCAATAATGATATGTTTACTGATGAAAAAATGCCACCAAGAAATAAAGGCACCAAATCCGAAGCAAACAAAATGAAAAATCATCCTCCAAAAGAGTTATCAACTAAATCAGAAATAAAACCTGATATAATTATAGCCTCTCATTCTGATATAGTAAAGTCATTTGATACAAATGATAAAAATGTAGGTCTTATAAAAGATGAAATAGATGAAGCAGATATAGATGAAGAAATTACTCTTGATAACTTTTATAGAGATTTTGCAGATATCTATATGACAAGAATCCCAGATGACTATACTCTTTCAATGTATTACATACCTACTACTATAAAGTGTAATTTTGAAGTAAAATGTCTTGATGAAGATTATTTATCGCTATTTGTTGAAATATCAGAATCAAGAACAACAAGTATGATAAAAAGATTGTTCTATAATATAAATTTAAATCAAGGAAAAATCATAGGCATAAAAGATTTCCTTGGCGAAAACTTTAAAGAGAATGTTGTAAAAATCATAAATAGTGAAATAGACAAATGGAGCGATGAACAAAAATCTACTTTAATTAATAATTACAGCGTTGAAAAATACATAAGTGATGACACACCATTTTTTATAAATAATAATCACAGGGCAGTTATCCAGATTGAAAAATTTGCTATAACAATAGGTTCTGCTGGTTACCATGAATTTCAAATACCATGATAAAAAAGGCGGTTAATATAACCGCCTTTTTTATATGTTTATTATTTTCCTTTTATCTAATATATATAATCCTATAAGTGATAAAATACCAATAAGTGTAAATATAGCACCAAGTTTTATTCCTTCTGGCACATATGTAACAAGTATTTCATGCTGTCCATTCTCAAGTTTAAATCCAAGCAGGAAATCAAATACTTTTTCATACTCTACTTCTTTTCCATCTACTTTAACTGTGAAGCCTTTATCATAAGGAAGTGTGAGCACACACATACCACTTTCTTTTACATCCATTGAATAATTTATTCTATCTTCTTTAAAACTAATCATCTTATAATTAGCATATGAATTAATTTTATCTACTACTTTTTTCAATACACTAAAATCAAACTTAAATACTTCTATAAGCAATTGGTCATCATTTGTATCATTTCTAAAACTCATATCCGTATCTTTATCAAGATACCCCAGTTCAATAAAAAATCCTCTATTTAAGTTCTTAAATGACTTGGATGTTGTAGGATATGTAACTGTTACTTCCTTTATTCCTTTATCTCGCACAAAAGCATAGTAGTCGCCTTCTTCATCAGTTTTAAATGTAGCCGTTGTACCAGTTATTTCAACTGATTTTTTGCTCAACATAGTTCCAAGTTTTAATGTTCTTGAAAAGTTATTCTGAACAGTTGCTGGATTTCCTGATGTTCTATCATATTCCTCTATAAACTTTTCCTGCAAGATAAATGATAATGGCAGTGTATGTACATTTTGGTACATATACACTTTGTTCTCATTATCTCCTTCTATCAGTCTCAAGTTAAGCACATCAGGATGTTCAACTTCTTTTTCAAATATTTTATACTTAACATTTAAAAGTGTATCAGCAAATGGAGTCGAACCAGTAATGGAATAAGCATTGGTTGATGCTTCCATACCTATGCTCTTGTAGTATTCAGAGCCATCTGCGTATGCTGATGAAGAGAATATTGATGATGATGGGAAGTGCATAAATGCTCCATCATCTTTTGTCTTCATATCATCTCTCTCAACTCTATAAAAATCATTATTCATACTTTTTATATTTGAAACCATTTTCTTAATTATGTCTGTATTTTTCATATAGTCTGGTCTATTGATTGTTGAAATCGAAGTCTGATACATATTGATAAATGCTTCAAAACTTACAAACAGAATAACTACATAGAGCAACACATTTTTATTAGATTTTTTACTCATATATTTTATAGTAAGTATAAAATATATAAGCATAATGATAAGAGCAGCGTAAATAGAGTAGAAACCTATTTTTTTATTTTCAATCATTTTTTCTACTATGATTAGTAAAACGGCAGGAATAGCAAAACTTTTTGTTACATCTTTTATTTTTATACTTTTAAACTTAAGTAGTGGCTTTATGGCTATAGTAAGTATAATAAATGTGTATATAAAACTTTGCCTACAGGGGAGTGAATTTGGATATTTAAAAACATGCCAAACAAAATCTAAAATATTTATTGTAAATGATGCTAGGAAAAATAATAGTAAAACCATGTAGCATACTTTTTCTTTTAGTTTATACTTTTTTGATAAAAAATATAAAGTAATAAGTGGGAAGCACATAACTCCACTATATAAATTAGGCCAATTATCTATTCCATTTTCAACTGTAACAAATGGTAGATGTCTACCTATTGCTTCAATCATAGTAAAATATTCTTTTGCTGTTTTTGGGAATGTTGAGTCGCTTGAAGCAGTTGTCTTAAATGCATAAAACACTGGTATTAAAAGTATCGCCGATATCATAACTCCTATCAATGAATAGATAGCAGTTTTTAGTAAATTAATTCCTATCTCTTTTGGCTTTTTTTCTTTTAATATATTATAGAAAATAAAATATATTATAAAGAAGAAACAAGTAATCGTTCCTATATAATAATTACAAAATATAGATAGTCCAAGAGTTATAATATATAGATATGGTTTTTTACCATTTTGTATATTTTCAAATCCATATATAAGAAGTGGGAATAGAACTATATTATCAAGCCACATGACGTTCCAATAATACGCTCCCATATATCCACTCATTGCATAAAAGATTGCAAAAAATATGACTACAAAACTACTTGTGTCGTATCTTTTAACTAAATAGTAGGACATAGTAAGTCCCGACAATGCAATTTTTAGCACTACCATCACAGTTATAAACTCAAGTACATAGTTTTCTCCAACAAGTATCAGTAATATATTAAATGGTGATGCTAAATAATAAGCGAGAAGTGTTATGAAATTAGTTCCAAGACCAACCTTATATGTATAAAACAAACTTTCAAAATGTTTTAATTTGTTATGCAGTTCTGTATGAAAAGGCAAATACTGATGATAAAAATCAGTTCTAAGTATACATTTATCTCCAAATGGGAATACATGCTTTGATATTAAAATTGCTACCATCATAATAAGTGGCAACAAAAATGATAGTAGGAAAACAGCATGTTCCTGTTCTTTTTTACTTTCTATGGTCAATGTTTGATTTATTTTATGAATTTTTTTGTTCAATACTTTGTTCATCTGTTTCTAAATTAGATTTTTCCTCTTTAATTTCTTCTTTTATTACTTCTCTAACTTCACTTACTTCCTTTTTCTTTTTGAAAATAACAAACTTGCTAAACAAGTAATTAAGTACTATAACAACTACACTTGATGTAATTTTCCCTACCATTGCTTCATTTTGTAAAACATTGATTATTACATACATAATTACTATATTTATACATTCTGTAATAAGTCTCGCACTTACAAAAAGTCCAAATTCCGAAAACACTTTTGTAGGTACAAAACTATAACTTTTAAAAACAACTAACTTATCTGCAAAAAATGAAAATGTCACTGCTATTATAAATGATAGAACTTCTGCTACAATCCATCCAAGACTATTTTTTTCTAACGAAGGATTAAACTTTTCATTTAATAATTTAAACGAAATTAAGTTTATCATAGTTGTCATAAAGCCAATATATATATATAAGAATACTTCAGATAAAAATATTTTTTTTAATAGTTTCTTAAATCCAAGTGATATGAACATAAATAATATCACTGCTATCAATGATGTCATCACAGACACAATATTTTTTTTATCTACCAAGTCCATTATGCCTTTTAACTTTAGTTCATCAATAAATAATCTTGTAACAAAAAATACTGTGAAGAAGCCTACAATAGCACTTATAAAAACAAAAATGTAATAACTAAAATAACCATTATCTTCAACATTTACATTTTTATTCTCTATGTTTTCTACATTTTCTATATTTTCCATATTTCTCTATTATATATATTACTTTTTTCTAATTATCTTAAAAAAATCTTTTAATATATTTACACAATCATCATCCTCTAAATAAGAAACTTCTACTTTATGATTAAACTCATTGTTATCAAGAATATTAATTATACTTCCACAACTTCCTGATTTTTTACTTCTTGCACCAATTACAAGTCGCTTTATTCTACTCTGTACTATAGCACCTGCACACATTTGACACGGTTCAAGAGTCACATACATAGTACACTCTTCAAGTCTAAAATCCTTGATTTTTTTGCAGGCTCTAGATATAGCAATTATTTCTGCATGAGAAATAGCATTTTTATCTACATTTCTTCTATTGTATGTTCTTGCAAGTATTTGACTATCTTTAATATTAGAATTACTTGCAACTTCACACATTTTTTTATTCTTTTTATTTTCTTTATAAACTATAATGCAGCCAACAGGTATATCGCCTATTTTGGCTGCAATCTTTGCTTTTTTCAAAGCCTCATTTATATAATATTTATCATCTTTAATTTTCAAATTATTTGTCTTCTGATAATTCAGGTGGCATAGCCTTTGTGTAATCTGCGCCATCTTCTTTTGATGTTACCATTCCAGAAGAATTAGTTGTCCACCATAAGCCATCGCCATCTTTTACTTTCTTTTTATTTTTCATAACTGTACCAGATGTATTTACAAGATAAACTCTGCCACCAACTTCTATACCAGCATATCTTTGTTCTGGGCTTGCCATCTGGAGTTTTCCTTTATAATAAAGTTTATTACTCTTTACACCACTTATTCCTCTGCCATCACTCTCAAAATAAAATGAAGCACCATCATTTGAATTATCTATACTCTTATTAAATTGTCCTGTTTTCATAGAACAATCTCTCACATCAGGCCCAAAGTAATAATACTCTCCACTTACTTCATGTATTCCATATACTGCATAGCCGTATTCATTAAATAAAAATGTCTTTTCCCCAAGTCTAACTTTTTGATATTTACCTGCTGGTGCAGTTCTTGGTTGACCTTGACCGTTAAAGTAAAAATATCTAACTTCTGAACTTGGTACAACTTCTGTAGGCGGTTCAACTGCATACCAAGTATCTGTTATTGCTTCACCAAACTTAAACTCATCATTTGTCTCTTCGGCAAAATACATCCAGCCTTTCATTACTGGAGTTGTATCTTTTATAAGTCTCCATCCAGTCCTTATTATACCATTTTGGTCAAAACAATATCTTTTATTGCCTACCATTTTGCAAATGTATGGGTCATCATTTGCAAAAACCCTTTTACAAGTATTGGTATCAAAATAAAACCAACCTGTTTTTTCTTGTGATTCAGTTGCCCAATCTTTTGGTATCTCTAATTCTTGGAAGCCATTTAACAAATAGCCATCTTCTAAATCTCCGTAATATAAGTAATCATCACTCCATCCCTTTTTTAGTTTTCCTTCGCTATCCAGATAATACTTATATCCTTCAATATCATATACTCCATCAGTCTCTAAAACTGCTTCGTTGTTGGCATAATACATATTATCATTATACTCAACCCATGAATTAAATACGGCATATCCCTCATCATTAAAATAATATTTTTTTCTATCCACTTCAACTATTTCATTTCTTGCAACAGAGCCATTATCATCAAAATAACGATAATATTCACCTACTTTTTCAATTCTTCCTGCAAATGAAGTATTAATAATAGCAAGAACAAAATAAAAACCAGTCACGAACATTACTAATTTTTTCATAATTTCTCCTTGTTTTCTACCACAAAAAAGGTAGACTTTTTAAGTCTCCCCTCCACATATATTTTATCAATTTTTTGCTAAAATGTAAAGAAAATAAGCACTATTTACTTAAAACATTTTATCTCTAAAATTCATTATTATACACTATTTTGTAGTGAAAATTGTTGTTGCGCCCTCTGGAAGTATTAAACCAGTTGATGAAACTTTAAGTCCTATCTCATAAGATTCAGTGTTACCTTTAATATTATGTTTTTTTGCAACACTATTTATTATGTAATCCATAGTTGATGCTTGAAGCCCTGTAGTGTAAGAATTTAAAATCATAAATGAATGATTATTATTGAAGAGTGACATTGTCAAATCTACAAAATCATATATAGAATCTTCTATCTTCCACACTTCGCCATTTGGTCCTCTACCATAAGATGGTGGGTCCATAATTATGCCATCATATATATTGCCTCGCCTTATTTCTCTTTCTACAAATTTTTTACAATCATCCACTATCCATCTAATTCTATCACTTGGTATATGTGATGACTCTGCATTTTCCTTTGCCCAACTTACCATTCCTTTTGAAGCATCCACATGAGTTACCTTTGCGCCTGAAAGTGCAGAAGCCATAGTTGCTCCACCTGTATATGCAAAAAGATTTAGTACTTTAAATTCTTTCTCTTCATTTTTACTACTATCTATCTCATCTTTACAAAACTTATATATGTATTTCCAGTTAATTGCTTGCTCTGGGAAAACTCCAGTGTGTTTAAATGTAAATGGTTTAAGATTAAATACCATCTTTACAGTATTTTCTTCATCTAAATCATACTTTATCTTCCAAGATTTTGGTAAATCAATAAACTCCCAACTACCTCCACCTTTACTACTTCTATGATATATGGCATTAACTTTATACTTATTAAAATTTTCAGGATGCCAAATAGCCTGTGGGTCAGGGCGACGAAGAATAAACTTATCAAATCTTTCTATTTTTTCGCCATTGCCACAGTCAAAAACTTCATAGTCTTTAAAATTTTCAACATATTTTATCATTATTAACGATTACCAGATAAATAGTAATAAACTTTACTATATTTTTTCTTTAAGTATCTTGATAAATAATAATTTACGCATACACAAACTACTGGCGAAACAAAGAACACTATTATTTCTAATATTTCAATTATATTATTTGGTACTATTGTCAAGAACTTGTATTCTACATTTCTCATACCTATAATAATTGCTCTAACTATCATATAGTGTAATGCATATAAGAAAAATGTATTTTCCATAAAACTAAATACTTTTTCATATTTAAATAACAAATCTATAAGATAAAAAATAGTAAATCCAGCGAACAAACGAACTAATATAGTTGTCCATATAAATATAGTTCTAAAGTTTATATTTACATATATCATCCTATATGTCCACCTATTTAGAATAAATGCCAATATAGAAAATAACAATGCAAATATGAAATTCTTTTTATTTATAAACGATATATGATTTTTATTATAAAGTTTAGAGAATACTGCACCAACAAAATAATATATGATTGCATCTTCATTGATATATGGCAAATCTATCTCAAATATAATACTACATGTCATCAATACTAAAAAAATAACTATAAACTTATTCTCTTGTAAAGCAAAAAAGAGTATAGGCGAAATAACAATAAGTAGTATCAGTTGATACATAAACCAAAATGATGGATTATAGGTGTAATTAAATGCAGCATCTACTATTTGTGCTACATCAAGCCCCATACCAGGATTTCTTAACATATACAACGCATAATATATTAGATTCCATATAAGATAGGGTATTAGTAATGTATAAACTCGCTTTCTAATTTTTTGCTTTACATCATTTGTCGTATATATATTTCTAAAAAATAAAAATCCACTTATGATAAAAAATAGTGGAACTGCAAATTGACCTATGCCTTTTTCTATTGAAAATAACTGTTCGATTTTTGTCTCATTATTAATTGAGTGTATTAGTATAACTAATACACTCAATATAAAATGTAAATGTGTTATTTTATTTTTTTCTCGGTTAAGCATCTATTATATAGTATGCTCCTCTATATATTTTTTAACTCTTGTCTTAATTTTTCCATAAGGGTCAAGATACTGACTTATTGAACTATCATGATTTATACTTTCAATAATTCTTGCCACATACTCTGTGACATCTACACTCACATACCATTTTTTTGTAAGAAGTTCTGGCTCCTGATATATACAATTTGTAGTAAATATACCATCAATAAGTCCTTCTTCATATGCCTTATCAAACTCTTTATATCCTTTTGTAAATAATCCAAATGTGCAACAAGCAAATACCCTTTTGGCTTTTCTCTCTTTTATGTACTTCGCTGTCTCTATAAGTGAATCTCCTGATGCAATCATATCATCAATGACTATTACATCTTTTCCTTCAACATCTGAACCCATATATTCATGTGCGATTATAGGATTTTTACCATCAACTACTTTGCTGTAGTCTCTTCTCTTATAGAAGAAGCCTAAATCTACTCCTAATACATTTGCACAATATATATTTCTCTGCATCGCTCCTATATCTGGTGATATAACAGCAAGATGGTCTTTATTTATAATTATATCATCATATTTATCAAGTATAGCACTTATAAACTGATAATGACATGTAAGTGTATCAAAACTTGATAGTGGTATTGCATTCATAACTCTTGGGTCGTGAGCGTCCACAGTTAAAATATTTTCTACACCAAGATACTTAAGTTCTTGAAGCATCAAGGCACAATCAAGTGATTCTCTTTTTGACCTTTTATGTTGTCTTGACTCATACATAAAAGGCATAATTACATTTATTCTTTTTGCTTTTCCATTTGCCGCTGCTATAACTCGTTTTAAGTCTTGGTAGTGGTCATCAGGTGACATATGATTAATCTTTCCAAACATTTCATAAGTCTCGGCATGATTTACTACATCAACTATCAAAAATAAATCCGCGCCTCTTATAGTATCATTTATAACACACTTCGCTTCTCCTGAACCAAATCTATCAAGTTCAGGTTTTAATATATATGAGTCTTTTACAAAATCATCTGCAAATACATCGTAAACATTGTTTTTAACTAACAACTTTCTCCAATCTACTATGAAGTCATTAATCTTTTGAGTAAACTTCTCTGTTCCTTTCAATGGGACAAGGCACAAAGACCCAATAGGGAACTCTCCAAAATATTTACTTTGAATTTCGCTAGATGTTGGCATTTTTAATCCTCCTTAAATCCTCACCAGCCAAATAACATGAAATATAAGCATGAGAAATTCTTGAATACATTTGGCTCATATAATTATCTCTAATCTGACTAAGCATTAAATTTGTTGTTATTATAGTTGATTTTTTATCATTTAATCTCTTATCTATAATATAATTTAATTTTGTATTAGTAAAATCAGAAATATTTTCAGTTCCCAAATCATCGAGTATAAAAAGGTCTGCTGCTATAGCATAAGTTTCAAGTGGCTCCCCCGCATAATCTGGTTTTAATGAACTTATATACTCATTAACATTTACATATAGCACTGATTTGTTGTGCTCAAGTGCATATGCTCCTGCACACCTTGATAAAAATGTTTTTCCTGTACCTGGTGGACCTATAAGTATTATATTATATGGAATATCATCCATAAGTTCTATCCCACTTTTTATGCTATTAACAGCATTTTTCATATATTCGCTATATGACAAACCATTAATATCAAGTCCACTTTGTTTATAAAATGATGGGTCTAAATTATCAAAATTATCTTCTTTAATATAATTCTTAAAATGTGATATTTTGTCAAATAATTCTATTTCTTTTTTTATAAAGCATGAGCACTTCTTGCCATCTATAAAACCTGTATCTTTACATTTATTGCAGTCATATTTTGTATCTCTATATGTAGGGTCTATATTATTAGTGCTTATATATTTGTTTCTCTCTTCAATTAATTTGTCTAATTTAGTTTGTAGTTCAGATGTTGCATTTCCATCTATCTTGTTTAACCCTATATCCATATAACTCTTCATAATCTTTAAGTCTAAATCTTTTAATATAGGATTTTCATCATAGATTTTATTTCTTATATCATCCGAAAGCAAACTATTTTTTAGTCTTATATTCTCATATTCTCTTCTTATGTCGTCATAATTATTATACAAATTATCTACCAACCTTTTCCATTTTGAAGTTACTTATTACTCTGCAATAAATTCTCTTTAAACATCTTGTTGTATTCATCTCTATCAACTATCTTGGTATTTACTCTCTTCTTTTGTTTTATATCTGACTTATTGTGATTTACAAAACTATCTGTAAACTTCTTTGCCTCTTCTACAGATTTGATACCCTCTTCATACCAAGAAGTTGCTATAGCCGACATATATTTTACATTAGTTGAAGATTTATTGCTACAATATTCAAGTAAATAGTGAATGAGCCCTTCTTCAAAATTATATTCATTGTAACACTTTGCGATTAATGCCTGTTGTCTCTCTGATAGGGTCTGACCAAGTAATCTTTCTGCTACAAATAATAAGTTCTTTTCTATCTCACTATAACTTGGTCTATTCTTATTGATAAGTTCTTTTTTCTTTGTTTGAAAATCTACAAGGTTATCAGTTGTATCTTTCTGCTTTGCTTCTATCTTAGATTCTATCTTTGATTCTATCTTTACATTCTTTTCACTTGTATTTTTATCGCTTCTCTCTTTTATCAAACAATCTTTTTTCATTATCTTTTTTCTTATCCAGTATTTAAGGGCCATCTCCACTACATCTTCTGCTAAATCAATCTCGCTTGAAGTTTCTGATATAGTATATCCCTCTTTCAAACCTTTCCAAAGATAAAATAAGAATACTTTTATATATTTAGGGTCTGTATCTGATAAATATTTATCTAAAAACTCATTTGATATTATTGTTACATTATTGGCGTATAAACTGTTATACAATTCTTCCATTTCATTTCCCTCCGATTGCAAACAGGAATATAGCACAAGTTTTATTTTTTTTTAATACCTATATAAACATTTTTATAACAAAAACATTTTTTTGATGTGTATTACTTTTTTTACTAAAAAATATTTTAATTTATGCATATTATTGCAAATAATTTACGAAATAACAATTCATTCATTATTTTTAGATTTATTCATTAATATTTTTATGAATTATCATTTAATAAGTTATGCAATTTATACACATCTCCAGCACCCATAGTGACTACTAAATCTCCACTTTTAGCATTTTTTGATATATATTCAGCAATCTTATCAAATGTGTCATAATATTCGCAAAAATTATTTTTATTATTTTTGCACTGTATTATTCCATTTTTTACATCATTTGAACTGATTATTCCTAAATCTTTTTCTCTTGCTGGATAGATTTTTGCCATAATAACTATCTCATTATTACCTAAGACCCTTACAAAATCGTTAAAAAGTGCTTTAGTTCTTGTAAATGTGTGAGGTTGGAAAATAAGATATAATTTATTATGCTTTATCTCTTTTAGTGCATTTAAACTCGCCTCTATCTCTGTTGGGTGATGTGCATAGTCATCTATATATGTTATGCCATTCATAATCTTAATTACTTCAAGTCTTCTTTTAGCACCCTTAAAATCTTCTAAACTTTTCTTTATATCTTCGAATGTTATTCCCATTGACAAAAGTACAATTAAAGCAGCAAGAAAGTTTAGTGCATTATGCTTTCCAATCAACCTCTGTCTCATCCTACCTATAAACTTGTCCTTATTATATACATCAAATGACTGGTAATGAGACTCATCATAACTAACATTTTTAAAATAGTAATCTGCATTTTGGTCTTCGCCATATGTCAAAACTTTTACCTTACTATCCTTTATAAGATAGTCTATATCTTCAATTTTATTATTTATAACCAGTAGTCCACCATCAGGTAATAATTCAATAAACTTTTTAAAAGATTTTCTTATATCATCTAAATCTTTGAAAAAATCTAAATGATCTTCTTCTATATTTGTGATTACAGAAATTGTAGGAGTAAAGTCTAAAAAACTATTAGTGTATTCACACGCTTCAGCGACAAATATATTTTCATTTTGTCCTATATGTGAGTTTCCACCTATTTCATCAACTATGCCACCAACATTTATTGTAGGGTCTACATTTTTATCAAGTAATACTTTCCCTATAAGTGCAGTTGTAGTAGTCTTGCCATGTGTACCTGCTACGCATATTCTTTCCCTATAGTTAGTCATTATAAGACCTAATATATAGGACCTTGACATAAGAGTTATATTTTTATTTTTCGCTTCAATTATTTCTTCATTATCATCGTGAATTGCTTTTGAGTATACTACTATATCTATGTCATCTTTTATGTTTTCTTTTTTATGCCCTATATATACTTTAATGCCTTTCTTTTCAAGTTCTTTTACATTGTCATTTTCACTTATGTCAGAACCTGATACTGTAAATCCATTTTTTAGCAATATAAGTGCTATGGCACTCATAGATATTCCACCTATGCCTATAAAATGAACTTTCTTCTTATTTGAAAAATCAAATGAGGTTGTCATAACTATAATCTCTTATCGCTTTTTCTCGCCATTCCCATAAATACTTCTTGTATGAGTTGAACTATAATAACTAATAATACCACTGTAATAATCATAATTTCCTGATTATATCTATAATACCCATATCTTATAGCGACATCACCAAGTCCTCCACCACCTACAGCACCTGCCATAGCACTATAACCTAAAATTGTAGTGATAGTTATGGCAGCACCTATAAGAAGTGATGGCTTTGATTCTGAAAGAAGCACTTTAGTTATAATTTGAAAATTAGTTGCTCCCATTGACTTCGCAGCCTCTATAACTCCTAAATCAACTTCTTTAAGTGATGATTCTACCATTCTCGCAATATATGGGCTTGCAGAAAATACAAGTGGAGGTATTACTGCTCTTGCGCCTATAGTAGTTCCCACGAGCACTCTTGTAACTGGCAGAATAAGAATTAATAATATTAAAAATGGTATAGACCTAAATATATTTACTATAAGAGATAGCGCATTATAAATAGGAGTATTTGGTGTAAGCCCATCTTTATCGGTCATATAGAGCAATACTCCAAGTGGTATTCCTATCACATATGAAATAAAAGATGAAACAAATGTCATAAAAAATGTTTCTTTTATCGCCGTTATATAAAGAGACAAATCTATTGCTAAATACATTTATTACACCTCCCAATAAATAATTTTTTTGCTATCAAGAAATTGCTTAATTTTAAACTGAATCTCTTTGTCATCAGGTAATTCTATAATTATTTGTCCAAGCATCTTGCCATCTATCATTCTTGAATTGGCATATAATATACTCACTGCATAATTTGTCGTGAGAACCATATTGGCAATTATTGGCTCGTTGGTCATTGAGCCATCAAATGCAAGTCTAAGGCAAGTTTTATCATTGGTCTTTTCAAAATCAACATCTTTATTTTCAGTAGCACCAAATATAAGTTTTTTTCCAATTTCTGATTTAGGTGATTTAAATACTTCCTTTACATTACCCATCTCTACAACTCTACTTTGGTCAAGTATTGCAACCTTATCACATATATTTTCTATAACACTCATTTGATGTGTAATGATAACTACAGTAACTCCAAGTTCTCTATTTATCTTTTTTAATAAATCAAGTATTTGATTAGTAGTTTTAGGGTCAAGAGCAGAAGTTGCTTCATCACAAAGTAAAACTTTTGGATTTGTCGCCAGTGCTCTCGCTATAGCAACTCTTTGTTTTTGCCCTCCAGAAAGTTGTGATGGATATGCTCTTTCTTTATCTGATAAATCTACAAGTTTAAGTAACTCCTTTGCTCTTTTTATAGAACTTTCTTTTTCTGCACCTGATATTTCAAGAGGGAATAAAACATTTTTCAAAACATTTCTCTGTTCAAGCAAATTAAAGTTTTGAAATATCATTCCTATTTCTCTTCTTATGTTCCGAAGTTCTGATGCGTTTAATGCACCAATATTCTTATCTTCAAAATATACATCGCCTTCAGTAGGTGTTTCTAAAAAATTAATCATTCTAACTAAAGTTGATTTCCCTGCACCTGAAAGACCGATGATGCCAAATATCTCACCCTTTTCTATTGATAAATTGATATCCTGCAGTGCTACCAATTTGTCAGTTTTTGTAGTAAAAACTTTTTTTAAGTTTTTTATTTCTATAATAGCCATATTCCCTCTTTTAGATATTATCTTAATTTTTTGAGAACTCTTGTAATTTTAGGTTTTTATTTCTTTCAAGTACCATATTGATAGACCAGTCATGAGCAAATAGCAATAATGGTCTATCCTTCATATCGCTTACTATCTTCATATCTGATGTTCCAGATATCTCATTTAATTTTATCTCTGTATAATTTTCTATCCATCTTATATATTCATAAGGAAGTATGTCAAGTTTCACATCTACATTATACTCATTTTTAAGTCTATATGTAAGGACTTCAAACTGAAGTTCACCTACTACACCTACTATGATTTCTTCCATACCACTATTTACATCGTGAAATATTTGTATCGCTCCTTCAAGTGCTATCTGCTCTATACCTTTTACAAATTGTTTTCTCTTCATAGTGTCTACTTGCTTACATCTTGCAAAGTGTTCTGGTGCAAATGTAGGTATTCCCTCATATAAAAGTTTATCACTTTTTACTGATATAGTTTCTCCGATAGAGAATATTCCAGGGTCATAAAGTCCTATTATATCTCCAGCATATGCAGTATCCACTACTTTTCTTTCAGAGGCAAACATAAGGTCGGCCTGATTTAGTCTAACTTTCCTTTTTGCTACATTTATAAAAACATCTATTCCCTTTTCAAACTTACCTGAACATATTCTCATAAATGCTATTCTATCGCGGTGTGCCTTATTCATATTCGCCTGTATCTTAAATACAAATCCTGTGAAGTCATCACTTGTAGGCTCTATGACACCTAAATTGCTATTTCTTTTAAGAGGTGGCAATGTCATATCTATAAAACTATCAAGAAACTCTCCAACTCCAAAATTAGAAAGTGCAGAGCCAAAAAATACTGGTGTCAGTTCTCCCTTATCAATTTTTTCTTTGTCAAATGCATCTGTTGCTCCATCAAGTAACTCTAAATCTTCTTTAAGTTTTGTTATATACTCTTCGCCTATTTCTTTATTTATAACATCTAAATCATCTATAGAATATTTTGTAGTCTTAAGTTCTTTTGCTCCTGCATTTTTTGCTTCATATGTTGTAATCATCTTGTCTCTTCTATCATATATTCCTTTAAAAGTTTTACCACAACTTATAGGATAATTGATAGGGCAGACTTTTATACCAAGTACTTTTTCTATCTCATCTAATAATTCAAATATATCTTTTGCTTCTCTATCAAGTTTATTGATAAATGTAAATATAGGTATATGCCTCATAGTGCATACTTTAAAAAGTTTTATAGTTTGAGGCTCTACACCTTTTGCAGAATCTATAACCATCACGGCTTGGTCCGCTGCCATAAGTGTCCTGTATGTGTCCTCTGAAAAGTCTTGGTGCCCTGGAGTATCAAGAATATTGATACATTTCCCTTTATATTCAAATTGCATGGCTGATGATGTAACTGATATTCCTCTTTCTTTTTCTATCTCCATCCAATCGGATGTAGCCATTCTTTTTGCTTTTCTTCCCTTTACAGTTCCTGCAAGATTAATAGCCCCACCATAGAGCAAAAACTTTTCTGTAAGAGTAGTTTTTCCTGCATCCGGGTGACTAATGATTGCAAATGTCCTTCTTCTATTTATCTCTTCATCATACATTATTATATGTAACTCCTAAATCAATTATAAATATAATAGTCGCCTTTGACGGCGACTATATTAAATGGGATAAATCCCTATACACACCTTACTTTTTATCTAAATTATTAGTTATAAAACTTGGCAATAAATCTTTTGAATTACCTGTTTTCTTATTGAAACCAATTTTACTAAAATCTACATTTAAACTATCAAGACTGGCTGAGTCACTTGCAGGTCCTACTGTTTCTTTTAACTCTTGATTATTTTTTTTCTTAGGTGTAAAAAAGAAACTGCTTGGAGATGTTGGTTCGCTATTTACATTAGTAGTAGGTCTCATAGGAATTGGTTCTGGATTGTAGCCCGCACTTGTTGTTCTTGCATATTGACTACTCATACTCTGAACTGGTCTGTATGGCGAATAACTATTTACATTATCTCTTATGCCAGTTGCTATAAGAGTAACTGTAGCAACATCTTTAAGTGCTTCATCTTCTCTCGCTCCAAAAATTATATTAGCCTCTGTACTAATCATTGGTTCCATTTCTTTCATAGCAGCATCTACATCAACGAGTGAAACTTCACCGCATATACTTACTATCAAGTCTGTAGCGCCTTCAATAGTTGTATCAAGTAATGGTGACTCCATCGCTTTCTTAATAGCATCCGATACTCTATTCTCACCTTGACCTTCGCCTATTGATATATGAGCAAGTCCTTTTCCTCTCATGACAGTAGCCACATCAGCAAAATCAAGATTGACAAGTGCTGGAAGATTTATCAAATCAGTAATTCCTCTTATACTTTGTTTTAATATCTCATCTGCTTTTGCAAATGCTTCTTTAAAACCATCTTTTACATCTACAATTTTTAATAATTTATCATTTGATATACTTATAAGAGTATCAACATTTGGAAATAATTTATTTATACCATTTATTGCTCTTTGCATTCTAACCTTTCCTTCAAATCTAAAAGGTTTAGTCACAACAGCAACTGTAAGTATTCCTTCTTCTTTTGCAATGTTTGCAACAATAGGTGCTGCCCCAGTACCTGTTCCTCCACCCATACCACAAGTGATGAAAACCATATCGGCTTTTTTTTGAGTTTCAGTTTCACGAAGTATTGCACGAATTGCTTCTTTAGATTCATTGGCAGCGCTTTCTCCAATCTCAGGTATAGCACCACAACCCCTACCACCAGTAATTTTTTCACCAATAGTAACTCGCTTTGCAGCCCTGCAGTGTCTTAAATCTTGTATATCTGTATTAACTCCAACAAACTCAACTCCTTTTACACCATCATCTATCATACGATTAACTGCATTATTACCTGCACCACCAATACCAAGAACTACAATCCTTGCTACAGGGTCGTAGACTATTTCTTTTGCAGGTGTATAAGATTTGTTTTTAGGATAGTCAAAATCGCTCATTTAAGCCCCCTCCTTTAGGGAATCTCTTGGGAAACTCAACACTATTTCTAGTTTAGAGTTACCCTTTATATTTTAATACAAATTTATCAATTATACAAGTATTT
Source organism: Lachnospiraceae bacterium (assembly GCA_017934175.1). Taxonomy (GTDB): domain Bacteria; phylum Bacillota; class Clostridia; order Lachnospirales; family Lachnospiraceae; genus UBA3633. The sequence goes on along the minus strand of JAGBKB010000017.1, from coordinate 16,442 downwards.
TTTATTTGACTTTATATGCCTAAAATTAAGCAGAATCAATGTATTTTAACTAATTGTTCTTCTTAAATATATATTGTTCATCTATCATATTGTCCTTTGCATCCTTTAAATCCAAAACCCCACTATAATCAGCAATTTTAGGGTAAATATCAACAAGTCTCTGCAATTTTATCTCCATATTTTGAACATTGCCAAGGTTTACTTCTATATTTCCAATATACACATGTATTTCATTTTTATTGTTAATCTCTAAAAGTTCTGCTTTAATATTATTCTCTTTTAAGTAACTTGATATATTTAAAATAGCATTTAGCAATTTTTCATCATTTAGTTGTATTTTTTCTAATACATCATTTTCTTTAAAACTTAAACCTATTACCTCTATAATACCATCTCTTCTATCATTACTAACTTCACATATATTGCCATTTTTATCAAAATAAATATTTTTTAAATCTTTTCTTGCAAAACCTATAACTGGATTTTCTAAAATGTTGATAGTTATACTAAATGGAGTTTGCCATTCTATCTCATAATTATTCACAATAGGTATTTGCTTTTTTTTCATAAACTTATCTTTAAAGTATAAAACAATGCTTATATTATCATATGGCTTTTCAAATATTTTCTTTGCAACTTCTATATCACTTATTTTTTCATTACCTACTATATCAATATTACTAACTTTTACATTAAAAACTAAAATAACTAATAATATAATTAAAAAAATTGTAATTATAAGTTTTAATATTTTACTCATTGTCTACTCTTTCATATCTAACAACAGACATCACAATACCTATCTCCATAAACATAACAAGAAGTGATGAACCTCCATAACTAACAAAAGGTAATGTGACACCTGTATTTGGTAATAAATTAGTAACAACACCGATATTGAGAATGGTTTGAAGTGCTATGTGAACACCTATACCAAAAGTAAGAAGCATAAGTGATATTTCTTTTTGTCTAAAACTAATATAAAAAATTCTATAAATCAAAATTAAATACAATACAAGAAAGGCAACTGCTCCAACCATTCCAAGTTCTTCACAAAGAATTGTAAATATCATATCATTTTGTGCTTCTGGTATTAATGATTTTTGAATTGACTTGAGATATCCTCTGCCACTTATTCTACCAGAACCTATAGCATATAGTCCTTGTAAAGTTTGGTATGCTATGTCTGGATAATTTTCTGGCTCTTTCCACGCAAGGATTCTCCCCACTTGATAATTTTTAAGAAGTCCTGCTGAAGATAAAAGATTTGCCATAGGGCTTGCAAATAAATATGCAACAACTATAAGTGTAATTATAAATAAGAAAATAAGTTTTTTCTTTGACACAATAAATATCATAGAAGTTGAAATTATAAATAATATTATACCTGTAGAAAGATTTGAAAGTGCTACAACCAATGTAGGAATGTAAGCAATCATCATTATTCTAAAAAGATTTTCTTTATTTTCAAAGTCACCTTTTATTTCTGTTATTACTTTGGACAGATAAATTATCATAGCGAGTTTCATAAGTTCTGATGGTTGAAATATTACTCCACGAAGCATCATCCATCTACTTGCACCTCTTGATATCCTTCCTGCAAATGCTGTGACAACTACAAACATCAAGCACACTATAAAAATATATTTTGCAAATTTTGAGTATAACTTATATGGTATAAATGATATAACAACTGCTAAAAGTACACCAATCAAACAAAAAAAAGATTGCCTTACAAAAAGATATATAGGATTGTCATATAGCCTACTTGAAGAAATTGAAGATGCGGAATATAACACTATCAAGCCAAAAAACACAAGGAATAGCACTGTAGTAAATGTTATATATTCAAATTTTTTATTTTTTAATTTTGTCATTTAAGGCTCATCACTTTTTCTTTAAATTTTTGTCCTCTATCCTCATAATCTTTAAACATATCAAACGATGAACAAGCAGGTGATAATAAAACATTGTCGCCTACATTTGAATAACTATTTGCTATATCAACTGCCTCATCTAAAGTATCTGCAAATATTATATAATTATAGTTAAAATCTTTTGCCTTAAGTGCAATTTTCTTTTTTGCCTCCCCTATAAGTATAAGGTATCTCACTTTTTCTTTAACCTTCATTATAAGATTGCCATAGTCTATTCCCTTGTCTCTTCCACCTGCAATAAGTATTATCTTTCCATTTATTGCATCTATAGCATTTATAGTAGCATCTGGATTGGTTCCTTTTGAGTCATTATAATACTTTACTCCATTTTTCTCTCTAACAAACTCTATTCTATGTTCAAGTCCCTTAAACTCTTTGCAGGCATCAACTATGTCTACAAATGTCACTCCCATATAATAACCTATAGCCATTGCCGCCATAACATTTTCATAATTGTGTTTGCCAATTATCTGTAATTCATCAACCGACAATAATTTAATAGTCTTAGTTTTGTCTTTATAAAATATCGCATTGTCAAATAAATAAAATCCTTCTGTGAGTGTTCTTTTACTACTAAAGAAAACTGTTTTGCAATTAAACATATTCTTTTGAAGAACTAAATCTCTTAATATTTGGTCTTCATAATTTAGTATCAATGTGTCCCCACTTTTCATATTTACTGCAATATTTAGTTTAGCATTAATATAATCTATGTAACTTTCATATCTATCAAGATGGTCAGGACTAAAATTAAGTATTGCTGCAATACGTGGTTCAAATTTTACTATGTCTTCAAGTTGAAAAGAACTACACTCAATTACATACTTTGTATCTTCCTTTTCTTTAAGAACCTTTTCGCAGTATGGTACTCCTATATTTCCCACCACTTGTACTTTATCTTTAAAACTTTTCTTTAATATATTTCCTGTAAGTTCTACTGTTGTTGTCTTACCATTGGAACCTGTTATTCCAACCGCTTGACCTTTACTATATAAATATCCAAGTTCTATTTCTGATATAACTGGTATATTAAGTTTTTTTATTTGTAAATAAGTTGAATTATTTTTAGGGAAACCTGGGCTTATAACGCATAGATTCATCTCTTTTAATTCTGCATCACTTATTTTTTCAAGAACAACTTTAAACTTTATTTTACCATATATACTTTTTTTTATTTTATCTATACTAACTTTAGGGTTGTTATCAAATAACAACACTTCCACTTCATTTTTAATTAAAAGTTTTGAGGCAGCAATACCACTTAAGCCTGCTCCTAAAACTATTGCTTTTGGCATTTTATCTCCTTATTAAATAATACGAAATTATACAACCTACAATAGTTACTATTGTAAACATAATAACTATTTGGTTCTCACTAAAACCACATTTCTCAAAATGATGATGTATAGGTGCCATTTTAAAAAGTCTTTTACCTTTTGTAATCTTGAAATATGATACTTGTAAAATAACAGATATAACTTCAGACATATATATTATTCCAAAGATTGGCAGATAATACATCACATCAAGTGCAATCGCCATGAATGCAACATATGCTCCAAGAAATAAAGAACCTGTATCTCCCATAAATATTTTCGCTGGGTGATGATTAAAAATTAGAAATGCAAGAAGTATAGCAAGTATCAAAAGATTTATATAAAGTAGTTCATTAGTCTTTTGATTTTTTGAAAGAACTATATAAAATATTGATACTACTATTGTAACTAGTGCACAGAGTCCATCTATACCATCAGTAAAGTTGACACCATTATTTGTACCAACTATTATAAATATAAGGAAGGCAAAAACAAATATGTTAGACATAGTATTGTAGTTAAAACAAATAATAAGTCCAAAACCAGCAAAAAGAATCTGAAGAACTAATTTAAATATTCCAGGTAGCCCCTTTGTATTTTTCTTTGTTACTTTTAAATAGTCATCTATAAGTCCTATAAATCCGAATATTATAATAAATATATTTATCTTTAGTGCCAATGTTCCATTGATGTAGTCTTTAAGTATAAGTAAAAATATTTCTACTATCAAGAAAACAATAATAAATACAAGTCCTGCCATAGTTGGAGTTCCTGATTTTTGTAAGTGTGTCTCTGGTCCATCATCCCTAACTACTTGTCTAAACTGCATAGCACCAAGTTCTATGTATGCAGCATAAAAAAGTATAACTGATGACACAAATATCAGAGTAAACAAAAACACTGGATTAAATAAAATGTCATATAAACTATTCATTTTCTGATAACACTTCCTTCATAATATCGTGAAATATCTTTGTGGCAAATGTAGCACTTGCTTGTGCTTCACCTTCAAGATTTGGCTGGTCAACCACTACATAACATACAAGATTTGGACTATCCTTATCATCAAATCCTATAAATGACACAAGATAGTTTTTATCTGCTCTTGGCAATTTTTCAGCCGTACCAGTTTTCCCACCTATATTTCTATTTTTAATTTGTGCAAACTTTCCAGTTCCAGTTTCAACTGTTTCAAAAAGTGATTCTCTTAAATATTTTGAAGTACTCTCTGAAATAGTTTTTCGAAGTATTGGTTTTACTATTTGTTTTATATATGTTCCGTTTTGATTCTCTATTCTTTTTACCAAATGTGGCTCATAGTATTTGCCACCATTTATTGCAGAAGAAAATGCTGCTGCAAGTTGAACCATAGTGCAGTTAAAGTTTTGTCCAAAAGAATTAGTTGATAAATCTGTCCTTCCTATATTGCTTTCATTGTGTACAAACTTACTTGTGTTAGCTTCATTTGGTAAATCTATATTAGTGAACTGTCCAAATCCAAAAGTTTTTTGATACTTTATAAAAGTATTTGCTCCGAGTGCCTCAGCCATCTCTGCCATACCTATATTACAAGATTTAGTAAGTGTCTCCATAAGCGAAAGATGTCCATGACCATTTCTATTTACACATCTTATTCTCCACTTGTGTTCACCATCATCTAACTCTATAAAACCCTTGCATTCAAACTCTTCATCACTTTTAACTACATTTTCATCTATCGCTGCTGAATATGTAACGATTTTAGCAGTAGAGCCTGGTTCATATGTATCCTGCACTGGTATATTCTTCCATCTACTAAACCAGATATTTTCTTTGCCGACTTCTTTTACATACTCTTCATCTAAGTCAGATAAATCTCTTGGGTCATTTAAGTTAAAACTATTTGTTGAAGCCATAGCGTAGATTTCGCCGTTATTTGGATTCATAATAAGTGCACTTGCAGATTTAGAACCTATCTCACCATTTTTCCATTCATTTATTTTTTCTTCGCAGATTCTCTGCATTCTCTGGTCTATAGTCGTAACTATATTATATCCATCTATAGCCTTCTTGCTTACACTTTCAAGTTCATAATTATCTCCAAGATATCCATATTTTCTTCCATTCACACCAGAAAGTTCTGCATCATAATATTGTTCAAGTCCCATCACACTCACACCATCGCCATTTACAAAACCAATAACATTGGATGCAAGTGTATCATTTGGATAATATCTTTTATATTCTTCTTCAAACCAAACGCCGTTTATTCTATCATTTACTCCAAGTTTCTTATACTCTTCATTTTTTTTATCTCTATAGTTTTCAAATTTTTCTTTTTCTTCTTTAGAAATCTTTCTTGCATACCTAATATATGCTTTATCACTTTTTTCTTCTATTAGATTTCGAAGTTCCAATCTGTTATAGTCATACACATCTGACAAAGCATCTATAGTTGCATTTACATATCTATTGTCTTTAGTTGATGTGATAACTTTTGGGTCAATGATTAAATTATATACTTTTATAGATGTTGCAAGTAAATTGCCATCCGAGTCAAGTATGTCGCCTCTCCTACTTGGCAGAACTTGCGAATTGTAACTAATCTGTCTTTGGCTGAGCACTACTCTATTATAATAATCACCATTTATAACCATCAAGTAATATATTCTTATACCTAACAATACAAAAATTATTGCTATGATTATATTCACAAGCAATAATCTTCTTTTTATAAGGCTTTCTGGTCCACTTACTTTTTTCTCTTTTTTACCGAATATTTTCATACTGACGGACAAATCCATTGTCAGTTTTATCAAAATATATTATATTTTTTTCTGTAGGAGTTATCATATTAAATTCCATATATGCCTTCATCTTCAAGTCATCAAACTTTATTTCACTTTTAATTGTGTCTATCTTTTCGCCATTCTCATTTGTTTTAATCTCAAGTGAACTTTTAAGTCTATTTATATCGCTATTTTTAGTGTGTATTCTTACTTGCATAAGTACAATAGCAGAAATATATGTAAGTAATACAGCAAAAAGTAAAATTGCCACCACCACCAATAATTTATCTAACACCATTATTCTTTTTCTTTTTTTTATTCTTTCAATTCTTATTCTTGGTCTATTATAAATAGTATCTTCAAATTTTTGCATATTAAAATAGGGTTTTAAAATGCTCTGACCGTATAATATTTCGCTTGCCATTTTACCCCCTTTCAAAAATTCGAAGTTTAGCAGATTTAGACCTTTTATTCTTATCAAGTTCTAAATCCTTTGCAGTTATAACCTTTTTATTAACTATGTGCCCTTTACTCTTTTTACCGCACACACATGGATAACCTTTTGGGCAGGTGCAAGGATTTTTAAATGTCTTGAACTTATTTTTAACTAACCTATCTTCAAGAGAATGAAAAGTTATAACACAAATCCTTCCGCCTTCATTTACTCTATCTACAACCTTATCAAGTGAATTGTCTATTACTTCAAGTTCTCTATTTATATATATTCTAAATGCCTGAAAAGTTCGTTTGGCTGGGTTTTTGCCCTTTACCCCAGTGTATCTAAGTTTTGCCGGTATAGCACTTTTTATAATTTCTACAAGTTCAAGTGTATTTTCTATTCTTTTATTTTGTCTATACTCAACTATTTTTTTTGCAATATTTTTTGCAAAATTATCTTCACCGTATTCTTCTATAATCTTATATATTTCTTCTTCGCTAAAATCATTGACAAGCATCTCGCAAGTTAGAGTATTTTCTTTATCCATCCTCATATCAAGTTTTGCATCTTTGTTGTAAGAAAAACCTCTGCTCTCTTCATCAAATTGATAACTTGATACTCCCAAGTCATATAAGATACCATCAATTTTTTCTATATTTAAACTATCTAATACTGCATCTACATTTTCAAAATTATTTTTTACTATAAATAATTTTTTTTTGTCTATATATTTTTTTAATTTGTCTTTGGTGTGTGATATAGCATCTTCATCTTGGTCAATGCCTATAACAAATCCAGTTCCTTCATCAACTTTCTCAAGTATCTTTTCGCTATGACCTCCACCGCCGAGTGTTGCATCAACATATATACCATCTTTTTTTATTTTAAGTCCATCTATTGTTTCTTCTAATAATACTGGAGTATGTTCAAACATTATATATTAAGTCCTTCCATCTTTCTTGACATCTCATCAGAATCATCAAAGTTATTTTTTTTCTTAAAAGTATCTGTGTCCCAAAGTTCTATATGGTCTCCTACACCCAAGAAAGTAATATCTTGTTTTAATGAAGCGACATTTCGAAGTGCTACTGTCAGTTGCACTCTTCCCATTTTGTCTGGTGCTACTTCACACGCTCTTCCTATAAATATTCTTTTAAACTCTCTTGCATTTTTATTTGCATAAGGAAGTGCATTTATTTTTTCTGAAAACTTGTCCCAGGTTTCTTTATCATATATTTCGAGACACTCATCTATACTTTTTGTAATAACAAAAACTTCACCAAGTAAGTTTCTAAACTTATTTGGAATTATTAAACGACCTTTTTGGTCTATTGTGTGATTGTATTCTCCTGTAAACATATATTAGAGTTCTCTCTACCTTATTTTTGAGATAAAAAGGGTGGATGTGAAAAGTGATACATGGAGGGCATGTTATTTTACCACTTTTTTACACTATCCACCACTATTATGGTATATTTTACCACTTTTTGATAATTTGTCAAGTGTTTTTTTTAATTTTTTTATGTTTTTTAACTATTTTGCATTTGCACAAATATTGTGCTAAAATAGGCATTATGAATAGTAAACATATTAAATTAATCTTTGTATTTTTAATGGTTTTTGCCATATGTAGTTGCGAAAGTAACCCAAATTCAACTTTAAATCATAGTCCTGAAGAAGTAAAAAGGCATAATTCTTCGCACATGCAATATGAGTATAAGACAATTAAAAAAGATGGAAAAGAAATCCACATAAATAAATATTACGGCAATCAAACTAAAGATGTGGTTATTTTTTCCACAAATGATGGACTATCTTCTTTTAATGACAATTTGGGATTATCTGCTATAAAATATTATGTTGATAACTTTGATAGAAATGTAAACTATGCAACGCTTGTTGACATAGGTAATTTTTCAGTTGGAAATGAAGAGGCTGACTTATCAAATGGCAAGTCTTCAATAGAAATTATAAATAAAGTTGGATATGACATAATAGTTCCTGGAAGTTATGAATTTAATTATGGCATAGATACATTTTTTGAAAATATGAATAGTTTAGATGCCCATGTAGTATGTTGCAATATCTATGATATAAAAAATCACAGGCTTCCATTTGCGCCATATGTCATATATAGATATGGCAATATTAATGTAGGTTTCGTAGGTGTCATAAGTCCTGAAACTATATATTTAAGAAATAACTATGATAAGTTTTTTGATAAAGATGGCAATCAGTTAATTTATTTTTTTGAAGATGAAGGTGGAAGCGCCCTATATGAAAGAATACAAGAAAGTGTTGATGCTTGTATAAATGATGGTGCCGACAAAGTAATACTACTTGCTCATCTTGGTATAGAAGGAATAACAGATGAATGGACTTCTACAAAAGTTATTGCTAATACCAAAAACATAGATGCTGTAATTGATGGTCACTCAATGGAAGTTTTAGACAATGGACTTATGATAAATAAAGTTGGAAAATTTATCCCACTTGTTCAAGCAGGTTCTAATTATAAATATTTAGGTGCTATAAACATTTCAAATGAAGACTACATAAATCAAGCAGTTTTAAAAGAACGTTCTGTAAATACGAAAGATGAAAAATTTCAAAACTTTATAGATGATACACTAAAAAAATATAAAAAAAGTGGTGGGTAACAATTGTTACATCCACCACTTTTTATTTTGTGTTTATTAAAATGTATCTCTATATTTTTCAAGTGCTTCTTTTTGAGTTTTAGTAAGATTAGTTGGCACATTAACCACTACAGTTACAAAATGGTCTCCTCTTGTTTTAGGACTTCGAAGTAGCGGTACACCTTTTCCTTTTAATCTCACTTTTGTTTCACTCTGTGTTCCTGGTTTTATTATAAGCATAACATCTCCATCTGCCGTTTTAACTTTTGTCTCTCCTCCAAGAACTGCTGTAGGATAATCTATTGATACAGTAGAAAAAATATTTACCCCTTGACGCTTTAATATTGGATGTTGTGATACTGTAACTCCTACAAGTAAATCACCTCTCATACCACCATTTTCTCCAGGGCTTCCACCGCTACTCACACGAACAGATTGTCCATTATCTATTCCTGCTGGAATATTTACTTCAAATGTTTTTTGTATTCTATTATATCCTGTGCCATTACAATCAGGACATCTCTCTTTTATTACTTTACCAGAGCCATTACAATCAGGGCAAGTTGATACTGACTGCATAATACCAAATGGAGTTCTCTGTTGCACTGTGACTTGTCCACGACCTCTACACTTTGGACAAGTTATAGGACTTGTACCAGGTTTTGCTCCACTTCCATGACAAGATTTACACTCTTCTTCATAAGGGATAGTCACTTGTTTTTTTACACCCTTCATTGCTTCATCAAATGTAATAGTAACTCTTGTTCTTATGCTATCGCCTTGTCTTGGTCTTGTACTTCTTCTACTGCCACCGCCAAATCCACTAAAGCCTCCAAAGCCTCCGCCAAATGCACCTCCAAATAAGTCAGAGAATATATCAGAAAAATCCATAGAGCCAAAGTCAAATCCACCAAAGCCTGAAGCAGCACCTGCTGCAGAATTAGGGTCAAATGCTGAATGTCCATAAGTGTCATATGCTTTCTTTTTATCTGGGTCAGAAAGCACAGCATAGGCCTCTGATGCCTCTTTAAACTTTGCTTCAGCCGTTTTATCTCCTGGATTTGCATCTGGGTGATACTTTTTGGCTAATTGTCTATATGCTTTTTTAATTTCATCTGCACTTGCTGATTTTGAAACACCAAGCACTTCATAATAATCCCTTTTTTCCGCCATAATATACCTTCTTTAAAATTTCATAAAAATAGCACTCTATCTTAATGAGTGCTAATATTTTACTACTTTTATCTGCTTTTGTCAAGCAAGATTATATAGTTAATCTTTTCTTATCCTTATTATTGGTCTAATTCCTATATAGTCAGTATCAACTGAAGTATTGCCTATATACCCTGTAGATGTAACATAAAATGCATTTGATACATCATCAACCTGATTAAGTATCCAATACCCTACGTTTCCATTTGCAAAGTCGTATCTTTTGTCTAAATCTTTTTGCATAATAAATGACATAGTTTCATTGTCAAATACATCTATTTCATTGAAAAGTGCAAGTTCTGCTGGCTTTGCAGTAATACTTACATTTGCCTCAAAAAACTCTGTGTTGCCATAATATCCATCTTGCATATAATTCATATCACCATATAAATCAAGTAAATTATTTATAGAAAGCATAGTAACCAAGTCATCATTAACATCATTGGTAAATAACATTTTTTCTCTTTCTTCTTTTGTAAAATATTCATTTACGAAATCAGAATTCAAATACTCATATAATGAAGTTTTGTCCCAATCCAGTTTCTCGTTTTTTTCATTATATTTTTTTACATCTAACACTTTTTCGCTGAGTAGTATTTGTGAATCTTCATCTTCAGAAATTATAAGCCAAGTTACTGGTTTATCATTTTGTCTACCAAAATCAATCTTTGCAAATCCGCCACTATTTACTTCAATATCAAGTGGTTTCTCTTTATCAGTATCAAGTGTAGACTTTGCATCTACTACATTTTCTCCATTTACATTTATTTTAGCACTACTCTCTTTTTTATAAGAACAAGCAGTTGTCAAAATAAAAAAAAGTGCTAACAATATAGTAATTGTTTTTTTCATAACTTCCTCACTTATATACACTCTTCAAAAAATAAGGGGCGGATATTTCCGCCCCTATATTATTAATAGTTAAGTGGTCTTCTTTCAAAGAATGCTTTTGCATGTTTACATACTGGGCAAATCTCTGGTGCTTTTGGTCCTACATGGATGTGTCCACAATTTCTGCATATCCACATCATTTGACCATCTTCTGACTTAAATACTATGTCTTCTTTTAAGTTCTTTAAGAGTTTTAAATATCTCTCTTCGTGCTTTTCTTCTATCTTACCTACCATAGTAAACATAGCAGCAACTTCTTTAAAGCCTTCTTCTTCAGCCTCTTTAGCCATTCTTGGATACATAGATGTATGTTCCTCGTGCTCACCTTCTGCTGCATGTGTAAGATTAGTTGCAGTATCGCCTATTCCTTCAAGTTCTTTGAACCAAAGTTTAGCGTGTTCTTTCTCATTGTGAGCAGCCTCTTCAAATATAGCAGCAATTTGCTCATAACCTTCTTTTCTTGCTACACTTGCGAAATAAGTATATTTATTTCTTGCTTGTGATTCACCTGCAAATGCTTCCATTAAGTTTTTTTCTGTTTTTGTTCCTGAATATTTTGACATATTATTCTCCTTTTTTATAATTATGCTTTCCAAAGACCGTGTAAGTTGCAATATGCATAAACTGCTTTTACTTTATCGCCAGGGCACATTGCAAAACATACTTTTGGTTCTTGTCCTGCCTTAATTTCTTTTCTTTGATTTCCTTGTTCAGTTTCTATTGATACCCACTCTATCAAATGCTCTTCTGTCATAGGATGAGCAACTGAACCAACATTTACTTCTACGATATTATCATTTACTTTATAAACTGGTACATGTTTCTCTTGTGCTGCATCTACTGTATTGGGTACTATTTCTTTCATGGCTTCACCACAACACATAGTATCACAAGCCGATGATTTAACTATTGCTACTATCTTCCCACACTTTTCACACTTAAAAAATCTCATAACTCTCCTCCTTAATATTTTATTATACTTATATAATATCAAAAATACGAAATAAAAGCAAATGAATTTGTTTTTTCCTATAATTCTAACCTATAAAACAGTAAAATCCACCTTTTTTATGTGTTTTTATCTTATAAGTCCCCATTCAGCAAGTTTTTCAAATCCGCCAATACCTTTTATATAATTAAATGCCTCATCTGTTACTTCTTTATAACTTATCTTATTGTTATTGATTATTAAAGAAGTGTCACCTATTGCACATTTGCAAATTACTTCTTTTAACTTTTCTTCATTTGCAATTTTATGAAGAAATACATTTACAGATACATCTGCCTTACTTATATCCTTGAAATGAAGTCCTCCACCAGTCACTGCTCTTCCCATGTCAGAACCAAGTTTTCTATTGGTAGCACCTGTATCAACATTGATTCCACCAGTCCAATCTCCAAGAGGATTTACTACTAATCTTTTAAACCCATAAACTGATAATTTTTCTTTTAATTTATTGGTTTCAATATTGCTCTCACAAGCGATAAATACTCCATCTGATTCATCATATATGTATTTGCCATCATGTGGATTTTCAGCATATAGTTTTTTTACTATGTCTGTTATTTTCTTTTCTTCATCACTCACATAGCATGCCTTAAATATTCCATTGTCACCACATCTTATTTCTTCACTTTGATTTCCTGCGAGATGTGCATCTTGTGGAACAATCTTTAAATCTAATTCAACTTCACTATCAGATATACGATTTACTATATCTCTTATATCTTTTTCTTCATAATTTACTGATGTCTCAATTATTATGTGACAATTCCCATGCCCTATAAGACACTCTCCTGCAATTTTAGGATTTTTTTGCATCTTATAGCCAAGGTCAACAATAGCACCACCAATTCTGTCAGCCAACTTATCTGGATGGCTTGGATTTACTTTCTCAAACATAATTCTCCTTCCACTTTTATAAAAAATTGTAAAATATATTAAAGCACTATTTTACAATGATTTGTTCTAATTCAATATTATTATCTTTAAAAACTTCTATGATACGATTAAATCCTTTAAATATATTTCTTTTCCTTATAATATATATTTTATCCAAAATATTTTTCTCTGATAAACAATCATTAAGTGCATCTAAATTCTTACCATAATATTCTGGAAAGTCAAATGCTTTCATCAAAACATTATGCACTTCTTCAAAATTATTAACATTTCTAAAATCTAAAACAAAACTTTTCATATTTTAATACAATCTCTCAAATGTTTTATAATGGTCATCAGTATAATATATAAAACCTATATCTTCATCAAAATCATCTGCATAAACAATTCTTTTAGCATTTCGTTTTTTACCTTTATAGTCTATATCACATTCATAATACTTTCGACCTTTTACAGTTGGAAGTTTTTTTTCATAGTTATTATATCTATCTCCGCCAATACTTTTTCCTTTTGCTACATCTCCTAAATAGTTTCTATCATTGTCCCAACCAAGTTTTTTTGCTTCTTTTTTAGTTATAAAGTTTTTAGGAAGTTTTTTATATGTGTAAATATATTTTGCTACATCATTTTTACTTGTGTAAGTGCCATTCTCTTCAATGTTATACTTTCTATTTTTGGTAGTTGTTTCTTTATTGTTGTAAGATAGAGTCTTACACGAAATTATAGTAGTACTCGCAAGTAAAGATAAAAATGAAAATAGTGCTAATTTATATATTTTTTTAAAAAATAATTTCATCTTACTTAATAATAATTATGTTTCCTCTCGCTGAATCAAATTCATACACTTTTCCATCTCCATAAAGCCAGTTGCCATTTGTACCTATATTTCTCCATATAAATCTACCTGCCTGTATATTTATTGTAACTCTAAATTGTTCATATCCGTTTATGACACCTTTCTTTTTAAGTGCGCAATCAACTATTAGCACAACTTGAGTTGGAGAAACACTTTCTACAGTTGCATTATTCAAATAGTAATCTTGTATTCCTTCTTTTGACATTATATTGTCATTACACCAATTTGATATTGATACATAAGAACTATATATGAGCCTATTTGCAACTTGAGTAGGATATTGATAATTGCCAGCAAGAACTGGAACTCGTGATTGCATAAGTTCTCCATTTGCATATACATACCCTTGTCTATCATAGCCTATCATATAATAATAACTGTCATATGGAATTAAAAATGAACCTTCTCTTGAATAGCCATATATACCATTTGGATTACCATATGGATTGTAATTAGGATAGTATGGATTGTAGTTTGGATAATAAGGTGTAACTGGATTAAAGCCCGGATAGTAAGGGTTGTAACCATAATTATTACTTGGATAGTAATAAACATTTGCAAATGCAAAGTTAGTACTTATCACAAGTGCAGTCACTAAACTTATAATTCCAAATATTTTATTTTTTTCTTTTACCATGCAATCACTCCCAAAGTTATATATTACTTAAAAATTCCTTTGAATATATGTTTCTTTTTGTCTTCTTTTATCTCTTTTATATCACCTGATTTTATAAGTGCTATTTTTGTAAATGTAGGTCCAAGTAATTCATATAATAAAACTCCAAAGAGAGTTATGTTTCTAACCAATAAGCCATCATTATTATTCATAAGTTGAAAAGCAAGTGCGCTCATACCAAGTGCAACTCCTGCTTGTGGAAGTAACGTTATACCAAGATATTTTTTTACTTCTTCAGCACTTCCTACCATAGTAGCAGAAACTCTGGCACCAAGATATTTACCAAGTGACCTTGTAAATACATATACAAGACCGACCATAACCACTATAGGATTTTTAAACACATCAAGATTTAATTCAGCACCACTCAAGACAAAAAACAAAACAAGTATAGGCTTACACCAAAAATCTGCTCTTTCCATCAAATCATCAGCCAGTGGGCAAATGTTACAAAAGATAGTTCCAAGCATCATACACACAAGAAGTGGTGAGAACGAACCTGAAAATGCTCCAAGTTTGAATGTAATTTTTGCAAATCCAACTGTTAAAATAATAGTTCCTATGATAAGTATTAATCTATTGGAATTAGATTTAAAATATTTCTCAAGATATGTAAGTACAACTGCCGCTATAGAGCCAACTAACAATGAAACTGAAATCTGCATAAGTGGTTCTACCATTAGATTAATTATATTTGTAGTTCCACTAACCATAGACTGTGCAACACCAAATGACACTGCAAAAATCATAAGACAAATTGCATCATCAAGTGCAACTACAGGCAATAATATTTCTGTAACTTTTCCTTTTGCCTTATATTGTTTTATAACCATTATAGTTGCGGCTGGTGCAGTGGCTGCTGCTATAGCACCAAGAGTTAAAACCAT
This sequence comes from Lachnospiraceae bacterium, assembly GCA_017934175.1. GTDB lineage: Bacteria > Bacillota > Clostridia > Lachnospirales > Lachnospiraceae > UBA3633. Next base: position 918 of record JAGBKB010000017.1, on the reverse strand, counting down.
TGGAATACTTACAAGATTTGGAAAAGTGAAATGTAATACTAATAACACAATATCTACAAGTACACTCGCACACGTTGCTTCCATAATAGCAATTATGACAGCCTGTTTTCCTATCTTCTCAAGACTTTTTATTTTAAATTCATTTCCTATAGAAAAGGCAATAAAACCAAGTGCGACATCCGATATAATATTCAGTTGCTCGACCTCTTCATAATTAACAAAACCGAGCCCTTGTATGCCAAGCCTACCTAAAACTGATGGACCTATAATAACTCCTACGACAAGATATGCTGTGACATCTGGCAATCTAAAAATATTGCCTATTCTTGTCATAAGAAGTCCTGCAAAAAGCGCCCAAGTAATTAAAAATAAATTTAACATTTGTGGATTTAAATTACTCATATAACCTCTATAATTATAAATATATTAACGGAACACCCGTCATAAGTTTTGGTTGTTCTATTCCCATAAGTTTAAGTATGGTTGGTGCTACATCACAAAGTCTGCCGCCCTCTTTTATCTTATATTTTAAAGGATTTACAAGACAAAATGGAACTGGATTACTTGTGTGTGCCGTATATGGATTTCCATTTTCATCTTTCATAGTTTCGGCATTTCCATGGTCTGCTATAATAAATAAATTGCCTTTATTTTCTATAATCTTATCAAATACTTTACCAACACAAGTATCAACTGCTTCTATTGCTTTGATGGCGGCTTCAAGATTCCCTGTATGTCCTACCATATCTGGATTTGCAAAGTTTACCACTACTAAATCATATTTTCCTATGCCATCAACTACATTTTCTACAACTTTATATGCTGACATCTCTGGCTTTAAGTCATAAGTAGGCACCTCTTTTGGTGAAGGAACAAGTTCTCTCTCTTCATTTTTGCAAGAAGTTTCTTTGCCACCAT
>JAGBKB010000016.1 GCA_017934175.1 Lachnospiraceae bacterium | reverse complement strand
GTAAGACCCCTTGAAGACTACAAGGTTGATAGGAGCAAGGTGTAAGTATCGTGAGGTACTGAGCTTACGCTTACTAATAGGTCGAGGTCTTATATTATTCTCGGTTTAAGTTCATCTTCGTGTTCAGTTTTCGTGGTATAAGTGCTCCTGTAGTTAAGTTGCTAAAGAAGTATTTACATAAGCTGCTCCCGTAGCTCAGTTGGTAGAGCAACTGATTAGTAATCAGTAGGTCAACGGTCCGAGTCCGCTCGGGAGCTTATGTAAATACTTCTTTTTATTTTATGTTCAACTGATTAGTAATCAGTAGGTCAGGGCCCAAGTCCGCTCAGGAGCTTTTTTATTGATAATTATTTAATAATTGGTTATAATATAATTATGAAGAGAGCAAATATAAAACTAAATATAATAAAATGTGTGATGAGTTTAATGCTATTATTTATTGTTTCATTTGAAACTTTAGCAACGAACTCATCAGCAGTTTCGTATGAAATTGGTGATATAGTAAAGTTTGGTAAATATGAGCAAGACAACAATGAAGCAAATGGAAAAGAAGATATTGAATGGAAAGTTTTAGATAAAAATGGAGATTTATATTTATTAATTAGTAATAAAATTTTAGATAATATGCAGTATAGTGTTACTTATGGCTTTATTACATATGCCAATTCAACAGTTAGAAAATTTTTAAATGGAACATTTTATAATTCTGCATTTACTGCAAATGAAAAAAGTAAAATTATAAAGATAAAAAATAAGAATCTTCCAAATGTTAAATTTAATATTGATGCTGGGGCAGATACTGAAGACTATGCATTTATTTTATCGCTTGATGAGTTTATAAAATATTTTGGAGACAATGATGCGGAGTATTCTAATAGAAATGCAAACACTATTGGGACTGAATATGCATATAAAAGAGGATTAGATGTAAATGCAAATAATGATATGTGGTGTGTAGGATTTAGCCCTTATTGGCTTAGAACACCTGGGTCTTATAGAACATCGTGCATTTATGTATCAAGTAATGGTGGTTATATATTATGGGGAGATGCAGTAAATGTAAGTTATGGAGTTAGACCAGCAATATGGGTTCAATTAAAATAAGAAGCGTTATGATGTAATACTTCTTATTTTATTATAACAAATATGTTCATAGTTTATTCATAAATATTAGATATAATACTATTATGAAAAGAAATATTTTAAAAATTGTTATACAAATTATATTTATTTTACTAAACATTAATTTTGCATTTGCAGCAAAATACACTATTTGTAATGGTAAAGAGTTTAATACAAGAATAAAAATGTCAATTAATACAAACTATAATTCATCTACCCCAGAATATAATATAGTTGGATTTGATTTTTCACCAAATATAAAAGGGAAGGCAATAGACATTTCAGAAGATGGAGACCAATCAGTTCTTGCATATATAGATAATAATATTATTTATTATGTGTCTGATGAAGATGTTTATTTAAATAGTGATTGTAGTTATATGTTTGATAAGTTTATTGGAATAAAGAAGATAAATCTTTCTAACTTTGATTTTAAAAAAATTAAAAAAGCAAATTTTATGTTTGGAAATTGTAAATATTTAGAAGATTTAAATATGGACAATGAAACTGAAATTAAACTAGATGAAATGATTGGTATGTTTTTTGACTGCCAATCATTAAAAGATTTGGACTTAACTATGATAAATACAAAAAATGTTAAAAGTTTTAATTCATTGTTTTACAATTGTAAAAATCTTCAAAATATAATTATCAATCCATCAATTTTTAAAACAAATAATGTAAAAAGTTTTGATAAAATGTATTATAATTGCTTGTCGTTAAAAACTAATTATAATTTAAAAGTTACAGATATTAAAGAAGAAAAATATAATGTATTTACAAGACCTGGAACTGAATATTTAGAGGGACTACTTAGAGATTACGATTATGATTATGTAGAATTAGTGCAGGATAATAAAAGTTATAAAATTGATAATTTGAAAGATAAAATTAACATTTCAGATGAAAATCAAAATATTGATAAAAATATAGATAAAGAAAACCTAAATATATCAAAAGGATATATAGATGTTGAATTATCACCTGAAAACAATTTATATAATATAAGTTCTGATGATAGAATAAATATTGATGGAAAAATGAACAATGAAAAATACATTAATAAAGATACATTAAAAGATGTTCCAATTTTGATTTTCGAAACTACATTTGTAGATAAATTAGTTCCTAAAAATAAATCAACTTATAGTAATATTATAGAAGGCGAAAAAGATACAAATAGTTTTGAAAATAATAAAGACATTAATGCAAAAGGTATTTTAAGACCAGACTTATCAAATATGGAATTATCTGAAACATATAAAGTTGATGAAAGTATAATTGATTTTGATTATAGTGAAATTAATAAATTTGACATTTCAAATTATTATTCATATATAATTTTTATAATTGTATTTTTACTTATAACTGCAGGGATTATAATATTTAAGCATAATAATCAAAATGGAGATGATTTTAAAGATATATAGTAATTTTATATTTAATATAATGCTTATATGACTATTACATATATTTTATGGTGGTTAAAAACCACCATTTTTATTGTATTTTATCGATTTTTATATTATAATATATGGGTATGTTAATAATAAAACAAGAGAGTTAAAAGAGGAGTAAAAAAATGTATAAGACATTTAAAATGAATTTAGCAGGTAGAGAATTGACCTGCTATATTGGGCGTGTGTGTGCTCAAAGTAATGGTGCAGTTCTTTTACAATATGGGGACACTATGGTTTTATCTACTGCAACTGCATCAGAAAAACCAAAGGAAGGAATTGATTTTTTCCCATTATCTGTAGAGTATGAGGAAAAAATGTATTCAGTAGGAAAAATTCCTGGTGGATATAATAAAAGAGAAGGTAAAGCATCTGAAAATGCAATACTTATTTCAAGAGTAATAGATAGACCTATGCGTCCACTTTTTCCAAAAGATTATCGAAATGATGTTTTACTTGACAATTTAGTTTTATCATGTGACCAAGAAAATAGTCCAGAACTTCTTGCCATGCTTGGGTCAAGTCTTGCAACTACAATTTCTGATATACCATTTGATGGACCTTGTGCTTCAACACAAATTGGACTTATAGGTGGTAGATTTATAATTAATCCATCATTTGTTGAATTTGAAAAATCTGATTTAAAACTTACAGTTGCATCTACAAAAGAAAAAGTAATTATGATTGAAGCAGGTGCAAATGAAGTTCCTGAAGAAAAGATGATTGAAGCAATTTATTTAGCACATGAGACTAATCAGGAAGTTATAAAGTTTTTTGAAGAAATAAGACAAGTGTGTGGGAAAGAAAAACATGAGTATGAGCATTTTGCTGTTTCTGAAGATTTCTTACGCGAAATAATGGAAACAATACCACAAAATGAAATGGAAGAAGCAGTATTTACTGATGATAAACAAACACGTGAAGATAATATTAAAAAAATAACTGAAAAACTTGAAGAAAAATATGCAGAAGATGAAGAAAAACTTTCACAAATTGGTGATGCTATATATCAATATGAAAAGAAAACAGTTCGTAAAATGATTTTAAAAGATGGCAAGCGACCTGATGGTAGAAAAATGGATGAAATTAGACCACTCGCTGCTGAAATTGATATTGTACCTCGTGCTCACGGTTCAGGTATGTTTACGAGAGGTCAAACACAAATATTAGACATATGTACACTTGCACCACTTTCAGAAGTTCAAAAGATTGATGGCCTTAACGAATGTGTAAAAGAAAAAAGATATATGCACCAATATAATTTCCCTGGATATAGTGTCGGTGAAGCAAAACCACAACGTGCTCCAGGTAGAAGAGAAATAGGTCATGGAGCACTTGCTGAAAGAGCACTTCTTCCTATGATTCCATCAATAGATGATTTCCCATATGCTATACGTTGTGTATCTGAAACATTAGAATCAAATGGTTCTACATCTCAAGCATCAGTTTGTGCATCTTGTCTTTCACTCATGGCTGCTGGTGTACCTATAAAATCTATGGTAGCAGGAATATCTTGCGGACTTGTGACAGGTGATACTGATAAAGATTATGTTTTACTTACTGATATTCAAGGACTTGAAGATTTCTTTGGCGATATGGATTTTAAAGTTGCAGGAACTCACAAAGGTATAACTGCCATTCAAATGGATATAAAGATTCATGGATTGACAAGAGAAATTGTTGAAGGTGCTATTGACAGATGTCTTAAAGCAAGACTTCATATAATGGATAATGTAATGGCGCCAGTTATAAATGAACCAAGAAAAGAACTTTCTAAATATGCACCAAAGATTAAGAATATAAATATCGACCCAGAAAAAATAGGTGATGTTATAGGTAAAGGCGGCAAGACTATCAACGAAATTATTGCTAAATACAATGTTGCAATAGATATTAAAGATGATGGTTTTGTATCAGTTAGCGGTATAGATGTTGATATGATTAATAGCGCAGTAACATATATTGAAAACATTGTCAAAGATATTGCTATTGGTGATGTGTATGATGGAAAAGTAACAAGAATTACAACATTTGGTGCATTTATAGAACTTGCTCCTAATAAGGATGGTATGGTTCATATATCTAAACTTAAAGATGAAAGAGTTAATAAAGTCGAGGATGTAGTAAAAATTGGAGATGTCGTTAAAGTAAAAGTAATTGATATAGATAAAATGGGCAAAGTCGCTTTGTCAATGAAAGCATCTGATTTAAAATAAACTTGCGATTCATATTTTATAATTATGAAAGGAGTGTTTATGGATTATATTGCTAAAGGTAAAGAACTTAGACGAGATATAATTAAAATGTTACATATTTCTAAATCTGGTCATCCAGGTGGTTCATTATCTGAACTTGAGATTTTAATTGCACTTTATTATGAAGTTATGAATATTGACCCTAAAAATCCAAATAAAGAAGATAGAGATTTATTTGTATTAAGTAAGGGTCATGCTTGCCCTGGTCTTTATGCAGTGCTTGCTGATAAGGGATATTTTCCAAAAGATGATTTATGGACTTTAAGAAAAGTTGACTCATTACTTCAAGGCCATCCTGATAGTCATAAAACAAAAGGTATAGATGTAAACTCTGGTTCACTTGGGCAGGGAGCCTCAGTTGCAGTTGGACTTGCTATTGGTGCAAAAAGAAAAGGTCTCGGACAAAAAGTTTATTGTTTACTTGGAGATGGAGAATGTCAAGAAGGTTTAGTTTGGGAAGCGGCTATGGCAGCGGCTCACTATAAACTTGATAATTTAACATTTATACTCGATAATAATGGACTACAAATTGATGGTAAAAATGATGAAGTAATGTCACTTGGAAATATAAAAATGAAGTTTGAAGCCTTTGGTTTTAAGACATATGAAGTAGATGGACACAATGTAGAAGAGTTAGTTAATGCATTAAAAGAAAATGTACATAATCAGCCAAAATTTATTTTAGCACATACCATAAAAGGCAAAGGTATTAGTTTTATGGAAAATAATGTTGGTTGGCATGGTAAAGCCCCAAATGATGAAGAATATGAACTTGCAATGAAAGAGTTAGCATAGGAGGAATTATGGGAAAAGCAATTAGAGTAGCCTATGGTGAAGCAATAGCAAAACTTGGACACACAAATGATAAAGTAGTAGTTTTAGATGCTGACCTTTCAGGTGCTACACAAAGTAAATTTTTTAAAAAAGAGTTTCCTGACAGATTTTACAATGTTGGAATAGCAGAAGAAAACCTTATGGGTATAGCAGCAGGGCTTGCATATCAAGGTTATATTCCATTTGCATCTACATTTGCAGTATTTGGTACTGGTCGTGCATTTGAAATAGTTAGAAATCAAATTGCTTATGTAAATCTAAATGTTAAACTTGCCTTAACTCATAGTGGTATTTCTGTTGGAGAAGATGGAGGAAGTCATCAGTCTATAGAAGATATAGCAATTATGAGAACTCTTCCAAATATGACTATTATAGTGCCATGTGATGCAGTTGAGACGGAAAAAGCAGTAAACGCTTCAGCAAAACATTTAGGACCAGTTTATTTAAGATTAGCAAGACCAACTGTCGAAGATGTAACAAGTGCAGATGATAAATTTGAAATCGGTAAAGCATTAACTTTAATAGATGGAAATGATGCTTGTATTATTGCTTGTGGACTTATGGTAAGCCGAGCACTTGATGCAGCAAGAGAATTAAAAGCAAATGGTATTGATACAGCGGTTATAAATATGCATACAATAAAACCTTTAGATAAAGATACTATTCTTAAGTATAATTCAAAATGTAAAGTTATAGTCACTGCTGAAGAACATTCTGTTATTGGCGGTCTTGGTTCTGCAGTTGCTGAAACTATTGCAGGAACAAACGGAGCAAAATTTGCTATGGTAGGCATTGAAGATAAGTTTGGTCACTCTGGTGACCCATCAAAATTATTTGAAGAATATGGATTAACTAAAGAAAACATAATCAAAAAAGTAAAGGAAAATATTTAATGAAAGTAAGAACACGTTTTGCACCATCACCAACTGGTTATATGCATATAGGAAATCTACGAACAGCCTTATATGCATATCTTATAGCAAAACATGAAAATGGTGATTTTTTATTAAGAATTGAGGACACCGATAAAAACAGAGAAGTTGAAGGTGCACTTGATATAATTTATAATTCTCTTAAATTAGCAGGGCTTATGCATGATGAAGGTCCAGATATTGGTGGACCAGTTGGTCCATATATTCAAAGTGAAAGAGTTAAATCTGGAATATATATGGAATATGCAAAAAAACTTATTGAAAAAGGTCAAGCATATTACTGTTTCTGTGATGAAGAGAGACTATCTAAATTAAAGAAAAATGTGAATGGTGAAGAAATATCATTTTATGATAAACATTGTTTGTCACTTTCAAAAGATGAAATTGAAGCCAACTTAAAAGAAGGGAAACCCTTTGTCATTAGACAAAATAATCCCACAGAAGGCACAACAACTTTTAATGATGACTTATATGGAGATATAACAGTAGACAATTCAGAACTTGATGATATGGTTTTAATTAAATCTGATGGTTATCCAACTTATAATTTTGCAAATGTAGTTGATGACCACCTTATGAATATTACTCATGTAGTTAGAGGAAATGAATATTTATCATCAGCACCAAAGTATAATAGATTGTATGATGCTTTTGGATGGGATATACCAAAGTATATTCATTGTCCACCAATTACGGATGAATCACACCATAAACTTTCAAAAAGACACGGAGCAGCAAGTTTTGAAGATATGATTAATCTTGGCTTACTACCTGAATGTATATTAAACTTTGTAGCATTACTTGGATGGAGTCCTGATTCAAATGAAGAAATATTTGATTTAAATAGAATGATTGAATTATTTGATTATCATAGGATTTCAAAAAGCCCTGCAGTACTTGATATGACTAAACTTAAATGGATGAATGGTAAATATATTGAAAATATGTCTAACGATAAATATTTAGAGATGGCTTTACCTTATGTTGAAAAGGTTATAACAAAAAATTATGACAAAGAAAAAATTGCAATGTGTGTAAAAACTCGTATAGAAGTATTTCCAGATATACCAAGCAAAATTAGTTTTTTTAATGAAGTAGAAAAGAACTATGATAAGAACTTATATGTCAATGAAAAAAATAAACTTTCAAAAGATGATAGTATAGCCATATTAAATGATGTTTTACCAGTTTTAGAAGGAATAAACGATTTTAGTAATGATAATTTATTTGCCGAATTAAAGGAATTTGGTAAATCTAAAGAATTAAAAGTTGGAAAACTTATGTGGCCTATCAGGATAGCGCTTTCAGGACTTGAAAATACTCCTGCAGGTGCCACAGAAATAGCAAGTATAATAGGTAAAGAAGAAACAATATTGCGTATTAAAAATGCATTAAATTACATGTAGTAATGTATACTTGACTTTTTGCCATTATTTTGATAAAATAAATATACGCCTAAAATAGGTTTAAGAGGCATATTTTTTATGCCCACCTTTATAGCGAATATATTTATTGGAGGAAATTATGTACGCAATTATTGAGACTGGTGGCAAGCAATATAAAGTTCAAGTTGGTGATTTAGTAAAAGTAGAAAAACTTGAGTGTAATGTTGGTGATAAAGTAACATTTGATAAAGTGCTTGCTGTAGGTGATAACGAAGTTACTCTTGGCAATCCAACTATTGCTGGCAAAACTGTTACTGGAACTTGTACAAAACAAGAGAGAGGTAAGAAAGTTATCGTATATAAGTATAAGAGAAAATCTGGTTATCATAAGAAGAATGGACATAGACAATATTTTACTGAAGTTAAAATTGATTCTATTTAATAATGTGATTGAAAGGAGTAGTTATGGCACATCATAAGGGCGGCGGTTCAACAAAGAATGGTAGAGACTCTAATCCTAAAATGCTTGGAGCAAAAAGAGCCGATGGACAATTTGTTTTAGCAGGTAATATTTTATATAGACAAAATGGAACAAGAATTCATCCTGGAAAAAATGTAGGACTCGGAAACGATTATACACTTTTTGCAAAAATTGATGGAATTGTTAAATACGAAAGAATAGATAGAAATAAAAAGAAATTATCTGTTTATCCTAAAGTTGAAAAATAGTATAAGCGGCCTGCTGGTCGCTTTTTTTAATTATGTTTATTGATTATGCAAAAATTTATGTAAAATCTGGAAAGGGCGGAAATGGTCATGTAAGTTTTCGCCGTGAACTTTATGTGCCTGCAGGTGGACCTGATGGTGGAGATGGAGGAAAAGGTGGAGATATAATTATCGAAGTGGATAATAGTCTTAACACTTTATTGCCATTTAAACATAGATTTAAATATGAGGCTTCAGATGGAGAAGAGGGTGGCAAAAAAAGATGCCATGGTAAAAATGGAGATGATTTAATTATTCGTGTTCCAAATGGAACACTTATTAGAGAAACAAATACTAATAAAATAATTTATGATATGACTGGTGATAATACACGAATTGTATTATTAAAAGGTGGAAAAGGTGGTCTTGGCAACATGCATTTTGCTACATCAGTTATGCAGGCACCAAGATATGCTAAACCAGGTGAACCAGCAAATGAATTATATTTAACATTAGAACTTAAAGTTCTTGCTGATGTAGGGCTTGTTGGTTTTCCAAATGTAGGAAAAAGTACGCTTATTTCAAAAGTAACTAATGCAAGACCAGAAATTAAAAATTATCATTTTACTACTATAAATCCACATCTTGGAGTATGTGAATATAAAGGTACTGAATTTGTAATAGCAGATATCCCTGGGATTATTGAAGGCGCAGGCAAAGGCGTTGGTCTTGGATTAAAGTTTTTAAAGCACATAGAACGAACAAAAATACTATTACATGTAATTGATATTGCAAGTGTTGAAGGTCGTGACCCACTTAATGATTTAAATATAATTATGAATGAATTAAATTATTATAATGTCAATCTTACAAAGAAAAAACAAATAATTGCTGCAAATAAAATTGATTCTATTGATTCTGAAACACTTAATGAAAGAATTAATATAATTAAAAATAAATATAAAGATATAGATATTTTTCCAATTAGTTGTATATCTGGAGATGGAATTGATGAATTGCTTAAAAGAATTAAAGATGTTGTCATAGAAACAAGAAAAACATCTAATACTGATTCATTTGAAAGCGAGATTACAGTTGAAGAATTATTAAATAATAATTATGAAGACTTAAAAATTGAAAAGGTTACTAATAATTATTATAAAGTTAATGGTGAAAAGATTAATAAGATGCTTGGATATACTAATTTAGATACTGAAAAAGGAATGAATTATTTCCAAAAATTCTTAAAAGATGAAGGTATCATTAAAGAATTAAAATCAAAAGGTATGGTAGAAGGCGATACAGTAGATGTTGCAGGTATTGAGTTCACATATTATGATTAACAAGAATATTGCAATTATTGGTGGTACATTTGATCCAGTGCATATTGGGCATATTAAAATTGCTGAATACTTGGCTGATAATAAATTATCAGATGAAATATGGATTTTACCTTCATATAATTCACCACACAAAGATATTGATACAATAAAATCATTTGAAAATAGAATTAATATGTTAAAAATTGCATTTAATTCTTATGATAATATTGTTATAAGTAGATATGAAGAAGAATATGCAAAAAATATTTCTAATACTAAGACTTATACTTATGAAATATTAAACTCACTGCAAGATAAATATAAAGATATAACTATTCACTTTGTAGTAGGTTTTGATTCAATAAAAAATATAAATACTTGGCATAGATATTTAGAACTTATAAATGATTACGAATTTTATATTTTTGATAGAGAAGATTTTGAGTTTAAAACTTTTGAGCAAAAAAAGTTTTACCTTGATAATCTTGGGGCACACCAAAATATAAAATTTAGATATAAGTTTTTTGATTGCAATATACCTAATATTTCTTCTACAAGTTTACGTAGTTTACTTAAAAATAAAAATGATTTTAAAAATGTGTTAAATATATTTTTAGATAAAAATGTTTTAAAATACATAGAAGAGAATAACCTTTATACGTAAAATATATAAAGGTATTAAGGAAAAGTTTATATGGAAAATATTGACAATAAAATAAATATAAATCATTGTAGAACAAATGATAATCTGCAGTTATTTTTAAAGTATAATGAAGAAGTTAAAAATGTATTAAAAGATGATGAAGATAGGTATTGGCATTCTGTATCAGTATCTTTAACTGCACAAAATCTTGCAGATGTATATGGTGCGAATAAAGATGATTGTATGGTTGCAGGTATTTTACACGATTATTGTAAATGCATGAGTATTAATGAAATGCTACTTATGTGTGAAAAATATAATGTTGAACTTTCTGATGAAGATAAACAAGCAGATGGTTGCATACATGGTTTTTTAGCAGCAAAAATCTGTAAAGATAAGTTTAATATTAATGATGAAGTTTATAATGCGATATATTATCATACATGTGGCAGACCAAATATGACAATACTTGAGAAGATAATATATATTTCAGATTTTATAGAACCTCTTAGAAGATTTAGAGATAGAGTTGAAGAAGTGAGAAAAATGGCATATATAAATATTGATAAGGCAGTAGTATTATCTTCTGAGATGGGGTTAAAACATCTAAAAGCAACAAATAAATTTATACATAGTAATACTCAAAAAACTATTGAATACTATAAAAAATTAATCAATTAATTAAAAAAGGAGAATTATATATTTATTTAAGATAAATAATATATATTATAAATTATAATGATTGAAAACAAAAAATTAAAAACAATTATAGATTTTTTAAATACAAAAAAGACAAGCACTTTAAAAGTATTAGATATTAGTAAAATATCAATTATTGCTGATTATTTTATTATTGTTTCAGTGCCTTCACAAAAAAATGTGGAGTCTCTTGATGATGAAATATGTGATTTAATGGATAAAAACAATTATACATTAAGAAACAAAGAAGGAGTACATAGTAAATGGGTTTTAATAGATTATAATGACATAGTTATTCATTTATTTGATGATGACTATAAAGATTTTTATAATCTTGATAAACTCTGGGCTGATGCAGAAGAGGTTAATATTTAATATGGATAGAGTATTTGTTGAAATTTCATATAATAATCTTAAACACAATTTAGATTTAATTAAAAACATTACAAATAATAAGAGCATTATTTGTATGGTTAAAGACAACGCATATGGTCTCGGCGCTGTAAATATATCTAAATGTTTATCAAATGAACCATTAGTAAAAGCATTTGCTGTAGCAAGTTTAAGTGAAGCACTTCAACTAAAGACTAATGGTGTAAATAAAAATATTATAATTATTAGTCATATATTTGAAGATGACTATTTTAAGGCTATTAATAATGACTTTATAATAACTATATCAACATTAGAACAAGCAAAAAAGATTAATGACATTGCATATATTTTTAATAAAACGGCAAGGTTAGAGATTGGTATAGATTCTGGAATGGGAAGAATTGGATTTCAATTAAATAATGATTCATTAGATAAAATTAAAGAAATTAGTAACTTTAAAAATGTTTCAATATTTGGTTTCTTTTCTCATTTCCCAGTAGCAGATTGTAGTTTAAATGATTTAGAAAATATTAAGTGGACTGATGAACAAGAAAAAAGATTTGATAAGTTTATTGATGAAATTAATTCAATTAATATTAGTTATGAAGACATTTCTATTTCTAATTCTGCAGGAATATTAACTAAAAGAGGGACAAAATATTCTTCGGTAAGACCTGGAATTATATTATATGGTATTTTACCAAACAATGAATTAAATAAATATGACTTTAAGCCTATTATGCAACTAAAATCAAGAATAATTCATATTAAGGAAGTAGAAAAAAATACTTATATATCTTATGGAAAAACATATATTACAAAGGATAAAACAAAAATTGCAACTATTTCGTGTGGATACGGAGATGGTTATCCAAGGTCTGCTTCAAATAAATCATTTGTAATAATCAATGATAAAAAATGTAGAGTAGTTGGAAGAATTACTATGGATATGCTTATGGTAGATGTTACAGATGTAGATTGCAGCGTAGAAGATGAAGTAATATTAATTGGCAATAGTAAAAATGAAAATATTACTTTAAATGAGTTATGTGAAATAACTAAAGAGTTTAATTATGAGTTGCTTACACATATAAATCCAAGAGTTAAAAGAGTTTATAAAGATTGATAATATTATTTTTTTTCATCTCTTAATTTGACTATATTTCTTGATAATCTTTTTTTAGTATCTTCTATAGCAGCATAATGCTTTTTAGTAGTATTTACATCATTATGTCCAAGCACAGATGCTACAAGATATATGTCATCAGTTTCTTGATATAGATTTGTTCCAAATGTACTTCTTAACTTGTGTGGAGTTATATGTTTAAGTGGAGTAACTTTTTCAGCATATTTTTTAACTAATTTTTCCACAGCCCTTGCAGTTATTCTTTTATTCTGAAGAGACAAGAAAAGTGCATCGGCATTTTTTTCATCAACATTTTCTATTGTTTTCCTATACTCAATATATTCACTTATAGGTTTTAGAACTTCATCGCTAAAATATATTATTGCTTCTTTCGCACCTTTTCTTTTGATTTTAATTGCAGTATTTTTTATATCAACATCTGATAGATTAATACCTACACATTCAGAAACTCTTATGCCAGTGCCTAATAAAAGTGTCAACATAGCAAGGTCACGTAATTTTGTCTTATCGTGAAATTTTTGTTCTCGTTTAGATAATTTTTCTCCGCTTTCAACTGAATCAAGAAAATCAGCAACTTCATTTACATCAAGCCTTATAATTTCTTTATCTCTAAGTTTTGGCAAACTTACTTTAGCAGCAGGGTTTGTAGTAATCAAATTATTATAATAATAATATTTATAAAATGTACGAAGAGTAGCAATTTTTCTTTTTATGCCTACATTTGAATTAGAAATCTCTAAATTGTTCTTATCTTTATAATACTTTAGATATTCCATATATTCTTCTAAATCAATAAATGATATTGAATCTAAATCAGAAAGCACTATTTCTCTTTTTTTAAGTTCAGGATTGTTATTTTTTAAAAAAGAAAAGAAAACTTGTAAATCATAACAATAAGCAATCCTTGTTTTAGAAGTAGTCCGTGGTTCAATACTTCTAAAAAAATCTTTGCAAAAAAATGGGAGAGAACTAATTAGTTCTCTAATCTTAAGTGTATTTTCTTTTTCTTTCTCGTCATAATAATTCATAAACTATATTATTTTTTTATCTAAATACATTAAACAAGCATTAAATAATGATTTTTTTGCTCCTTTATTTTCTTTATCGAGATTTAGCATTAGCTTTTTAGCATATTCCCTTTTTGTATTTCCATCTGCAGGACAAGGAGACTTTATAACTGGCAATGGGTAAGCATTTGCAAATCCTTTTATATCTATTTCATCTATAAATAAAAGTGGCCTAATAACAGTTACATCAGTTCTATCAAGATATGACATAGGCTTAAATGTATTAATTCGACCTTCATAGATAAGAGACATAAGCATAGTTTCTATTAAATCATCTTTATTATGTCCAAGAGCAATTTTATTACATCCAATTGACTTTATATAAGGATTTATAGCGCCTTTACGCATCTTTGAACATAGTGCACATGGATTTGATTCTTTTCTAATATTAAATACAATTTCAGCAATATCTGTCTTAATTACATGAAACTCTATATTAAGTTCATTAAAAAAACGCTCTAAATCGTCAAAATTGATGTTTTTAAACCCAGGGTCAACAGAAACTACCTTAATATCAAATTGATGCGGATAAAAGCGTTTTAAAGCATTTAGAGCAACTGCTAAAGTAAGAGAATCTTTTCCTCCAGAGCAAGAAACAGCAATTTTGTCTCCATTTTCTATTAAATTGTACTTATCAATACATTTTCTTGTTAATGACAGTATTTGTTGTAAGTCCATATTCACCTTTATTAAGTTCGCTTTTAAAACTATTCGTTAAACTATTGTTTCGCGAATAGATATATTTTACTATATATACTGAATGTTGTCAAGATTCTTTTCTCTCTCTCAAAATAAATTTTATACTTGTTCCATTAAATCCAAATGCTTCTCTAAATTTATTTTCAAGATATCGAAGATATGAAAAATGCATAAGTTCGATATCATTTACAAATAATACAAACGTAGGTGGCTTTATATCTGTTTGAGTTACATAAAATATTTTAAGTCTTTTACCTTTATCTTGCGGTGTATCATTTAAAGAAATTGCATTTATAAGAACTTCATTTAATACTCCAGTCTGAACTCTTAAAGTTTGGTTTTGATTTATTATGTTTATCTTGTCATATAGTTCATCAACTCTTTTACCAGTTTTGGCAGATATAAATACTATCTCTGCATATGGCATATAAGCAAATTCTTCTTTTATCTTTCTTGTAAACTCATATATTGTTTTATCGTCTTTGTCTACTATATCCCATTTATTTACTGCGATTATGACGCCTTTACCTTTTTCGTGTGCAAGCCCTGCTATACTTGCATCGCCTTTAGTAATGCCTTCTGATCCATCAATCATAACAATTACTATATCACATCTATCTATAGCAATTTCAGATCTAAAATAACTATATATTTCTATTTCGTCTTTTAAAGTTGATTTTTTTCTCAGTCCAGCAGTATCTATAAATGTATATTTAATATTATCTTTTATAACCTCAGTGTCTATTGCATCTCTTGTAGTTCCTGCAATATCTGACACTATAACTCTCTCTTCGCCAAGTAATTTATTTACAAGGGAACTTTTTCCTGCATTTGGCTTACCTATTATAGCAATTTTTATATTACTACTATCTTCTATTTCATCATCTTTTGCCTCAAAATAAGATGTGACTTTATCAAGTAAATCTCCAACCCCTGATTTATTAACTGAAGAAACTGGATATACATTGTCAAAACCAAGTTCATAAAACTCAAATGTATCAGCCTCTTGCTTTTTAAAATTATCAACTTTATTTATGCAAAGAACAATAGGCTTATTTACTTTTCGAAGTAATGATGCAATGTCTTTATCAAGGTCAGTAAGTCCATCTTTACAATTAACAACAAAAATTATTACATCAGATAAATCTATTGCCATATCCACTTGCTGTTTCATATGTGTAAATATTTTATCTTCTGATTTTAATTCTATTCCACCTGTATCTATAAGTTTAAAATTAAAATTTAACCAGTTACAATCAGCATATATTCTGTCTCTTGTAACTCCTGGTTTATCAGAAACTATTGATATTTTACTATTTGCAATATAGTTAAATAATGTACTTTTTCCTACATTTGGTCTACCTACTATTGCTACTACATTTTCTCACATATTTTTATTATATCATTAAATGCTAAAAAAATCAAAAAGTGGTAGAGATTAGTCTACCACTTTTAAAACTACTATGTATAAATTATTGTATATATGCTCCATCACTGCCAACAATATAGCCATCTGGAGTAAGTCCATTTGTAAGCATACTTCCATCTTTAGTAAAATAATAATATTCATTAGATACTTTTTTCCAACCAAGAGCCATCTTGCCTTCGTTTCCATTCTTCTCATTTTCAAAGAAGAACCATTTACTATCAGCAGTTTGAACCCATCCAGTAACCATATTACCATTTGAATTAAAGTAATATGTATCGGTTGTAATCTTATTCATATTATTATCAATTTTAATAATATTATTCATAAGATAGAATCCATCTTTTGCATATGTTCCGTGATTTGTTTCAAGTTTCCAAGTTCCAGTTGCAGTATCTTTTACCCAATTTGTTTTATCACTATCAACAGAAGTTTTTATAGTTTTATTGTAAGTGATTTTTGTAGTATTATTTGCATTATTAGTGTTATTTGTATTTGCATTATTTAATGGATTTAATACATTTGTATTACCATTTCTTGCTATGGTGCCACCACCACCTCCTCCACCTCCTCCACCGCCGCCTCCGCCACCACCTCTACTACCACCGCCACCTGATGGTGGATAATATGGTGTTGGGGCAGGTGCAGGTGGGATTACATTTTGAGTCCAAATTGCATAGAGTATACTTCCATCTGCTAAATCATTTGCACTTGTAAATACTGTAGCATTGCCATCTTCCCATTGTTTAAATGTATATCCGCTCTTTGTAAAAATATTATTGCCAATAACTTGTTCAGTATCGCTTGCTACAAATGATTTTTCAAAAATAGTTCCATTTGGTTTATCACTATAAAGAATTATTGTTTTAGTTCCAGTGTCTCTTGTCCATTTTGCATATAGAGTTATATTCTTTGCATTATCATTGTTTACTTCAATATTTGTCATTTCGCTTTCTGCAAAGTTTTCATTATCAAACCATCCACTAAAAGTCCATCCTGTTTTTCTAATATTAGGAGTTATTGAATTTTCAATATCTAATGCTTCAGTGTATTTTCTTTGAACTGTATCTGTTTGGTCATTAGTCCATTCGCCACCATTTTTATTAAATGTAATAGTGTAAGATATCTCTTCCCATTTAGCGTATAAAGTTTTTACATTTGGAGTTTCATCAGTTATTTCGGTATCAAATCGATAAACATCTCCATATTCACCACTTTCTGAATTATAACTGTCATACCAATCTACAAATCTATATCCAGTAGATGTTGGGTCTATCGGTTTAACTGCATAATATCCTACTGCTATATATTGGTCACTTGGATTATTTTCAATTGTGGCAATTGTATCTGGTGATATAGCATTATCTGGTCTTAAATTAAAAGTGATTTGTTTGGTAGTTACAGCATCGACCCATTTAGCATAAATAGTTATATTTTCATTAATATTTTGATTAAAATTAAATGGCTCTCCAAAATCGGTGCTATTCCAATTATACCATCCATCAAATCTATAGTTAGGTGCAGTTGGATTGATAGTTGGTTTTATACTCAATAAATTATCGCCATCTGCAACTTCAATATTACTTGGTCTATTTTGGATGATATCATCACTTGGTTGTATTCCTTGATTAAAATCAAAAGATACTGTTATACTTTCTGCCCATCTTGCATAACAAGTTATATTGCCATTTTCAGTTGGATAGATTTCAGTTTTTTGATTTCCCCAATCTTCATCAGCACTTCCATCTCTATCCCACCAACCTTTAAACACATATCCAACTTTTGTTACATTTGTAGGAAGAACTATACTATCGCCAAAAGTATATGTTGTAATATTACTACCTTCTGGAAAACTTCCTCCGTTTATATTTAATGTTACTTCATAGGTCTTTGGAACCCATTTTGCATAAAGTGTTTTATGTTCACCAGTATTTGCTAATATGTCATGAATTGGACTTCCAGAATAATCACTATTCTCATACCAACCTACAAATCTATATCCAGTTTTTTCAATATTTGTTCTTAAAGTAGTTGTTTCACTATACTTTCTTGTCACTGTATCTTCATAACTTGGGTTAGTCCACTCTCCGCCATTTTTAATATATGTTATATTGTATATTTTATCTATCCACTTAACATATACATCTATATCTTCGTTAGTATTTGATGGTATACTTGAAATTTGTTCTCCCCATTCTCCACCAGTTCCATCACTTGGGAAAAATCCTCCAAAAGTATAGCCAGTTTTACTAAACTTATCACTACTTGGAAGCACTAACTCATTTGTATAATTTCTACCCTTTTCATAATTACTATCACTATTTAGAGAAAATCCTGAATCGTCATAATCAAATGTTCCATTATTTACATGAAGTATAACTTTATAATTATTTTCATTCCATTTAGCATATAAAGTTTTTGGTTCAGTAAATATATCAAGTGTAGTTACATTTGAACCAGTTAAGTTTTCATTATAATACCAGTCAGTTAATGTATAACCTAATACATCAGTTCCATCAGATTCTTTAATATCTGGTAAGACATTTAGATTATTATTTCTTAATATCTCAGTACTTGTTGCTATACCATGACCTTTTGGATTAAATGAAATATTTATTCTCCATTTTGCATGAACATCTACTTGTGTTCCGTTAATTGTTGCTAAATCTTCATCCCCAGTCCATTCATTTTGTAATTCTGTATCTCTAAACCAGCCATCAAAAGTATATCCATCTGGAATATTAGTTGGATTTTTTATTTTATCACTTTCAATAGGAATGCCATAAGTTTTTGTAATTGAGTCTGGTGCTGTAGCATTTACTCCACCTAAACTATATCTAATTATATAACTATGTGTAGCCCATTTAGCCAATATTCTATGTTCTGTAGGGTAAATTGCATCAGTATTTTTATTATATAATACTGTAAAACTATTTCCTTGTTTTCTATACCAACCTAAGAATGTATGTCCAGTTTTTGATGGAGTTTCTAATGTACTTTGGTATTCAGTACCATATATTTTAGTAAAATAGTAATTCCCATCTGCATCTTGTGGAACTACTCCGTTAAAAGTTCCGCCATCAGTATCATATATTATATTATAATTTATAGAATTCCATTTTGCATATAGTGTATTAGGTTGTTCAGATACAATATAATTATTATTTAAAACTTTTGTATCATCTTGATAATCATCAGTTGTCCACCAACCATCAAATATGTATCCAGTTATACTTGATGGGGTTGATAGTTGCAATACAGTATTTTTATAATAGTAATTATTTTCATTGTATCCGCCTGGTCTACTTCCGTGTCCCATCATATTAATTGAAACTCTATATTTCCATTTAGCATATAAATCTAAAGTGTAGCGACCATCAAGATAATCAGTTGTTCCATTATATCTATTTTCTTCACTTAAATCTTGATTTGTAAACCATCCATCAAATACATAATCATTTATATTATTTGGAGTTGCTTTTGGTAATGTAATGTTTGTTCCATATGTTTTTATTATTCTATCGATGTTTGTTCCAGGAACATCATTTAAATTAAACTGAATATAGTATTCATTTAAAGTCCATTTAGCATAAAATGTTTTAGGAGCATCTACTGGATAATCTTCACTAATTGGATTACCAGAATATTCAGCATTATCATACCATCCTCTAAATGAATATCCATCAATATTATCAATTGATGGTAAAGTTACAATTTGAGCACCTAAATCTACTTCTTTATATTGTTCACTTGCATCAGAAAATGTTCCTTTCCCACACAAATCAAAAGTTACTTTAACTTTCCATTTTGCATAAATAGTATTTACAGCATCATTTTCTATGATATTTAATTCAGTTGTGCCATCATATGGCACTGCGTAATCACTATCTTTATACCAACCATCAAATATATAATCTTTATGCTCTAAATTATCTGGCTCTTGAATAGGTTCAGGTAAATTTGATAATGTTGCTCCATATGTTTTAATTATTGTATCTACTATGTTAGAATGAGAACTAACTTCAAATGCAATGTAATATTTGTTTGGTTTCCATTTAGCCAATATTCTATGTTCTGTAGTGAAAATTGCATCTGTGTTTTTATTATAAACTGCTGTAAAACTATTTCCTTGTTTTCTATACCAACCTAAGAATGTATGTCCAGTTTTTGATGGAGTTTTTAATGCACTTTGGTAAGGAGTACCATAAGTTTTAATAAAACTTGGGCTTGAAACTTCATTACCTCCACTATCAAATATAATGCCACCATCTGTGTCATAATCTATCGTATAAGTTATAGGTTGATAAATGGCATATAATGTAATAAATTCTGAATCTTCAGAAACCTCATCATTATTTATAATAATTGAACTTATATAGCAACCATTATCAGCATCATGAATATGGTCATAATCTGTAAAAGATGATGTAGCACACCAACATCTAAATACATAACCAACTTTTGTAGGAATATTACTTGGTAATTGATATGCAGTATCAACTTGAAGATTAGTCATATCTTGATATTCACCTACACCACCATTAGTATCAAATGTTATATTATATTTTTTTACTATATTATGAATAACAATATCTTCTCCATCAGCATCAAGTCTAACCATTAAGTTACTATAAGATGGGTCAACAATAAAATTACTTATATTTGTAGTATTTTCTTTAATTATTATACCTATACCTGTATTATTTGAATTATTAAATGCAACACCATTTATTAATGTTTCATTATTAAACACAGTACCATTAAGTTGTGAAAATATTGGTGTATTATTACTGTCACAATTACTATATAATTGATAGCAATGTTGAGTTGAACTTTCAGTATTTCCATCATCAATATATACTTTATTATCAGAAACTTTTATATAACCATTTCCAATGTTAATCTTACCATAATTAGTATTATCTGTATAATCAACATATAAAGCAGAAACATTATTTGTTTCATTGTTTGAATTGATAAACTTATTATTAATAATAATTAAATTACCTTTTAATTCAAAATAATATGTATTAACTGCTATTATTGATTGTTTTTGGTCACTATTATTTCTTTTAATTTTATTATTTTCAATATTTAAAGTAGAATTATCTTCAAAAACAATATTGTCATTTGATACAAATTCTTGCTCAAAGATATTAGCAACATAATTATTTATAATATTTACATTACTACCTTCTTTAAATATATTTTTTCCATCAAATATACTTGAGTTTCCGATATTACAATCACTTATTGTACAGATACCATAAAAATTATGTTCACCCGTTCCAAACATTGATTCAGAATCATTATATGTGTACCCCTTAATTTCAGTATTAATTAAATTTATATTTGGATTATTATGAGTAAACTTAACTACTTGATCTTGATTGTATATTAATTGATTTGGATATTCTTCTGCTAAATTTAATATGCAATTTTCAAACGTAACTGTTCCTTGATTATTTACTAATGAATACAATAAACCTGTATTACAATAAACTGATGGTGCATTTAATTCGCAATCATTATAATAAAAATTTTGATTATTTCTAACAGATGCTAATTGATGTGTATTCATTATAATGTTCTTATTTACACCATATATTTCAGTTTGATTTGTTAAAAAACCATGATTAGAGGTATTATTATCATCTTCATAATTAATTATAGTTGATGTTATATTTTTACAATTAGTGATTCTAATACTACAATTTTCATTAGTATTGGCAAATGGTGCTCTTTTTTTCATAATGAAATTATAGCCATTTAAACAAATATTTAAATCACCTGTAATATGTACTTCTTCCAAATTATTATAATTTAATACATAGTTTTCACATAAGTAATAGTTACCTTGTTTGGGTAATGGCATCGTACTATCAAGTGGTTCCCAACTAATATTTGTGTGAGCACCAAGTTCTCCAAATGTGTGTGGACAATCATCTGATATACCACAAACTTTATGACTACTATGATTTTGTAATGGAATAAAGTTTACATAAAGAAATAATTCTTGTGTTTGATTAAAAACTCTATCTGTTTCAAAATTCCATCTATTTGAAAATGTTTGGTTATAATTTTTATATACACCTTCTAATGTTCCGAATCTTTTAGGGAATGAAGGAGTAGAGATTTTACTTTTATTTATAATTTCTTTATAGGTCTGTCCATCAATTTCAATAGTGTTATTATTCTTATCTTTAAAATAAACATTTATTTTATCATTATTATTAATTTCACAAATTTTTATCTTGCCAACACCATTTTCATAAACATTATCAATTTTTTTAGGTGTATATGCTAAACTTGAATCTGCCGGGAACCAATTTACACAAGGCTTAAATATATCCATATAATATGGCACATTCTCATATCCAGGGTACTTATAATTATCCCAATCTTCAACTATAGTTTTATTATCAAAATTTATTCCAAATCTTATATTTTCTATGTAATTATTAGGATTAATTTTATTTTCATCTACTAAATCAAAAATTGGACCATTATTTCCATCTTCAACATATATTCCAGAAAACTTATCTTCTGGCCAAGTATCATTTCCTACTGACGAGTCTTTTATATATTTATTATCTTTAATAATTATTTTTCCACTTCCAATATTAAGTTTTGAATCGTTTGCTTTTAAATATAATATACTACCCATATGTTTTGTTTCATCGTTATTAGTTTCAGTTTGATGATGAAAATTGGTTTGATTATTAGTAATGAACATATTTCCTAAAATTTTATTATTTTTTGGGAAAAATATACCTTGCCAAGCAGTACCAAACATATTGTTTTTAAACTCAAAAGTTGCACTTTCCTCTATATTAAAAGATCCTTTATAAGGTAATATATTACCAACTTCAAAACTATCAGCATAATAAATATCACCATCAGTAGAATTAGTAGTGATATTAGATAATCCTCTCATTGTTGTTGTTCCACTCATTATATTCATAGTCCAATTTAAACCTTTATTTCCAAAAATTGGTCTATGATATAAATTAATTGAATCAAATAAATTATTTCCATAAAAGTTTATTGTGCTTTCAGAATTAGCAAAAAACATACCATCATTATTTGCCGATACACCTAAGCGTGGAGCACTACATTTAATAGTAGAATCAATAAAATTATACTTTCCTGTTCCACCTGAAACATTATTAATAAATATTCTATAATTTTCAAAATTGAAATTAGTATTATTAAAAGTTACTGTTGTTTTTTTACCATAAATTATGTCATGATAATTATTATAACTTGTGCTATCGGGGTTTGAATTTATGGTTCCTCCTATATCAACATTTTGAAAATAGTGATTATATGGAGTGCCGCTTTCATTTCTAATCAAGTTTTTATTTAATGTTATATTTATATTGTTTGTATTTTCATTATTAATTTTACCAAATACTTCAATTTTACCTTTTGACAAGACATCGGCTGAAATAATATTTGAAATATTGTTTGAACAATTTGTTATATGAATATTATTAATTATTGGTACACTTATTGATATATTATTACCATTTGTACAAATATATACTTCTCTATTTATTGCTCTATCAATACTTATGTCTCCATTATTTAAATAAAAACGATTTGCAGTGTTACCGCTATCGTACAAAGTATCATTAATGTTATCAATGTTTAGTGGATGCCAAGTTATTGATTGTTCATGTGAAGAAATTCCTGTTATATTAGTATGATGACTACAAATACCAGTACCGCATATTTTATGTTCATGCAGAGAACCAAAAAGATTGTTAGAATTAGTTGTAGAAATAGTTGCAATTTCTAATTCTAAGTTAAGCAATGCTTCACTTTTAGTTGATATATTTAATAATTCAACATTTTCACTTATATCAATTTCACTTAAGGTTGAAATACTTTCTTGTATATTTTCATCTAAAACTTCATCTTCTATATTATTAGTATCGCTTTCACTTGCAATTAAAACAATACTTTGTTCAGACTCAATGACAACACTAGTGCTTGTCTCATTATTAGTTGTTGTTGTTTCATTAGTTTCTATGCTATTGTCATTTAAAGTAGTAAACTCATTATTATCACTACTTACAGTAGTTGTTGGGTCTTCTTCTGGCTCTTCTTCTAAATAATCATTATTTATTTCTTCATCATCAAAATCAATATCACTATCTGTTGATACTAATGATTCATAATTTTCTGGCTCAATAATATTATTTATCTCTTCATCATTTAAATTAATAGTCTCACTATCATCTTCAACTCCATTACTACTTTCAGTAATAGAATCATTTACACTTTCATTATTTTCTAAAGAAATATTTTCTACTGTTTCTTTAGTTTCTTTAATAAAAGTTTCAGTATTTTCTGTGCTTTCAATCAAATCTTCTTCATAATAATTCTTGATTTCATCTTCAGTTGTTTCTACATCATCAAAAAAATTATTTGATTCTGCAAGAGTAATAATTCCACTCATATTAAATATGAGTGATAAAATTAATACAACAGAAATTGTTTTTTGAATTCTTTTCATAAGTGATAGTCTCCTTATTTAATCATAAAAATTATTTATATTATTTTAAATTTTTTTTAAATTAATTAATATTTATAAAATTCATACAAAAAGAATATATTCGTTAATAAATATATGCCCTCCATTTATTCAATTCAATCTTAATAAATTCTTAATACTTTTATTATATTGGAGTTTAATGCAATATACAATATTGAAAACAAACAAGTTACACACAACTTTTTAACAAAAAAAATGGCAATAAATTTGCCATTTTTATGGACCTGACGGGAATCGAACCCGTTTCCAGAAAATCATCCACTCTCCTTCTACTATCATAGTTTATTGATTAAATTTCGATAGATATAAGTCCAATAAACAAATCTTATATTTCTCTATCCTCTTATACGGCAAAATGTCCGAGGCATACATTTCCCGTTTCCTGTATAGTTGACGCCTACTCTCTATCTACAGGTAAATAGAGGTAAACGAAGCAGACTAGGCTGCTAATGCGTAACTTCTGTTATCGCTTATTTTTTGTTGCTGCTTAACGTGCACCGCCTCCGAATAGCATCTAAAGATTCAGATTCCCTGTCGAAACCTTGACAAGCCCTTATAATAATGATTTTATCATATTTAAGTCTTTTTGTATAGTAATTTTGTAGTTTAAATTTGAACTATCTAATATAAAAGTCTTGCATTTTGAGAAATATTCAATAATTTGTAAATCATCAGTAATTTTATGTATATTTTTGATTATTTTTGCATAATTATTCATTTTATACTTATTATACTTTTCATAACACTTAAATAATAATTCAAGATTAAAACCTTGTGGAGTGCTGATTAAATAGTAATTATCTCTATCTACGCTTTCTATAACTTCTTTAATCTTTAATTTATTGTTTTTAATCTTTTTTATGCTATCTGCTAATTTATATCCTAAAGTTATAGCACTATATTTATCAAGATATTTAATTAAATCTTTTATATCAGAAATGTTCACATTTGGTCTTGCTGAATCATGAATTAATATTTTATCTGATTTGCTAATTCCATAAAACTCATTAATAAAGTTTAGAGAATTATATACTGAATCATATCTCTCTTTACCTCCAGTAATAATATGAAGTTTATTATTAGATATTTCAGTATTGTACTTTTTCATTATATTTTTAATTGCAATATTATTTTTATCATTACTATTGATTACAAGAATTAAAACATCAATTTTTTTAATTTTAATAAACTTTTCAATAGAGTAATTGAGCATAGGTTTACCATTAATTTTGATAAACTGTTTTTTCTGTTTGGTTTTCATTCGAGTGCCAGAGCCTGCTGCTAAAATTACTCCGTATATCATTATTTCTCCTAATTGTGTCTTTTAATATTACTTTACTATAAAATCAAGAACATCTATTTATCTGTAAATTCAAGATTTGCATTTGCATTTAAATCTAAATTACTTGTTTTTTTATTTATAAACTCATAATATCCTGCGCTTGCAATCATTGCACCATTATCAGTAGTATATTTTTTTTCTGGATAAAAAAACTTAATATTATTTTTTTTACATTCTGTACTTAATGCATTTTTAATAGCATCATTTGCACTTACACCACCACATATTGCTATTTTATTTATATTTAATTCTTTTGAAAGGTTGATTGTTCTATTAATCAAAGAATCTATAATTGAGTTTTGAAACTCAAGAGATATATCAGAAATAGTCTTACTATCAATTCTATCATTATTTTTTTGTTTTATATTATGTATTACATTTATGACATGAGACTTAAGACCACTATAAGTAAAATCATAAGGACAATCTTTTATTTCACCTCTTGGGAAAGTAAATATATTTTTAGTGCCATTTAATGCTGACTTTTCAAGTTTTGGTCCGCCTGGATATTCAAATCCTAAAACTCTTGCTATCTTGTCATATGCTTCTCCGCAAGCATCATCATGAGTTCTTCCGTATATTTTAAAAGAATTATAGTTTTTTACGTGTACAAGATTAGTGTGACCACCAGATACAATTAAAGCAATAAATGGTGGCTCTAAATCAGTATTTGTTATATAGTTTGAAGCAATGTGACCTTCTATGTGATTTATACCAATAAATGGTATATTAGTTGCTATAGATAGCCCTTTTGCAAATGATAATCCTACGAGAAGGGAGCCAATGAGTCCTGGGCCATATGTTACAGCAATTGCATTTATGTCCTTTATAGTTATATTAGCATCACTTAATGCTTTACTATATACATAATCAATATTAATAATATGATTTCTTGATGCAATTTCAGGTACAACACCACCATATATTTTATGTATGTCAATTTGTGAGTTTGTGACATTTGAAAGAACATATCTGCCATTTTTAACTACAGAAATACTTGTCTCATCACAACTTGATTCAATACCTAATATTAAAATGTCTTTATTAATCTTCAAAATTTAATTCCTTTTTTTCGCCATCTTTACATATTTTTACATTTTTAAAGATTTTCTTTAAATCATTTTCATATACTTTAGGTTTAACAACTGATGGTGAATAGTGTGTCAGCCACATTTCTTTTGGATTTGTTTTAACTGCTATTTCGCAAGCCTCTCTCATAGTCATATGAAGATATTTTTTTGCATTTTGTTCTTTATCATCTTCGCCATACATACCTTCACATATAAATAAATCTGAATCATTTGCAAACTTATATATATTATCGCAAGGTCTTGTGTCAGTTAAATATGTAAGTTTTATTCCTTTTCTACTTTCTCCCATGACCATAGATGGCTCATATACTATTCCTGTTTCTTTATCAGTACATGTTATACCATGTTGTAATTTATTCCAGTATTTGAGCGGAACATTATTAACTTTTGCTTTATCAACTTTAAACTCTGGCAACCTATCATTAAATACATTATATCCAATACAAGTTAATTTATGTTTTAATTTAAAATATTGTATTCTATAAGGTTTTAAATCAAAAAAGCCATCATTGTCATCAAGTTCAACAAATTCTATATCAAAAGGCAATTCATTTGCTATAATTCTCAAAGAATTTACAACATGTTCAATTCCTTTTGGTCCAGCAATAGTTATAGGTTCTACTCTATCACTATTCTTCATTTCAAGTAAAAGCCCAGGAAGACCAGATATATGGTCAGCATGAAAGTGAGTAAATAAAATATAATCTATTGGTTTTGTAGGAAGTTCTGCTTTTTTTATTGCAAGTTGTGTCGCTTCTCCACAGTCAATTAAAAGACTTGAGCCATCGCAACGAAGCATAAGGCTTGTTAAATATCTATATAAAAGTGGCATCATTCCACCAGTTCCAAGCAAACATACATCAAGCATTACAAACTCCTTTCAAATATAAGCGCATCATCAGTTGGATTTTTATAATATTTATCTCTAATAGAGATTTGTTCAAAATTATTTTTTTTATAAAAATTAATAGCATTTAAATTTTTTGCTCTTACTTCAACCATTAACTTATGTGAGTTATACCTTTTTGCTAAATCAATAACCTTATTTAAAAGCATTGTGGCATATCCTTTTCTTTTATCATTATCTCTTATAAATATTTTAAATATATCTGTAAAATCTTTTGATATATGAAAAATAATATAACCTATTAAGTCTTCATCATCAAGTAAAACAAATATATTGTCATTATCTTTTAATAAATAGTTATCTTTCATCATATCATTTAACATATCAAAAGAATATGCTTCACTATTAAATTCATTAATTTCAAACTCTGAAATTAGTTTTATTTGTTCTTTTTTTGCAAAGTTAATTGTAATCATATATTAAATATTATTTTGCCTATCCCTTTCTGCTTTAGAAGCCATTAAATAATTTGTATATGGAATACTTGATATTTTCCCATTTGTAAATGCAAGTGATGAGGCATTCAATAAAGATATATTCTCAAAAGTCTTATATTTAATTTTAAGTTCATCTTTAAAAATATCTTTATATTTCAAATATCCGTTCCCTATTAAAAGAAATGTTATATTTGATGAAATAAAATATTTATTTAAAATATTACATAAATCATATACATTTATGATAGTATCACACGACAACTTATTTAAATTATTATAGTTATATAGTGCAGAATAAACTCTATCTACTTTTGCATCTATCAAAGACAAGACATATAAATTATTATTAACTTTTATATTATTTTGTGTTTTATATGTTTTTTTTGATTTAAGTCTAATATTATGTGCAAGCGAATCAAGAGTATCAACATATTCAATTTTATTATTATATAACTTTGAAAGTCCGAGCCCTGCTGCTATTCCAATTCTTATTCCTGTAAATGAACCAGGTCCATTTGATATTTTTATAGTATCAATATTATCCATAGTAATACCAACTTTTTTTAGTGAATTATAAATATTATCAAATAAAGTCACCGAATGATTTAGCCCAATATCTATATTATTTTCATATAAAACTTTATTGTCTATTACTATAGATACACCGCATATTTCACTTGTTGTTTCGATAGTTAATATATAATTTTTATTATTATTTTTCAATTAACTTAATTTCCCTATAATTTTCATCTTCTAAAGATTTATTAATCTTAATTATT
This sequence comes from Lachnospiraceae bacterium, assembly GCA_017934175.1. GTDB lineage: Bacteria > Bacillota > Clostridia > Lachnospirales > Lachnospiraceae > UBA3633. The sequence goes on along the minus strand of JAGBKB010000016.1, from coordinate 45,973 downwards.
TTTATATTTTTTGGTAGTAATTCATATGAAACTTCTGGCCACTCTATAATAGATATAGAATCATTATCATATATATATTCTTCAAATCCAATATTTAATAACTCATCTATACTTTTTATTCTATACAAATCAAAATGATTAATTTTTTTTATTGGATTATTTTTTACTATATAAGTTTTTAATATTGTAAAGGTTGGTGATGTAATTTCTTCTTTAATATTAAAAAAATTGCTAATACCCTTAGCAATAATTGTTTTGCCGACACCTAAATCACCTTCTAAACAAAAAATATCATTTGGTTTAATTTTTTTTGCTAAATTATAAGCAAAATTTAAAGTATCATTAACATTTTTAGAGATATAAATATTACTATTTATTTTTTTCTTTTTGCTTTTCTCTTGCATTTCTTATTTTAGATGCCACATATTCATAAAACTCATTTTTTATAGATTTGCCATCTTTTATAAATATACGTTCAGGCATTATTTGACCGTGAATTGAATCATACATTACAACTATCATATTTTTGTATTTAATAAAATTATATACATTTTCATATAAAACTTCAGTATTTTCGCTATTGGTTGATAATTTTATTGAATCTTCATTGAATTCCATCAATATATTTATATCTTTTAATTTTTTAGCGTGAGCCAATGATTTTATATATAATAATATTGGTTGAATAACTGGAAACAATAATGCACAAAATATTAATAATAACCTATAATAAATATTAAAGTTAGAAAAAGTTTTATTTAGTAGATTATATATAATAATAATAAATGCTGCTAAAGTAAAAATAATATCAAATAAATATGTAATTCTACTTTTATTATAGTTCATAGTAGAATTAAATATATCTTTCTCATTAATTTTAAAATTAAAACTATACATCATTATTTACAACTTTTCTGTCAGGACATCCAAGTTTTAACCATCTTAAGTATGAATTAATAAATGGCTCAATCTTACCATCAAATACTGCATCAGGATTACTTGATTCTTCTCCAGTCCTTAAATCTTTAACCATTTTATATGGTTGCAACACATATGACCTAATTTGTGAGCCAAAAGCATTTTCTTTTACAACTCCCCTTATATCTGAAAGTTTTTCAGTTTGCTCTTTTTCTTTTAATAAATATAGTTTTGCTTTAAGCATTTGCATTGCTCTATTTTTATTTAATAGTTGAGAACGCTCTTCTTGGCAGGCAACTACTGTATTTGTTGGGATGTGTGTTATACGAACTGCTGAAGATGTCTTATTTACATGCTGTCCTCCAGCCCCACTTGCCCTATAATAGTCATATCTTAAATCATCTTCATTGATTTCTATATTTAAATTTTCTTTAATATCTGGCATAACATCAAGACTAACAAATGAAGTTTGTCTTTTATTTTGTGCATTAAATGGTGATAATCGAACAAGTCTATGAACACCCATCTCTGATTTTAAATATCCATAGGCATATAAACCCTTGATTATAAATGACACAGACTTTATACCAGCCTCATCACCATCAAGATAATCAAGTACAGAAACCATAAAATTGTGATTAGTGGCATATTTATTATACATTCTATATAGCATTTGACAAAAATCACAACTTTCCGTGCCACCACTTCCTGCATTTAATCTTAAAATAGCATCTAACTTATCATATTCACCTGAAAGTAATAGAGATGTTCTTACATCTTCAAGTTCACTTACAAATGAATTATAGTGTTCTTTAATCTCTTTTAATAAACTATTATCATTTTCAACATTTGCAAGATTAATTAGTTCATATATATCATTATAATTATTCTTTAATTTATTATAAGAATCAATAGAATCTGTTATGTCTTTTAGTTCTTTTGAAATACTATTTGCTTTTTTAACATCATCCCAGAAATTATTTTCTTCCATTAAGTGATTGATTTCAATAATTCTATTATTTTTTTTTTCTATTTCAAGTGAATTATAAATCTCATCAAGAACATCTTTCTTTGATAATAATTCAGTTTTTAAATTATCAAGTTCAATCATTAAGCATTCTTACCACAACAATTTTTATATTTTTTTCCACTTCCGCATGGGCATGGGTCGTTTGGATAAACTTTTTTAGTTGTATTAACTTTTGGTCCTTTAACTACTTCATCAGACCTATTAGTTCCTACAGGTTTTGCAACTTCTTTTCTTTCAACCTTTTCTGCAACTTTTAAGTGATAAATTATTTTTACAGTATCTTCTTTAATTGCAGAGACAAGAGCATCAAACATCTCATATGCTGCTATTTTATACTCTACAAGTGGGTCTTTATGACCAAATGCTTGAAGATTTATACCCTGTCTCAATACATCCATATCATCAATATGGTTCATCCATTTTGTATCTATAACTCTAAGTAGTACTACTCTTTCAACTTCTCTTGCCTGTTCATCATCAGGGAATAACTCTTTTTCTCTTTCGTCATAAAGTTCTATAGCAATTTCATATAATTTATCAATTAAAGTTTGCATATCATAAGATAAGAACTCACTGATATTAATCTCTTTAATTGGTATTATTTGAAATATTGATTCATATATAGTTACAAGTTTATCTTTTGTAAATGGATTAGTATAATTTATATTTACTATATTGGTGATTACATCTCTAATCATTTTTAAGATTAATCCGTGTAAATTTTCACCATTAAGTACTTTATTTCTCTCTTCATAAATAACTTCTCTTTGTTCGTTATTTATATCATCATACTTTAAAAGATTTTCTCTGATACTAAAATTATTGTTTTCTATTCTTTTTTGCGCTTTTTCTATAGCGTTTGTAAGCATTTTATGCTCAATTTGTTCACCATCTTCAACCCCTATAGAATTAAAAAGGTTTATTAAGTTTTCTGAACCAAAAAGTCTCATTAAGTCATCTTCAAGAGAAATATAAAATCTTGATTCTCCAGGGTCACCTTGACGACCACTTCTACCTCTTAACTGATTATCTATTCTTCTTGATTCGTGTCTTTCAGTACCAATAATTTTAAGTCCACCAAGAGACCTTGTCTCATCTGTCAATTTAATATCAGTACCACGACCAGCCATATTGGTAGCGATTGTAACCATTCCTTTAAGACCAGCATCTGCAACTATTTGTGCTTCTCTTTCGTGCTGTTTAGCATTTAATACATTATGAGGAACTCCTATTTTTTTAAGTGCATCAGAAAGCATCTCTGATGTGTCTATATTAATTGTACCAACAAGAACTGGTTGTCCAGTTTTATGTGTTTCAGCAATTTCATTTACAACAGCATTAAACTTTTCTCTTTTTGTTTTATATACTGCATCATTATGGTCTACTCTTTTTACTGGTACATTTGTTGGAATAACTATAACATCCATTCCATATATAGTTCTAAATTCTTTTTCTTCTGTCTGTGCAGTACCAGTCATTCCTGCTTTCTTTTTAAACTTATTAAAAAAGTTTTGGAAAGTTATAGTTGCAAGTGTTTTAGATTCTCTTTTTATTTTAACATGTTCTTTTGCCTCTATTGCTTGATGCAAACCATCACTATATCTTCTACCAGGCATAAGACGACCTGTAAACTCATCAACTATTATAACTTCATCATCTTTTATAATATAATCTTTGTCTCTATGCATTAAATTGTGAGCGCGAAGTGCTAAAATTACATTATGTTGAATATCTATATTATTTGGACTTGATAAATTATCTATAGCAAAAAACTCTTCAACCTTATGAACACCTTGTTCAGTTAAGATAACTTGTTTATCTTTTTCGTTGACTACATAATCGCCATCTTCTTCTTGAGTTTCACCCATTATTACATCTAATTTGTTAAGTTCTGGTCTATATGTTCCTTTTATGAGTTGTTTTGATAAAATATCACAAGTTTCATATAACTTGGTTGATTTTGATGATTGACCAGAAATAATGAGTGGAGTTCTTGCTTCATCTATAAGTACAGAGTCAACTTCATCAATTATACAATAATTTAATCCTCTTAATACTTGTTGATTCTTATAAATAGCCATGTTGTCACGAAGATAGTCAAATCCCAATTCATTATTAGTTACATATGTTATATCTGCATTATATGCATGCTGTCTTGCAGTTGCATCCATTTCATTTAATACAACTTCACAGGTTTGTCCTAAAAATCTATGAACTTCACCCATCCATTCACAGTCTCTTTTAGCAAGATATTCATTGACAGTGACTATTGATACACCTTCTCCAAGTAGAGAAACTAAATAAGCAGGACAAGTAGATACAAGTGTTTTACCTTCACCTGTTTTCATCTCTGCTATTCTTCCTTGATATAATATGATACCACCTATTAATTGAACCTTATAATGTTCAAGTCCAATTACTCTTCTGCTGGCTTCTCTCACCGTAGCAAATGCTTCTGGCAATATATCATCTAATGTTTCACCATTCTTAAGTCTTTCTTTAAACTCAACAGTTTTGTGTTTCAATTCATCATCTGTAAGTTTAACATATTCATCTCGAAGAGATAATATTTTATTAACATATGGCATTATTAGTTTAATTTCTCTATCAGAATGTGTGCCAAATATTTTATCAACAATTTTACTCATTATTAACCAAATACCTTTTTATAATCATTTACAAATTTTTCTATTCCTTGGTCAGTTAGTGGATGCTTAATCATTTGCATCAATACTTTATATGGTATAGTTGCTATATCTGCTCCTGCCTTTGCACATTCAACTGCGTGCATAGGATGTCTAATTGATGCTGCTATAATTTCTGTCTTTATATCATAATTAGTAAATACATCAACAATATCATAAATAAGATTTATTCCATCTTCAGAAATATCATCAAGTCTTCCTACAAATGGAGACACATATGTAGCACCTGCTTTTGCAGCAAGTAATGCTTGATTTACAGAAAATATTAAAGTTACATTTGTCTTTATTCCAAGTTTAGTTAATTCTTTTACTGCTATGATACCATCTTTAGTCATTGGTATCTTAACTACCATATTTTTATGAAGTTTAGCAATTTCTTTTCCTTCTGCTACCATATCTTCCCATTTTGTTGTAGTTGCTTTTATTTCTCCGCTTATAGGTCCATCTACAAGATTACAAATATCTACAATTACATCTTCAAGTTTTTTGCCTTCTTTTGCTATAAGTGATGGATTGGTTGTAACACCATCTATTACTCCAAGTGTGGCAGCATCTCTTATTTCATCAATATTTGCTGTATCAATAAAAATCTTCATATATTTTCCTCCTAACTATATTATTTACTACCCAATACATTTCTAATAGAATGTGGAGTTCTATAGTCCCAGTTATTAATCTTTATTCCTGATTTAGAATTAGCGGCATGAACTATTTGGTTATTGCCAATATATATAGCCACGTGGTCAATAACTCCACTACTATTAGCATAAAATATTAAATCTCCAACTTTTTTATTGCCTGAACTTACTGCTGTTCCAACTTTTGCTTGGTCTCTTGATGTCCTTGGAAGTTTTACTCCATAAATCTTAAATATTTGTTGAACAAATCCTGAACAATCAACTCCAGAGCCAAGTGATGTGCCACCCCATACATATCTTCCACCAATATACTTAATAGCAGTGTTCTTGATATTAGTTCTAAGTGTTGTAGGACCTTTGGTTGCTGGGAAAAATTCTACTGCTTGTTCTAATGCATATCTAACTTCCACATAATTATTAGATGTAGAAATATATCCCTTATCAGAATCTTCATCTATTTCAATTTCAACCCATCCATCAAGTTGATTGGTAACTATATATGTTTCCTCTCTTCTTATAGTAGTCCACTGTTTATATTTTGTTCCAGGACCATTTCTTACTTTTAGAGCAGCAATTTTAATTATTGCTCTTAAGTCTGCATATTGAAGTGCTAAGTCTTCTGCTCTTTTACCAGTAGCAAGATATTTTTTAGTAACATAACCAGTAACTTTTCCAGATTTTATTTTATAAAAATCTCCACTTTCACCTAATATTTCACAGCCTGCTTTTCCAGGAAGTTTACCTATAATTGTTCCATTTGATTTAGCAGTCTTTCTTACATTTATGTAATCTCTTGCAGTAGAGACACCGATATTATCATAGTAATTTAGAACATCTGATTTTAAATCTTGAGTTCTTGCTTCAGATAAGCAGTATTTTATTTCAATATATTTACTATCAGCACTTATATAGGCAGTCTGGACATCTTCAAGATTATCTGCTTGAACTTTTGCCCAATCATCTTCAAGAGAAATTAGTTTATATCTTTCGCCTTTATAAGTAGTCCCAACTACATTGTCTGATTCTGTATTTGGTTCTGACCTCATTCTAAGTTTATCAACTAATACTATAGCCCTAACAGCAGCATTCTTTTTTGCTTCTTCTTTAGCGACATCTCCAGTCATGACAAATTGTTTAGCAACATATCCAGTCATACCACCTGATTTTACTTTACAATATATGCTATTATTTTTTACATCCCATTCAAGTATATCAAGTGCATCACCATTATTCATAAGTCCTATAATACTTCTTGTATTTTTTTCATTCGGTTCAGAACGAAAGTTAATATAACCATTACATTTAATTATTCCAAGGTTATTGTATGAGTTAAGTATATTATCAATTTTTGAATCATTGATTTCACTTATGTATTTATCTACAAGATTATAATAGTATTCATCTTCATGTTTTATAACACTTTCATTTTTTGAAGAATTATTACTTGATTTTTTATTACTCGCTCCACTAAATATACCTCTTATAAAATTAAGCAAAAGTATTAAAACAAATAATATAGCACATAAATATACAACTTGTTTTATATTAAATCTATTTCTTCTTCTATGAAACAATGTTTTTTTTCTTAAATATTTTTGGAAATTAACATCCATAAAGAATATTTATGCTCTTCCCTTTCCCAAGTAAGAAACCACTAAACACTTCTCACCAGTATGACAACCAATAAGTGCTCCAATATTTGTTATACAATCTTCATTTATATTGCAATTTGAAAACTTTTCACTAATTTTATTCATAAGTAATTTTGCATTGTCAAAGCAATTAGAGTTTGCAATAAACACTTTTTCTCCATCTATATAGTTGCTACTCATAATATCAACTAAATCATTCATTGCAGTATTTAATCCTCTTGATTTCTTTATATTCTCAAGTTTTCCATCATTATCTACATGTAGTATAGGCACAATATTTAGAAGTTTACCTATACCGCCAGCAACTTTTGAAAGTCTACCACCTTTAATAAGTTGGTCAAGACTCTCAACTATAAATATAACATTAATATCTTTTTTTATATTTTCTGCATACTCATACACTTTATCAATATCTTTACAGTTTTCTTTATACTCATATATTTTATCAAGTAAAGTTCCTATACCACATGAACCTGTTTTTGAATCAACAATATGTATTTTTGCATCTTTATTGTTCTCTTCAATCATAGATTTTGCAATTAAAGATGAATTAACTGCTCCAGATAACCCAGATGATAATTCTACGTGTAAAATATCATTTCCTTGCTCAATTAATCTGTTCCAAAGTGCAACATATTGTTCTGGGTCAGGTTGTGATGTTTTTACATTAGATATTTTAATTTTATTATAAAACTCATCTACAGTATGTGTAGTAAAAAAATCATCCATAAACTTATCATCATTTAGATAATAATAAAAGCCAACATAATACATCTTATGTTTTCTCAAATAATATTGGCTCATATCACATGGTGTTGAACAAGTTATGACAAAATCTTTCATTATTTAACCTTCTTTCCTTTCAATATCTGCTCCTAAATTTTTCAATTTATTTACAAAGTCTTCGTATCCTCTCTCGACATATTCAATTTTATCAATTTCAGAAACGCCATTTGCTGCAAGGCAAGCAAGAACAAGTGCGGCTCCAGCCCTTAAATCTGTAGCAACTACTTTTCTGCCATCAAGATTTTTTACACCTTCTATGATTATAGTTGTATTATCGATAGAGATAATAGCACCCATCTTTTTAATTTCTTCAACATATTTAAATCTATTTTCAAATATTGATTCTTCAATTTTACTTTTACCATTTGCAAGTGTAAGTGTACATGCAAGTTGTGGTTGCATATCTGTAGGAAAACCTGGATATGGCATTGTCTTAATATTTGTTGGTAAAATGACATCAGACCCTATAACCCTTAAGGCTTCATCATATACTATAACTTGATTACCTATATCAATAAGTTTAGCGGAAATTGATTCAAGGTGTTTAGGTATTATATTTTTAATAGTTATATCACTTTTAGTTATTGCTGCAAGCGCCATATAAGTTCCTGCTTCTATCTGGTCTGGAATAACAGAATATGTGGTCCCATGTAACTTCTTTACACCCTTTATTCTTATTACATCAGTTCCTGCGCCTTTAATATTTGCACCCATTGAGTTTAAAAAGTTAGCAATATCAACTACATGTGGCTCCTTTGCTACATTTTCAATAGTTGTAACCCCATTACTTAATACTGCAGCAAGCATTATATTGACAGTTGCTCCAACTGATTCTATATCAAGATATATATTTGCACCTTTTAAGTTATCTGCTTCAGTAATTATAAATCCATTTTCTTCATATGCCTTGGCACCCAGTGCAGTAAAACCTTTTAAGTGAAGATTTATAGGTCTCGCACCAATATTACATCCACCTGGGAAAATAACTTTTGATTTATGATGTCTTGCAAGTAATGCTCCAACAAAATAATAGGTTGCTCTCATTTTCCCTAAATTAAAGTCAGAGAGTTCCGTTAAATTTGCATTCTTTGCATTAATTTTTACTGTGTTTCGGTCAATTCTTTGAACATCTGCACCTAAAACTTTAATAGCATCAAGCATAACATTTATGTCCCAAACATCAGGTATGTTTTCAATTATTACATCTTCTTCTGTAAGTATAGATGCAGCAAGACTACCTACGGTGGCATTTTTTGCGCCTGAAATCTTAACTTCTCCAGACAACTTTTTACCACCATTTATAACATACTTTGCCATATTACTATATTTTATAATAAATTTAGTTATTTGTAAAGTAAAACAATATGCAAAAATTAACTAATTTATACACTTTGAAAACTCACAGCCACAATAATTCTGCCTATATAACTCCATTTCCTTTGATAAATTAATAGAGTTTAGATAGCCATTTTCTTTCTTAAAATCACTCGGTAAATATTTAATAATATCTGATTTTGAACATATATTTTCGCCAATCTGTTCTATTATTTTTGCATTTTTATGTGGAGATATGCTGAGTGTGGTGCATAAATAGTTTTCACTACTTGTAAGGTTATTATTTATAATATATTTAGTAGTAATATCAAATGATTTTTTAAGCCTCAATTCAAAACATTTTATGCATCTGTCTCCACCTTCTTTACAATTTTCAAGTCCACTTACAAATGATAAAAACTCATTATGGTCATAATCATTATATAATATTTTATATAAATAATTATTATATTCTATAACTTTTTTTAATTGCACATATCTTAAATTAAATTCTTCATAAGTATCTATATTTGAATTATAGAAAATAACATAAATGTTAAAATAAGTATTAAGTCTATTAAAAACAGCCGAACTGCAGGGGCCACAACATACATGTAAAAATAAATTAGGTTTATTATTTATGTCTATATTTGAAATAATATTATTTAGTTATTGATTTAAATTTAAGTCCATAGTGTTATAAAAGAAATTAGAAATAAAAACAAATTAATTAAAAAGAAAATAATATATATAAATTTAAAATTAATTTTTCTTGTATAATTTTTAGTAAGTGCATAACTATGAAATAGATAATAAAGAAATGCAAGGAGTGAATATATCATTAACAAGAAAAAAATTACTGGCAATATTCCCTTGTTGTTAGTAGTATCTATTAAAAATGTAACAAAACAAGAAAATATTAAAAAGGTAATTGCTATAATAGCAACTAAATTATAAAACTTATTCTTTTCACTACCTCTTAACTTCATAAAAATTATTTTGCCTCATTATCTCATAACATATAATGGATGTAGCCATAGAGACATTTAATGATTCAATTTTTCCGCACATAGGAATATAAATATAATTATCAGTTACGCTTTTTATATCATCACTTATCCCATTAGCCTCGTTACCCATAATCACAGCATTTTTATTCTTATAATTATTATCTATATATTTTTTTGCATTTTTGTCCAATATAGTAGCATATAAATTATATCCATTTTCTTTTAAATAAACTAAATCTTCTATTATATTGTCTGAAACATAAATATTACTTCTAAAAATAGAACTCATACATGCTCTTATAACTTTTGTATTATAAATGCTGCAACAATTATTTGCTAAAATAATGAGCGAAATATTTGAAGCCTCTGAAATTCTTATAATAGTTCCAAGATTACCTGGGTCACTAATATTATCAAGGATTAAAACATTTTTAATATTCCCTAAATTAATATTCTTTATATTATCTATAACATTATATTTAACTAATGCTATTATGCCTTGTGAGTTTACAGTATCCTTTATTTTATCAAATGTCTTATCATCTAAAACATATATTTGATTATCAGAAAAATTATTTAAAAAATCTTTATATTCATTTATTTTATTTTCAAGTACAAATATTTTTTCTATTAAATTATGTGGTATGTCAAATACAATCCTCTCTCCCTCAACATAAAACAAAGACTTGATATTTCTAAATCTGGATTGATTTCGAATCTTAACCAAGTCTTTTATTATATTATTATTTTTAGATGAAATCTTTATCATTTTAATTTAAATGATATTTCACTATCATTTGGCATTTTAAAATCAAAGTTTGTATTTAGACTAGGTAGTCCTATATCAATAGAATCCGCACTTGCCGTCCTCTTATAGTTTGATTTAAAGAACCTATCAAAGAAAATATTTACACAATTTTTTATATATTCATCTGTATAGTGACTATTATTATTTGAATTAAATACAAAAGTTCTAAGCGCTAAATCATATATTTTTTCAATGTCAAAATGATACTTTAAATAATTATATAGTATAAAATCGTGTATTTCATAACTTCCAAGTATTTCTTCAGTTTTTTGGATAAGTACACCATTTTCCGTAGGTAACAATTCTGGGCTAATAGGCATATGTAATATATTTTTTAATGTATTTGCAAGTAATATATTATTTTTTTCTTTTAGATTTTCTTCTGCAATAGCATTTAATATATATTTTATAAGAGTTTTAGGTATAGGTGCATTTACATTATACATACTCATCTGGTCACCATTATAAGTAGAAAATCCCAAAGCAATTTCAGACAAGTCACCTGTTCCAACTACTATGCCATTTACATCATTTGCAATATCCATAAGAATCTGTGTTCTCTCTCTTGCTTGAGCATTTTCAAATGTAACATTAGTATTATTTATATCGTGCTTTATATCATTAAAATGAACGTTCATTGCATTTATTATGTCAATGGTGTTTAACTTTATATCAAGAGATTTTAATAAATCAATAGTATTTTTATTAGTTAAATTAGTAGTGCCAAAACCTGGCATAGAATATGCATGAATACTATCATTATTAAGAGATAAAAACTCAATAGTTTTTTTACAAATAAGTAATGCTAAAGTGGAATCAAGACCACCACTTATTCCTATTACAATATCTTTACAATTTATAGCATTCATTCTTTTTGCTAAAGCAACTGAAATAATATTTATTATATGAAGACTATATTTGTATGGATTTACATTCTTTTTTATAAATGGTGTCTTATTAAAATCTCTAAATAATTTATTTAATATATCATTATCAAAAAAATTGGAATAACTAAAATTAACAGTTTTATAATTACTTATATAATTATAATTATTGTTTTTAAAATTTGATTTATCTAAATCTATATCCGAAATAAGTATGTGATTAGTAATTATATCATTTTTAGATAATATAATGCCATCTTCAACTACTAAAGACCTTCCAAAGTATGAGTATCTATCAGTTGATTCTGATGGACCTGGTGAAGATGTTATAACTATACTATTGGTATCATTTGATAATTCTTTAACCTTTTTAATTTCACTATCGACATTTATTGTTTCAGGTATTGAAAATAAATTAATATATATATTTGAATTAATTAAATCTTTATTGTTTGTATCATATATTACTGAAAAATTAAATGTATTGCATTCAAACAAAATATTTTTAGAAAATGGAAATTCATATTTTATATTTCTATCACGGTCATATAACACAATATTTTCAATATCACTGTCAAATTTTGAAAAATAGTCTTTATTTATTGATTCTTTAAAATCATTTTTAGGTACAAATCCTAATATGTCACCTGACTTGATAACTGCAGCAACATCATATATTTTATTATTATATTCAAATGGAAGTGATACAACTATTGTGATATCAAGTTCTGACGAAAAAGTTAATAGTGAAAATAGAGAATTAAGGCTTTCATTTAATATATTTTTATCATAAAATAGCGATTTTAAATTGCTACCTGTTATGCATAATTCAGGCAACACACATAGTTTTACATTTAAAGTATTCGCTTTTAATATGTCATCTTTAATGAAATTCAAATTATAAGTTGGATTACCAACTTTAATATTTGGCATTATAGATGCAACTCTTAGATAGCCTTTCATCCTATTTACCCCATTTATATTATATCATATATACCTATATTTGTCTATTAAGTGAGAATAATACAATATTTTTATAGTTTGTGTATAATTTTATACTTATTTCTTGACTTATTGAAATAAAAAATGTATAATAATTTAGTTATATTTAATTCGGAGACATACCCAAGAGGCCGAAGGGGCGCCCCTGCTAAGGGTGTAGGGTGGATCAAACCGCCGCGAGAGTTCAAATCTCTCTGTCTCCGCAAAAAAATCAGCATTAATGCTGATTTTATTTTGCATATTTTTTAATTTCATTAATTCTATCTCTATATATTGCAGCCTGCTCAAAGTTTAATTCAAGTGCCATTTCTCTCATAAGTTTAGTAAGTTCATTTATAACTTTATCAAGTTCTTTTTTACTCATTGACTCATAATCTTTAGTTATTCCATTCTCAATTTCAGCAGTTGATTTAGAAATAGTTATTAAGTCTTGAACTCTCTTCTTAATAGTTTTTGGTGTAATATTATTCTCTATATTGTATTCATTTTGTATTTTTCTACGTCTTTCTGTTTCTTCAATACAATTTTTCATAGAATCGGTAATATTGTCAGCATACATTATAACTCTACCATTTTCATTTCTTGCTGCTCTTCCAACAGTCTGAATAAGCGATATTTCAGAACGTAAAAATCCTTCTTTATCAGCATCAAGTATAACAACTAAACTGATTTCTGGTATATCAAGACCTTCTCTCAAGAGATTTATTCCTACAAGCACATCAAACTTATCAAGTCTCATATCTCTTATAATTTCTGCCCTCTCAAGTGTCTCTACATCAGAATGGAGATATCTTACTCTAATACTTTCTTTTAATAGATATTTAGTTAAATCTTCTGCCATTCTTTTAGTAAGAGTTGTAATTAAAACTTTATTTTTATTTTTAATTTCTTTATTAATTTCTATTATTAAATCATCAATTTGATTTTTTGTAGGTCTAACTTCAATTATAGGGTCAAGTAAGCCAGTAGGTCTTATAAGTTGCTCTGCTCTTAACTCTTCATGTTCTTTTTCATATTCATTTGGAGTGGCAGAAACATACAGTATTTTATTTATTTTAGACTCAAATTCAGTAAAGTTAAGAGGTCTATTATCAAGAGCAGATTTTAGTCTAAAACCATAATTTACAAGTGTAGTTTTTCTTGATAAATTACCATTATACATACCACCTATTTGTGGTAATGTTTTATGAGATTCATCAACTATTATCAAAAAATCTTTTGGGAAATAATCTATAAGAGTATATGGTGGAACGCCAGGCTCCTGAAAATTTAAATATCTTTCATAATTTTCTATTCCAGAGCAAAAGCCAGTTTCTCTTAACATCTCTACATCATAATTAGTTCTTTCTTCAAGTCTTTGGGCTTCTATAAGTTTATTTTTCTTTTTGAAATCTTCTACTTCGATTTTTAAATCTGCAACAATGTCATCACACGCTTCCATTATTTTTTCTTTATCCACAGCATATTGAGTAGCAGGAAAAATAACTATATGTTTCATCTCCGCTACAACTTCACCTGTTATTAAATCAAACTTCTGTATTTTTTCTATAGTGTCAAAATCAAGTTTAATTCTATATACTTCTTTATCAAATGACACTGGATAAATGTCTATTGTATCGCCTTTAACTCTAAATGTTCCTCTTTTAAAGTCAATCTCATTTCTATGGTATTGTATTTCAACTAATCTTTTAATTATATCTTCTCTACTTTTAGTATCATTTGGTCTAAGTGATAATGTCATATTTTTATAATCTATAGGAGAACCTAAACCATATATACAAGATACTGATGAAACAATGATTACATCATTTCGTTCACAAAGACTTGCAGTTGCAGAATGTCTTAATTTATCAATTTCATCATTAATACTTGCATCTTTATCTATATATGTATCTGTTTGAGGAACATATGCTTCAGGTTGATAGTAGTCATAATATGATACAAAATATTCAACTGCATTATCAGGAAAGAAGTCTTTAAATTCACTATATAACTGTGCTGCAAGAGTTTTATTATGAGCGATTACAAGAGTAGGAACATTCAGTTTTTCAATTATATTTGCCATAGTGAAAGTTTTTCCACTACCAGTAACCCCAAGTAATGTCTCTCTTTTATTTCCAGATAAAAAACCACCAACGAGTTTTGAAATGGCTGTTGGTTGGTCTCCTGTTGGTTTAAAACTTGATTTTAACTTAAATTTATTCATACATTAAACTATATATGTTTCTAAGCGGAGTCGAACCGCTACTTGCAGCTCCGGGGGCTACTGTTCTATCCATTAAACTATAGAAACAAATATACTATTTAATTTTATCTTTTAAAATTATAATTGCTTGTAATAATTGCTTATCATTATACTCATTGTCAAGTTCATTATACCAGTCTTCATCTAAGAACTTATTATTCTCATCATATATTTTTAAGTTTTCACTGTGAGGTTCTTTATCTGTATTTTTAATATCACTTGCAGTAGAAACTATAATATCAGATTCAGATACTAATTCCCCTTCACGCGTATAAATATATTGTTTCCCATCTTCTATGACTGCTATATTATTATTTTCATCATACCCTATCTCATACCCTGCTAAATCTAAAGAATAGTCTGGAAGTATTCCTTTAAAATCAATACTATATCCACTTGGAGGAAAATATTCTGAAACTGTAAACTTTATAGCAGAACCATCTTCATAAGGTATTATATTTTGAACTACACCTTTTCCATAAGTTCTCACTCCTACAACAGTTGCTTTTTTATAATCTCTCATTGTTTCAGTAAATAATTCAGCCGCTGAGGCAGTAGCATTGTTAGTTAAAATAACTATAGGTAAATCTACTTCATGATTATCATTTGCATATGCAGCATCAACAATTTCATCCCTTTCTTTAATGTATACAAGTAGAGTTTTTCCTTCTTCAAATATTTCTTCTTTTTGATTTAATGTGTATCTACCATCTCTATCTTTAATCATATAGTCAATGATTTCACAGACAGTTATAAGTTCTCCACCTGGATTATTTCTTAAATCAATAATTAAACCTTTTACATCTTGGTCAAGAAGTTTATTTATTCCATCTTTAAATTGACTTGATGATTTTCCAGTAAACTCTGTTAAACTTAAGTAACCAATGTTGCCTTCGTATACATCAGTATTTACAAGTTTTATATCTACTTTTCCGCAGTACACAGTAAGGTTTACATTTTTTTCTTCAGATTCTCTATATACAACTATTTCTCTTTTAGCACCTTCTTCACCACGAATCAAACTAATTATATAATCAAGGTCTGAACCTCTAACATTTTCGCCATTTACACTTACAAATATATCGCCTTTCAAAACTCCACCTTTTTCTGCAGGTGAATCTTCATAAACTAAATCAACTCTGCAATCTTTAGTCTCTCTATTTTGACTAACTATACACCCAATACCATAATACACACCTTCAGTTGTTGTCTCTGTGAACTCTGTAAACTCTTTTGCTGGCATATATTCTGCATATTTATCTCCAAGTGCATTTAAATATCCTGCAAACATAGCATCTTCAATTTTTTTATTATCTTTATCGTCATAATGATATAAAATATTTATAGCATCATCAATATAAGCAAGTTTTGTTGTAAACTTTTCTAAATCAATTTGATTATGTTTTGATATTTGAGAAATTGATGCAATATTAAAATTCTTACCAAAAAGTGCTCTAAAATGAGGCTTAAATATATTATATGCTATCAACAAAACTGCAGACATAAACACAAAGCACAAAATAAATAACACCAAAACAATAGATAAAATAATATTTTTTCTTTTTGACTTTTTCAATTTTTTTGTTAAATTTAAAAGTTTATCATCCCTTGTGTAATAATTAAATTGATTTTCATAATTTTCCATATTATTCTCCTAACCAACAAATGTTATAGGGTTCACATATGAACCATTTTTTCTTATTCCAAAATGTAAATGTGGTCCAGTAGATATACCTGTTGAGCCAACTTCTCCTATTTTTTGACCTTGGCTCACTTCCTGACCGACTTCGCAACTTCTCTTACTTAAGTGCATATATATTGTAAATATGCCACTTCCATGGTCTATCATTATATAATTACCACCAGAATACGAATATTTAGAAATTACAACTTCACCAGCAGCGGCGGCTATAACTTTTGTACCTGTTGGTGCGCCTATATCTATTCCTTGATGATATGTAGACCCACCCTTTGTTGGGCTATTCCTTTTTCCAAATGTAGAAGTTATACGTTTTGAGTCAGGGCAAGGCCACACAAGACCACCTTGAAGTATTCTTTTAGAATTGCCTCTTGCAAGTATTGCTCTTTCTATAGCAGCAATTTCAGCCTCTTGTCTCTTTTCTTCCTCTTGCAACTTTTTAAGTTCCGCATTACTTGTATTAATTTTACTCTTTGTATCTTCAAGTTCTTTGGTTTTTTCAACAATTAGTTGCTCAATATTATCTTTTTGAGCCATTTCAATTTCTTTTAAATATACAAGTTCTGCTTTTTCATTTTGTAATTGATTCTCAAAAATTATAATATCATTTTTGATTTTAACCAATTCATTAAGTTTACTTCTATCATAGTTAGTTATACTTTGTATATATTCAGCCTTTGTAAGTATATCTTCAAGATTGTCGCCAGTTAAAATATTTTCTAGAAGAGAAGTCTCGCCTTTTTCATAAAAAAACTTAATTCGAAGTTTCATATCGCTATATTGCTTCTCTTCTTTTTCTTTAGCAAGTTCCAATTCTTCATTGGTTTTATTAATTTCTTCTTGTTTCAAATCTATATTATTTAAAGTTATATTTAATTCATCAACAAGTAGTTCAAGATTTTTATCAAGTTCTTCAATATACTTTTGCATATCATTCTTGAGTGAATTAAGATTTTTAATTGTACTTTGTATCTTCTTTTTACTTTCGTTTATTCTACTTAATGCATTTTGTGAGTTTTCAATTCTTAATCTTTCTTCAGCGGTCATACCTTCATCTGTAGCAAAAGATGAAAAAGGACATATAAGTAAAATTGATAGTATAACTAATATTATATTTTTTGAATATTTATTAAGTTTCATTATATTTTTAAATGTTTTCTAATGGTTAAAAATGATACGAACATACATATAAAGCATGATGTCCCTATAGAAATTAAGCACATAGGTACTGCAATAATTTTTATGTCAACTGGAGTAAAGACATTTCTTAAAAAAGAAGCATTTTTTATAAGCATATCCATTAAATAATTATAAAGTCCTAAAACAATAGAAATCGGTATAATTGCACCAAATAGTCCAATAAAAAATCCCTCAATAACAAATGGTGCTCTTATCATAAAATTGGTAGCACCTATTAATTTCATTATTTCATTTTCTTTTTTTCTAAATTGACTTGCAAGAGTAATAGTATTTGAAATCAAAATCATTGCAATTATAATAAGTAATCCTATAAGTATAAAACTAAAAGTACTAATTCCGACATTTAGACTTGTAAGTGTCTCTATCAATACACTTGAGTAATTTACTTGCCTTACGCCATCTATTGATTTCAAATAATTCACATATTCAATTTGTTTTGTTATATCATTTAAAAGAATTTCATATGATGCAGAACTCGCAAGAGGGTTATCATCTTCAAATGCTTTTGCAAGTTCTGGTCTATTATCAAAATACTCAACTTTAAACTTTTCCCACGCTTCATTACTAGATTTAAACTTAATTGATTTTACATAATCTGTTATAAACTTTTCATTTGCAAGGTTTTGTATTTCTTCTTCACTTAGATTGCTATTAAAGAAAACTTGTATGCCAACAGTAGTTTCTACTTTTTTAATTATGCCTCTTATATTGGTAGCGAGCACAAAAAAAATGCAGAATATCAAAACACTGCTTGCAATAGTACCTATGGAAGCAAAAGAAAATAATTTTCTATTTCCAAGGTTCTTAAATCCAGTTTTAAACACATAACTTAACATTATTCATTCTTTAAATAGTTTTTTATTTGATTATCAAGTCCATAATCATCATATACAAGGTTTCCTTCATCAAGTCTTATAACTCTCTTATTCATTCTTTCCACCAAATGCATATCATGTGTAATAATAATTACAGTTGTGCCATTTTGATTTATTGTGTTAAGAAGTCCAATTATTTCATTTGTACTCATCTCATCAAGATTACCAGTTGGTTCATCAGCAAGCAATATTTTAGGTTTATTTATAATTGCCCTTGCTATAGCAACTTTTTGTTTTTCTCCCCCTGACAACTCATAAGGCATCTTTGTTGCCTTATTCCGAAGCCCAACAAGATTAAGAATCTTTATAACATGTTTCTTTATCTTAAAAGCATTTACACCTATTACTTCCTGGGCAAATGCTACATTTTCATATACATTTCTATCTTCTAAAAGTTTAAAGTCTTGAAATACTACTCCAAGTTTTCGCCTATAATATGGTATGTTTTTATTACTTATATATTCTATATTATCCTTAAAAACTTTTATAGAACCACTTGTAGGTTTTAATTCACGAGTTAATAATTTAAATAATGTTGATTTTCCTGCACCAGTTTTCCCTACAATAAAAACAAATTCACCTTCTTCAATTTTAAGGCTTAAATCTTGCACCGCATAAGTGTCTTTATCATATTTAAGTGAAACTTTATTGAACCTAATCATATCAGTATAAAAAGATTCCTTTATCTGTTATTTTTAATTTATTATCTTTTAAAAGTTTTCCTATAGATTTTTTAAATGTATTTTTACTAATATTAAAATCTTTTAAAACTTGTTCACTCGTACAATTTTTGTCATTATATATTAGATGCCCTTTAAACTTGTTTTTAATTATCTTTAATACTTTTTCAGCATTTTGTTCATATTCAAGAGTTCTTATATCTTTATTCTTTATAAGTTTTGTATATTCTTTATTTTCTATATACATAGTAGCACATAATCTACTTGACTTATCAACATACATTAAAACTTTTACTTTGTCACCAATATTTACTTTTTTAGTTTGTTCTGAATATGGAAGCAGCAAGTCTCTTTCCAATCCCATATTTAAAAATGCTCCAATATCATTTACATCATTCACTGTAAGTGTCGCAATATTGCCAACTGTTAAAAATGGCTTTTTTGTAGTTGAAATAATTCTGCCTTTACTATCTTTATATATGAATACATCTACATAGTCTCCAATATTTGCGCCTCTTGGGACTTGCTTTTTTGGAAGTAAAACTTTATTGTTTTCATCATCATATAAGTAAACACCAAAATCAGCCTGCTTTCCAATTTTTAATTTTTCAATAGTACCAATTTTCATTATAATATAATTTCAGATAGTATTTTCATAAGTGCATACTTACCCTGATAATATGAAAGTCCTCCTTGAAGAAATGCCATATATGGTTCTCTAAGCGGTGCATCACATGATAACTCTATGCTTGAACCTGATACAAAACAACCTGCAGCCATTACAACTTTTGAATCATATCCTGGCATATCTGTTGCATATGGTTCTAAAAATGAGTCTATAGGAGAAGTTTCTTGAATTATTTTACAAAACTTTAATAATTTCTCTTTATTTAAAAGTTTAATAGAAATAACAATATCATTCAAATCATCATTATACATTGGGATTGTGTCTATTTTATGTATATTTAAAACATAACTAAATAATAACACTATTTTTAAGCAATTATTAACTATTTGAGGTGCAAGATAAAGCCCCTGTAAAACATTTCTATTTTGATTAAAATTTACTCCAACTTCACTTCCTATGCCAGGAGCAGTAAGCCTATAGGAACATTTTTCTATTAACTCTTTTTTACCAACTATATACCCACCAGATTTAGCAAGTCCACCTCCAGGATTTTTAATTAGCGAGCCACACATAATATCAGCACCAACATCTGTAGGTTCAAAACATTCTACAAACTCACCATAACAATTATCAACTAAAACTATTAAATTGTTATTTATGTTTTTTATAAAACTAATTGCATCTGCTATTTTAGATAAACTAATAGCCTCTCTATCACTATATCCTCTCGACCTTTGAATATATATTAGTTTTGTATTATCTTTAATTTTATTTTTTATATTATCATAATCAAAATTATTATTTACTAATTCAACCTTATCAAAAGAAATATTATAAGATTTAAGAGACATCATTTCATCACTAACACCTATAGTAGCACTTAATGTATCATATGGCATACCAGTAATAGATAAGAAATTATCTCCTGGATTTAACAATGAAAATAATGCAATAGATAATGCATGAGTGCCAGATACAATTTGTTGCCTTACAAGTGCACTTTCAGTATTAAAAACTTTAGCATATACTTCTTCTATCTTATCTCTGCCAATATCACTATAACCATATCCAGTAGATTCTACAAAATGACTCTCTGAAACTTTTGAATCAATAAATGCTTTTAAAACTTTAAACTGGTTATAATTATATATTTTTTCTATATAATCAAACTTATCAGCAATCTTTTTTTCTGCTTCATTAACTATATCTACACTTTTTTTATACTTATCTTCCATAATTTTATTATAAAATTAAAATAAAATATAATGCAGGGGCAGTAAATATTACAGAATCAAATCTATCAAGTATACCGCCATGTCCTGGTATTATATTTCCATAATCTTTTACATTATAATCTCTTTTTATTGCAGAAGCAGTTAAATCACCTATCATTGAAATAACAGAACCTATAGCACAGGCCATACCAACTTGAATAGATGATAACGGAATATCAATATAAATATTGATTGAGTTAGATAAAAATGGTAAATTAATATTTATATTTACTCTATTTAAAATAAATGAATATAAAAACCCAAGTACTAAAGCACCAATAATCCCACCTATCATACCTTCAATGGTCTTATTTGGGCTTAAAATAGTAGATAATTTATGTTTTCCAAATAACATTCCTATGCAGTAAGCAAATGTATCACTTCCCCAACTTGCTATAAATATTAGCCACACAAAATAGATACCATTGTTTTCGATTATTCTAATTAAATAGATAAAACTAAAAGTAACTGCTACATAAATTATACTAAAAAATGTTATTGCGACTTCCTTAATATTATATGCAGGATATGATAATACATAAAACAAAAGTAGCAATAACAAAAATACAATTAGGAAAAGTAAGATACCGTTTTTTTGATAAAAAGCAACTATTATATAATAAAAAATGGTAAAGATATAAGCAATATATGATAGTCCAGATTTATGCAAGTTAAGAACTTGAAATAACTCTATTAAGCCACATATTGATAATGTAATGCAAGAAAGAAATAATACATTGCCACCTCTATAAAGAATAAAAAACAATAATGCAATTAAAACAATTCCACTAAATAGTCTTGTTAAAAACGAAGATAATTTTTTATTTTTCTTTTCTTCCACCAAATCTTCTATCTCTTTTGTTATAATCTATCAATGCTTTATAAAACTCTTCTTTATCAAATTCTGGCCATAACACATTTGTTATATATATTTCGCTATATGCAATTTGCCACAAAAGGAAGTTTGATAATCTAAATTCTCCAGATGTGCGAATTAGTAAATCTGGGTCTTTTATGTCTTTTGTATCAAGATTGTTAGTTATATCTTTTTCTGTTATGTTATTAAAATCAAAATTGTTAGATGCCATTTTTTTAATAGTTCTAACAATTTCATCTCTGCTTCCATAATTAAATGCTATTGAAAACACACATCTCGTATTATCTTTAGTTATGTTAATTAGTCTTTCACACTCTGTATAAAGTTTTTTAGGGAACTTATATATATCTCCTATAAAATTAACTTTCACATTATTTTTTATTGCTTTTTCTTCTATCTTACCTAAATACAAAAAAAACAAATTAAATAGTGCATTTATTTCATTTTCACTACGTTTCCAATTTTCAGTTGAAAATGCATATACTGTTAAATACTTTACCCCTATGCTCACTGCTTCTTCCAGTATAACTTCAAGTGCTTCACAGCCTGCTTTATGCCCAAGTTCTCTTGGCAAGCCCTTCTTTTTGGCATATCTTCCATTTCCATCTAAAATAATTGCAATTGACTCAGGTATATTTATTATATTGTCATTTTCATCATATAATAAATATCTATTATTTGCATTATCGGAAACTCTTTTCAAATGATTAATATTCTTCATTATAATTTCATGATTTCATTTGTTTTACTGTCTACTGCTTCTTCAACTTTCTTAATATAGTCATCAAGCATTTTCTGTACATCTTTCTCAAATTGTTTTACATCATCTTCTGTTGCTTCATTATTTTTTTCTAATTTTTTTATGAAATCATTTGCATCTCTACGAATATTTCTCATAGAAACTTTTATATCTTCACCAATCTTTTTTATATCTTTTGATAATTCTTTTCTTCTCTCTTCGTTGAGTTCTGGGAATACAAGTCTTATTACATCATTATCAATATTTGGGTTTATACCTATATCTGCTTCATTGATTCCTTTTACAATATCCTTTATTGCTGATTTATCAAATGGTTGAACTATAAGTATTCTTGCTTCAGGCACAGAAAAATTAGCCATCTGATTAAGTGGTGTTTTAGTTCCATAGTAATCAACAAGCACTTTGTCAAGAACTTTTGGATTTGCTCTTCCCGCTCTAATAGTTTGAAACTCATTCTTAAGACTTGTAAATGACTTCTCCATTTTTTCTTTGAATTGATTAAATCTACTATCCATACTTACCTCCTAATTATAAACTAAGGTGCCGATGTCTTCACCCTTTATTGCTTTAAAAATAGAATTTTTTATATTTAATGAAAAAATCCTAAGATTTAATTTATTTGTTAAGCAAAGAACAGTTGCAGATAAATCAATTACTTCTAATTTTTTATCAAAGAGTTCTTGCATTGTAATTTTTTTATATTTTTTAGCATCACTATATTTAACTGGGTCCTTGTCATATACATAATCAATAGATTTAGCAAGTAAGAGTTCAGTACATTCAAGTTCTATACTTCTTAAAACTACACCTGTATCGGTAGTGAAATATGGGTGTCCTGTACCTCCTGCAAGTATAACCACTTTTCCATTATTCATAGCATCTATTGCTTTATATTTTGAAAAAGTTTCTGCTATGTCAGACATAGGGAATGCACCAAATATTTCAGAATCAATCCCATTAACTCTCAAAACTCCCTGTATATAAAGTGAGTTCATATAAGTAGAAAGCATACCAATTTCATCAGCCTTATACTTGTCAATCTCTGATAGCATCTTTCCTCTTATAAAATTACCTCCACCAGTAACTATTGCAATTTGAAGATTCTTTGACTTAACTTTTTTAATTTGTTTACAAATAGAATCTAAAGTCTTAAAATCAAATCCACTACCATTTTCACCAGCAAGTGCTTCTCCTGAAAGTTTTAACATAACTCTTCGCATAAACATATCTCCTTTATTTATCTAACTGGTCTTCAATTAAATCAACTGATACAAGTGATGTAATACCCTTCTCTTGCATAGTGATACCATAAAGTCTATCCGCTTTTTCCATCGTTCCTCTTCTATGAGTTATTAATATAAATTGAGTTTCATTAGTCAAATTTTTAAGATACTCTGCATATCTATCAACATTTGATTCATCAAGAGCGGCTTCAATCTCATCAAGTAAGCAGAATGGTGAAGGCTTTAAGTTTTGAATAGCAAAAAGAAGCGCAATAGCCGTAAGTGCCTTTTCACCACCTGATAACTGCATCATATTACCAAGTTTTTTTCCTGGAGGTTGCACAACTATAGCAACACCAGCATCTAAAACACCAGTATCATCAGTTTCAACTAATTCAAGATTTGCTTTACCACCACCAAAAAGTTTTTTAAACACAATTTCAAATTGTTCTTTTATTTTCTTAAAGTTTTCATCAAACTGGCTACGCATATTAGCATCAAGTTCATCTACAATTTCAGCAATCATTTCTTCAGATTTTTTAATATCTTCATATTGAGTAGTCATTAAATCATATCTTTCACCAATTTGTTGATACTCTTCTATTGCATTGACATTTATAGGTCCAAGTTCTTGAATTACTTTTCTTTTTTCTTTAGCAAGTTGCTTAATTTCTTCACTTGTTCCAAGGTCTTCCCTATATTTTTCTCTTGCAGTAGCGTATGTCATACTGTAACTTTCATACATAGAATTAGTAATTTCTTCAATTCTTACATTTGCCTTTTCAAGTAAAGTAGCAAGTCTATTTGATTCATTTTCAAGATTTATTTGTTCATTGGTTATCCTATCTTTTGAATCATAGTATTCTTTTCTATTTGCAAGATTACTATTTTTAATTTCGGTTTTCTCAGCAATTAATGACTGCGATTTTTTAACCTCTTCATCTATATTTACAATTTGATTCTCGTAGTCAATAATTTTTTGCTCTTTAATTTTTATGCTGTCATTTGAACTTAAGTCATCATTTTCTATCTTGGTTTTATCATCAAGTAAACCATTGATAGTTCCAACAATTCTCACAATATTATCTGATAAAAATTGAGTCTTATTAGATACATTTGAATACTTAAGTTTCATATCATTTATGATATTTAAAGTTTTAGTGTTTTTATCTATATTTAAACTATTTAACTTTTCTTTAAGTCTTTCAAGTTCATTATACTTTTTATCATAATCTTCAGATAAACTATTTTTTTGTTGAGTTAAATTGTCTAATTCATTTTTAGCATTTGAAACTATCTCTTTTAACTCTTCATACTCTCTTTTTCTTCCAATTAGTGAAGTAGAGTTTTTATAAGCACCACCTGATACTGCACCACCAGGATTAAACAATTCTCCGCCTATTGTTATTATTTTAATTCCTGATTTATACTTATTAAAAATCTCTTTTGCATTGTCAAAAGTATCTACTATTAGACAGCGACGAAGTAAATAATCAGCAAGCAACTTATACTCGCTGTCATAAGATACAAGATTAACTGCTATATCTATAACCCCGGTTTCTGATTTAGCAGTTTCATAAATAGCATTATCACTTAATTTTAAGGCATTAAGTGGTAATGTAGTAACTCTTCCAAGTTTATTTGTTTTTACAAAATTAATAATTTCTTTTGATGACTCTACATCTTTTACTACTATATTTTGTAAAGTATTGCCAAGTGCAACTTCTATGGCTGTTTCATATTCTTTTTTTGTTTTTATTAGGTCTGTTACTACACCTTTTATACCATTAAACTTATCAGCATTATCAAGAATAGATTTAACTGTATTACCAAAACCCTCATATCTTTCAAGCATATTCTTTAAAGTATCAAGTTTTGTCTCTCCTGAATGAAACTTATTTTGAGCATCAATTAACTTATCATTTGTTAAATCTAATTTTGATTTGATTTCATTTATAGTATTATTTAAGTCATTTATATTATTTACTATATCTTTAATATTTTCATTTAATGCATCAAGTTCTTTTCTCCTCAAGTTAATAGATTGGTCATTTATCTCATCTGAAAAAAGTGATTCTTTAGTTTCAACTATTTCAAGATTCGTATTTGTAATTCTAAAATATAATTCTTTTGCAGTATCACATATATTTTCAATAGTTCTTAAATCGTTATTAATTTGACTATCTTCTTCTTCTAAATTATCATTATTTGAGTTTATAAACTCTATTTGCTTTTTAATACCAAATAATTCACTTACATCTTTTTTAATTTCATCCAAATTATTTGATATATTATTGTTAATGTATTCAAGTCTTTCGGTTCTACTTCTATTGCTATTTCTTTCAGAATTAATTTGTTCTTTTAAAACATTAATTTCACCTTTCAAATTAAAAGATTTTGCTGTATTTTCAGTAATATTATCTTTTAATTCAGATATCTCAAGGTCAAGTTTAGTTATTTCATTTTCTATTTCATTATATTTTTCATTAAAAGCGATTTTCTTTTCTTTTATATCTTTTAAATCATTTTTATTGATTTCAATATTTTTATTTGTTTCTTCTATAAGTTTTGACTGTTCATCAACTTCTCTAACAAAATAATTTGATTCATATAATAATAAATCATCTCGAAGATTTAAATATTCTTTTGCTGCCTCTGCTTGCTTTTTAAGAGGTCCAATTTGTCTTTCAATTTCAGTTATAATATCAGTAACTCTTGAAAGATTTAATTTTTCTTCCTCAAGTTTTTTCTCTGCAATAATTTTTCTTCTTTTATACTTTACTATTCCAACTGCTTCATCAAAAAGTTCTCTTCTATCTTCTGGTTTATTGGACAAAATCTTATCTATTTGACCTTGACCAATTATAGAGTAACCCTCTTTACCTATTCCTGTATCATAAAAAGTCTCATATATGTCTTTTAATCTGCAGTCAGTTCCATTTAATTTATATTCAGACTCACCACTTCTATAAAGTCTTCTTGATACTTGTATCTCATCATAAGAAAGTGGTATTTTTCTATCTGTATTGTCAATCACAAGATTTACATACGCAAAACCCTGAGCCTTTCGAAGTTCAGTTCCTGAAAAGATGACATCCATAGTCTCCGCACCACGAAGTTGTTTCATACTTCGTTCGCCAAGCACCCAACGAACAGCATCAGCAATATTTGATTTTCCACTACCATTTGGTCCAACGATACCAGTTATACCTTTTTCAAATGTAAGTATTGTATCATTGGCAAATGATTTAAAACCATGAATTTCAATTTGCTTTAAATACATCTATACCTCTAATAACTTAAGTGATTGTTTTGCTGCATTTTGTTCAGCCTCTTTTTTTGACTTGCCTATACCGATAGCCAATTTTTTATCATTATAAAAAACTGCGATTTCAAATGTCTTATTGTGGTCAGGTCCCGATTCTTTTATTAGTTCATATCTTAACTCATCATTATTAATATTTGCTTTTTCTTGCAATTCAGATTTAAAATCATTGTTAGATTTTGCAAGATTTTCATCTGTAAGTATATATTTTATAATAAATGATTTAGCACATTCAATTCCACCATCTAAATAAATAGCCCCTATAATTGCTTCAATGGTGTCGCACATGGTGCTATTATTATGCATTAGTTGTGATTCATTTTCGCCTTTACCAATTTTTAAATATTTAAATAATTGTAAGTGTCTTGCGACATCTGACAAATTATCTTCGCACACAAGTTTTGCTCTTGTTTTAGTAAGTGTGCCTTCAGGATAATTATTATATAACCTATATAAAAAATCAGAGCTGATTAATTCAAGTACTGCATCACCTAAAAACTCCAGTCTCTGATTTGTATGAACTTTGTCAATATTATTTTCATTTGCATATGATGGATGAGTAAGAGACAATAATAACAATTCTTTATTGTTAAAAGAATAATTAATAATCTTTTCTAATTCTACAAGATTATTACTTTGCATTTTGAGCGGCACTTATCGCATCACTTACAGTTTTAATCTTAAGTAATTGTTCGTTATCAATTTTTATATTAAATGTTTCTTCTACTTCCATAACCATTTGAAATAAATCTATGGAATCAAGATGCAAATCATTTTTAAAGTCTGCATTTAAATCTAAATTTTTAACATCCATTCTTGCAAACTTTGCAATTATTTCTTTTAATTTATCAGTGTTCATATTTACCTCACGAAAGATTCATTTAGATTTGTAATTAAGTTTTTGTTAAGTAAATTTTTTACTTGTTCTATAGATGAGTAAAACTCACCTTTTTTAGAATTGCCATGGCATTTTATAATTAATCCATCTGTGCCAAGTATTGGTGCACCGCCATAAATTGTAGCATCATATTTTTTTAGTATTCTTTTCATAGCAGGTTTTATTAGTAGTCCACCAATTTTACTTATTATAGAACTACTAATTTGCTCTTTGATTAGTTTAAGTAAAAGTATAGCAGTTCCTTCATAAGTTTTCAAAAATACATTACCTGCAAAACCATCAGTTACGACAATATCACATATACCATACATAAGGTCTCTTGCTTCTACATTACCTATGAAATTAAGATTTGAGTCTTGTTTTAATAATTTATATGCTTCTTTTGTTAATATATTGCCTTTATTTTCTTCAACACCTACACTCAAAAGTCCTATACTTGGTCTTTTTTTATCAAACATAAGACTATAGTAAATATTTGAAAGTTTTGCATACTGATATAGCCACTCTGGTTTACTATCTACATTACAACCACTATCAATAAGTATCATAGGGTCTTTATTTGTAGGTAAGATTGCACCAAGCACTGGTCTATCAACACCCTTTATAGGTTTTACTAAAAATTGAGCCGCTGCTATAAGAGCCCCAGTACTACCTGCTGAAATAAATGCATCTATTTCTCTATTTTTAATCATATTTGCTGATTTAACTATAGATGAATCTACTTTTTCTCTTATAGCAAAAACTGGATGGTCATTCATTTCAATTTTATCATTGCAATTTATGATATTAATATTACTTAATGATACATTTTTAGAATTAAAAACATTTTTAATTTCATTTTCATTTCCAAATAATGTAAAAGTAACATTATTATCATTGTTTAATGAATCAATAACGGCATCTATTAAGTACTCTATGCCGTTATCACCACCCATTGCATCAATTCCTATGTTATACATACATTAAGCCTTTTTAGCCTCGCTGTTATCAATTATAGTTTCCATATTGTAAGAACCACAATTCTTGCATACTCTATGTGGAAGTGTAAGTGCTCCACACTTTGAACATTTAATTAAGTTAATAGTACCCATCTTCCAATTTGCTCTTCTTTTATTTTTACGAGCCTTTGAGGTCCTATTTTTTGGACATATAGACATAATATTCTCCTTATTAATTTCCTATTTGTTTTGCAACTTCAGCAGCAAAATCATCTTGTCTCTTTTCTATGCCTTCTCCAGTTTCAAATCTAACAAACTTTAAAACTTTTATATTGGCATTTTGTTTTTTTGCTGTATCTGCTACATATTGTTCTATAGTTTGCTTTCCATCTTCTGCCATAATGTATATTTGATTAAGCAAACAAACTTCTTTTAACTCTTTATTTAATCCACCTTCAACTACTTTTTGTAATATGTTTTCAGGTTTTCCTGCATTCTTTGGGTCATTTTTAGCCTTTTCAAGTAATATTTCTCTTTCTTTATTTTTATAATCTTCATCGATTTCAGATTCTGTCACATACTTTGGTTTCATAGAAGCAACTTGCATAGCAATATGTTTTGTCATCTCTTTAATGTCATCATTAACTACGCTTGATTCTACTGCTACAAGTACACCTATCTTTCCGCCAGCATGTATATAGTCAAATACCAATCCATTTGGTGACTCAAGTTTTTCAAATCTTCTTATAGTTAAGTTTTCACCTATAACTGAAATTTGAGAAGATAATTCATCTTTAACAGTTTTAGATGTATCAAATTTCCATTTTTCATTTAAAAAGTTTTCTAAATTGTTATCTTTAGCCTCAAGTGCTTGTTCTGCAACTTGTTTTACATAACATCTAAACTTTTCATTTTTTGCTACGAAATCAGTTTCTGAATTGACTTCAACAACAACTCCACTCTTAAAATCATTTGATAAATAAGTGAAAGACATACCTTCTGCAGTAATTCTTCCAGCCTTCTTTTGTGCACCTGCAAGTCCTTTCTTTCTTAAATATTCTATTGCATTATCCATATCTCCATTTGATGACTCAAGTGCTTTCTTGCAATCCATCATTCCACAACCAGTCATCTCACGAAGTTCTTTAACCATATTTGCTGTAATAGCCATATAATTCTCCTTACTCAGTTAATGCTTCATCCATAGAAGCAGTATTTTCTTCTGAAACTTCTTCTGTATCAGTAGTATCGCTTAATATCTCTCCTTGTTTTGCTTCTATAACTGCATCTGCCATTTTAGATACAATCAACTTTACTGCACGTATAGCATCATCATTTCCTGGAATTATATAATCAAGTTCATCAGGGTCAGCATTTGTATCTGCAATACCCATAACAGTTATACCAAGTTTTCTTGCTTCTGATACGCAAAGTTTTTCTTTCTTTGGGTCTACTACAAAGACACAACTTGGAAGACTTTTCATATCTCTAATTCCACCAAGGTTTGCCTCAAGTTTATCATGTTCTTTTTTAAGTAAAGAAACTTCTTTCTTTGGAAGTTTTTCAAATGTGCCGTCATTTTCCATTCTTTCAAGGTCTTTAAGTCTCTTAATTCTTGATTCAATAGTTTTAAAGTTTGTGAGCATACCACCAAGCCATCTAATATCTACATAGAACTCGCCGCAGCGTAATGCTTCCTCTTTGATAGCCTCTTGTGCTTGTCTTTTTGTTCCAACAAAAAGAACTGTGCCACCTTCTTTAACTATGTTAGTTAAAGCATTGTAAGCCTCATCAACTTTTCCTACAGATTTTTGTAAATCAATAATGTGAATACCGTTTCTTGCGGTAAAGATATATGGAGCCATCTTAGGGTTCCAACGTCTGGTCTGATGACCAAAATGAACACCAGCCTCTAAAAGCTGTTTCATAGAAATTGCACTCATTAAATTTTCCTCCCAGTTTTTTTTCACCTGTTTACTTGTGTAGTTAACCTTTCGGCACCAGGGCTACAACTTTTTAGTAAACATGCTTATAAAAATACTTGTATATAATATCATAAATTATATAAAAAATCAAGTAAAAAGGGCACTAATTGTGCCCTATTTACTTATTTTGTATTAATTAGGTATGGCTTATCTTGTATTCTTTGACCGTTTGCATCTATAGTAAATCCATCAAGTGTTGTGACATTTGTAAGCATCATACCATATACTTGTTTTGTTTGTATTTCTGGTGCTGTAAGCCCATTAGTTGCTTTATCGTCAGGCTTTATAAAGAAATAATCTTTTCCATCTATATTATTCCAACCTGTAAGAAGTGTGCCTGTCTGTGGGTTACTGTAATACCAATAATTTGTCTTTGGGTCTAATATCCAACCAGTAAGAAGTGCACCAAAGTTATCGCCTGCTTGTTCTGATAAGTAATATACATTACCATCTTCAGCAGCATATTTACCAGTAAGTACATTACCAAAAGCATCAGTTCTATATGTCTTCTTTACTTTATTAACATCATTTACTACAACCCATTGATTAGTTATAGGTACATAAGTATTTTTATCTCCAATTTTTAATTCAATTTTGTTAGTGGCTTGGTCAAATAGATAGAACTTACCATTATTTTGGTCTTCAGTTACCCATACAGTTTGTCCAACTATAGGAACTATTCCATCAGCATTTTTACCATAATTAAGTGTTCCTAAATTAATCTCATTTACAATTTTTTGGTCAGTTAACACAGATTCTTGAACGTATCCAGAACCACCACGGCCACCGCCGCCACCTCCGCCTCCACCACCTCCACCGCCGCCGCCTGAAGGTCTATATCCACCACCGCCACCACCGCCAGATGCTGCCCAGATTGCATAAATAGTATTTGGAGGATTTAATCCAACTATTGATGCAGCACTTATAGCAGTACCAGTTCCATTTGCTTCTGTATTCCAAGATGATAAAGTATATCCTGCTCTATCACCTGTAACTCCAGCAAGTGCTTCATATGTATATGAATCACCAATTGTAACTGTTATATTTGCTACAGATAGATTTCCGCCATTGCCATTTAATGTAATTGTCATTGAATCACCTTCGCCTGCTCCTGGGTCAACAGCAGCATCTTTAGCAGTTCGAAGAGTAATTATTGCTTGCTCAAGTTCAGCAACTGTATAAGGATGAGTTGCTTGTTCAGTTCTTATTGATTGAGCATCATTTATAGCAGTTTGAAGAATATTTTTTACTTCATCATTTGTAAGTGAATCATATTTTGTCTGTGCACTTATAATTTCTGCTGAAAGTTCGGACTTTTTAGTTTCTCTATCATTATTTAAATTATAATTTAGTACAAGGTTTTTAGGAAGGTTAATTGTAGTGTTAAAATTAAATTCTGTTGTTCCATCAGTTGTATTTTGATATAAATATTCTTTTCTCTCACTTGCAGGATTAGTATTATCAAATATATCATGAAGTCTTGGCTCTAAATCTGCGGTATATTCTGCAAGTGCAGTTATATTGCCACCATCTGGCACATAGAAATCTTGATTAAACTCTATACCAGTAGTTGTGCAATTTACATTAATTTTATGCTTTTTAATATAATTTAATGAAACAGCATTTTCAATATCACTTCCTAATTCCATATAAGAAAGTCCATACTCTTTTTCATCTGCAGTATAAGGTGATGAGAATGCACCTGCATAATCAGAGTTTCCAACCATACCTTTCTCAAAAGGAGCAAATCCATGTTTATCAAATGCAGTATTATTTGGATAAGGTAAGCCTAAAACTACAGATTGAACATCTATAGAATATTCATAAGGAGCAACTTTTCCATTATTTGCTCCAAGAGCCTGTACTACTGACTTTTTAGTTGCATATCTATTAATAACGATATGGTGATTTACTGAACATTGACTTGTTATTGCCGCTGCTATTTCAGTTTGTGTGTTAAGAGCAGTTTTAATAGCAGGTAAGTTCATAAGACCTGCCCTTGCTCCTTCATTATGCATACTTATAGTATTTTCAACTGTATTAGTAGCGTCTAAGTCGGTTAATGGCATATCATATATTACAGCATCTGACTCTTGCATTATGAATGTATGATTAGATTGATTTTCATTTGCAATAAGTCCATTATCAGTTAATTCTTTGGTTTTATATCCATCACCTGTATTTGTTCTTAATACTACCTGGGTACCTGCTGGAATTGAATATAGTTTAGCAGGTTGTCCGCCTATTGTGATACTAGTAACTGAACCTCCACCAGTTTGAACATATGCATTTTCATTACCAATTACTATAAGTCTATAATTATGAGTTGATAAATCATTTAATCTTGTATATACTACTCTACCATTTCTTATTACATCATCTGAATCTGCAGCAGAAGTATCACCAACTGCTCTTGCTACTATTAAGTAATAAGTTCCCTTTGTAAGATTGTTAAAATAAGTAGAAACACCTTCAGTTGTAGTACTACCCCAGTCATTTACTATATTATATCTATCATCAAGAAGTGCATATTGTACCCCTGAAACTGGATTTATGAAATTTACACTGCATGTTCCATCAGCATTATCTGTAACAAGTGGGTCAAAATTTAGTGCCCTTACACCAAACACATATGGAGCACTTATTCCTGCACCAGGTGTAAGTGTAGCCCCTACAGCAGGTAAAGTTACAGTCTCAAGCGCCTCATACAATTTATATGTTGTACCAGGTTTAAGTTCTTCAAATCCATCTGCTAATGCTACATCTGCATCTAATATGCTCTTAATAACATTATTAGCATTAGTTAATACATATTTTCTATTTGCATATACTCCAAAAACTTTTGCTATTGCTTCTCCAGTTCCAAGATAAGTAAGATTAGCAACTGGTTTTACTGGGTCAGTTGAGCCAGCAAAACTTGGTACAATTTGTGGTTTATAAGTATGAGATGCTTCATATGTGGCACCTATTGGATTTCCTTCTTCATCTACCCAACCATTATTAACATAACCTGTGTCTGGATGAACTACTGGTAAATCAGCAGCAACAACATTAGTTCCTTTAATCACATGTAAGTTATTTACATTAGTAAGATAACAATGTTCTGATTCAACAAATTTTGCATCTACCCACCATGCTGGGTCTTCTTCAAATGCAGCAAATAAGTTATAAGTACTTTCTTCAGCACCAAATATTATTTCATCAGCATCTGAAAGTGATGCTCCTGTTGGTCCTATACCTGAAGTTTTATTTTTATACCATACAATTCTATAATATTGGTCAGCCGTAACATCAATGTTTGCAGTTAATTCTGATAAAGAGTGAGGTGTGGCTCTTTGCACAAATCTCTTATCAAATGCTGGTGATGCCTCACTTGGTGTGATTCTACCATGTCCTGTTTCATCATAGAAGAAACCAAGTTTAGTCCAATAAGAACTTGTAGTATCTACACCATATGTTAGTGTGATAACTGGTGTTTGGTCGGTGTCTACGAAGAACCTCAATTCTCCATCTGGTCCTCCAATTCCACCAGTATAACTCCATGATTCAAGGTTAGCATTTTTAAAACTTGGGTTTGGTGCAGTGTAACCTTCATCTTCTTTATTATCAATTACAACAGTTTGAATCTCTGTACTACCAACTGGGTGAGTAATAGATTCTGTAGTAATTTTCTTTGTTCCATCAAGTTGTTCTAAAATAGTCTCTATATATGTAGTTGTATTCATTCCACCAAGTTCATAATAGTAGTAAACTATTACATCTTGGTTTGGCATTACTGCTTTAAATCTACCATGTGCTTCATTTACTGATGCAGTAGTATAACTTTCACTTGCACAGTGATAATATCCAAGCCCAAATATATGATTAGCCTCATCAGATGGTGTCTCAAAAACTTCTGCTCTCTTATATTGATATTGAGCGATACTTCTTGTAGTTGCTTCAATTATTCCCTCAACTTTAACACTATATGTTTCACTTGCTTTTTCTTCACCTGATTCAGTCACATGGAAAACTTTAAATGTACTCTTTTGATTTTCATCTGGTTCATACATAAACTCTATATACAAATCATGATTAGGTATACATCCATCAAGAGTATAGTTTGCATTAAGTTTTAAATCAGTTACAGTATCAAATGATACATATCTATTCTTATCAGCATTTAAAGTAAGCAATGCATCTCTTCCAATATTATGGAATTTCCCTGATGCCCTTGACATAGTCGAGATTTTAACATCTACAATTTTATATCCATATACTTCTATAGCATCCATATATCTATAATCGCCGTGATGTAAAACTTCATTTGAAGTTGATACAAGAGGAATATTTATTACTGTTGTTGTAGCAACAAATGGATTGCTAAACACAGTAGAATATGTTGCTCTAAAATAACTTATGTTTAATGTGTGAGTTCCTGTAGTAACTTTTTCCCAAGATGCAGTATAAGTTACATTTCCATCATATTGGAAAGCATATAAGAAACATCCTTGTTGAGAACTTGTAAGATTTACACCTTCACTATCAACCCAACCTTTAAACTGAAAACCATCCCATACATCAGTTCCAAACTCTGGAAGTTTTATGTGGTCTCCTGATCCAAAATTCTGTATCGGATAGGTAGCAGTCCCAGGATTACTTGATGCTAAAGTAGCAAAATAATCTTTTATAAGTACACCAGCATTTGCAGTAAACTGAACTGTACTAGGTGCATTATCTGCTCGTGCTTCACGTCCAGTCTGTGTTTCACTCCAGTTGCCTGACTTATTTGCTAAAGGTCTATTTGCTCCAAAATCAAGTGTTATAGTTTGAGTTGTGTCTCCAAATAGCCCATAAATATTTTTATATGGGTTATATCTATTATTAAATCTATCATCCGCAAGATACCAATAACCATCAAGCTTTGCATTAAGATATGGTCCATCATCTCTTAATTCAAGTTCCTTAAAGAACTTGATAGTTGCAGAATCATTAACAGTTATATTATAACTTAATAATTTTTCTACAAGTTCTAAATTTTCATTATATAATTCTTCAAAATCACTGTCAGTACTAACAGAGATATTTTCATCAAGATTTATCTCTTCTAATTCAATGATAGAATTCGTAGATGTTTCTTCAGATACTGTGTTTTCTGTAACTTCTAAACTTTCTGTTGAAGATTCTTCACTGTTTGACTCTTCACTTGTATTTTCAGCACTTGTTGTTTCACTTTCATCCATATCAGTAACACTTGTTTCAGTAGTTTCTTCATTACTATTAGAAGTATTTTCAGTGCTATCAGTATTTTCTGTATTATCTGTGTTTTCGGTATTATCAGAATTCTCACTATTCTCACCAGCAACTGTATCTTCTTCAGGTTCTTCTATATTTTCATCATTTGTATCATCATCTGAATTGTCGCTTGGTGCTGCATTTTCGTTTTCTTCGCCTTCTGGTGATACTTTGTTTTCAGTATCATTATTTTTATTATTTTCGTTATTGTTTTGTTCTTCAGTAGAAGTTAAAGTATTATCATTATTTTCATAATAATAATTCTTAGTAGTTTGAACTGTTGTATTTTCTACAATATCATTAATAGAATCAGCAAAAGTATAAAAGCCATGACTTGATATCACCATAGAGAAGATGAGTAAACAAGCAATTATTTTATTTAATCTTTTTCTCATTTCATCACCTCCTACTTCACTATACCATCTGCCCCTGTTGTTCTTCCATCTGGTAATGTTTTGTTTATTGCCATTGTTCCTTCAACTGGGTCAAAATAATATATATTGCCATTTATTAATTGATATCCTACTAACATATTGCCGTTTGTTGATAAATAATATGTGTTTAACTTATTATTTTCTGTTATCTGTACTACGCCTGTTCTCATTAAGTTTTTACCATTATTGGTATTGCTCTCTTCAAAATAATACCAGTCATTACCAAACTTATTCCAGCCTACATCAAGTGCTCCACTACTATTTGCATGATACCATCCATAACTTGTATCTATCCACATTGATGTTGCAAGACTTCCATCTGATTTTACAAATGAACTTATATTATCATTGAAACTTACTTTTGTCATTCCTGTCTTTGATGTAAGTACTGTTGGTACATTTGGTACATTAGATACATTTTGAACAGTTGCTCCTGGTAATGCTTCAGGTAATCCACCTGGTCCACCAATAGCAGCAGCAGTTAAGTTTCCTCCGCGGCCACCACCGCCTCCTCCACCACCTCCGCCGCCGCCTCCACCTCCACGGCTACTGCTTCCTTGACTTGACGATGGTACATTCTTTATTACATCTTGTTGTTGATAATTTGCTTCTCTTGTTGCAAGATTTGGTTCTACTGTATTTAATACTCCTTCTAATTCTTGTAATGCTGTTAGTATTGATGCATTTGTTGAGTTAATATCTTGTATTAAATTTACTAATGTATTTACTTTTGTAGTTATATCTCCATACTCTGTAGTTAGTAAGAAATAATTTTCAAGTAATCTTCTTGCTCTTTCTATTGCTGCATTGGCATCTGCAAGTAGTGCTTCTACATTCGCAGCATCTGTATCATATACTACATATATCGTTAATGGAGTATTTATTGCATCAGTTAAGTTAAATGTTTCTTTTGTTGCTCTCTTATATGAATATTCTCCATTTTCATATGTTGCTCTATTATATGAATATCCTTCAGTTGTTGGTAATTCAGTTGCAGGTACTGACTCTAATGTAGTACCATATTTTACTCTCTTAGTAAATGTTGTAACTGCTCCTGCTATTGATTCTGTTACTCCTGGATTCTCATTTATAATAGTTACATCATTATATCTATTGTATGCTATTATATATCTCTTGCCTTTTTCAGCATTAAATCCTATGATTCCTTTCTTACCTGCTTCTTCTGATATAGCAAGTACTGATGGTACTTCTGTAAGTCCTCCATCTACTTTATATACTTTATACTCTCCATTAT
This sequence comes from Lachnospiraceae bacterium, assembly GCA_017934175.1. GTDB lineage: Bacteria > Bacillota > Clostridia > Lachnospirales > Lachnospiraceae > UBA3633. Next base: position 7,656 of record JAGBKB010000016.1, on the reverse strand, counting down.
TTAAATCATTCTTGTTTAATACTACATATGTATAAACTGTCAATGTATTATCAAAGTTTGAACCAAATAACATCAAGTTCTCTACTAATTCTTCATAGTTCATATCTTCATTTGTGTTAATAGTTTCCTCTACAAGATTCATACTTCCTGTAAAGCCACTTACTGTTTCTTCTTCTTCTGGTTCTGTCTCTTCTACAGTGGTCTCATTTGCATCTGTTGGTGCATTTACAGTTGTATCTTCAATAGTAGTAGTTTCTTCACTATTAGTTGTTGGTTCACTATCAATAGTTGTCTCTTCACTACTTTCTATTGTTGTTTCACTATTAACTGTTGTCTCATTATTAACTGTAGTTTCACTACCTTCTGTTGTTGTTTCATTACTCTCTGTTGTCTCACTATTGATAGTAGTTTCTTCCTCTTCTGCCTCTGTTTCATTAGTTGTTTCTTCTGCTTCATTTCCTACAGTTGTTGGCTCACTTATTTCTCCATTTAGATATGACTCTAATCCTGGAGCGTGTTCAAATACTTCCGCTCCAAATAAATTAGTTATATCTTCCACTCCGCCTGCTCCCATTAGGCTTGAACCTGTGAGTGTTGCTGGTGGATCTATAAAGGCATTTGAATCTACTCTCTTGCCATCAAGATATCTATCTACATCTACATCTATTGCGATTGCTCCTCTTGCGGCACTTCCAAGAGCAGTTTCAAGTTGTCCTTGCTCTTCAAATGTCAATATGTTCTTATTGTATGTGACATTGTATCTTATGTTAAAGTTATGATTTGCTAAATATCTCTCTGCATCTCCTGCAAGTGTACCTATTATACTATTGATGTCTGATGAATCCATATATACACTATAATCATTTGTTCCATATTGAGCACTAGTTACTGTTATATTTGTTCCATCAGCAACTCTCTTCTTTGCCATTACTATTACATTACTTGATGGCATCGTAAATGTTGTGGTTTCACTTGTCGCATTTGCTATATTTGCTCCACCACTTAATACTAACCACCTATCAAAATCATCACCAGTTGTGCTTGATGATATATTAACCTGTGTTCCACTCTCAACTATTCTTGTATTTTCGCCATCTGCTGTTCCATTTATTACTGTCACTACATATGAGTTGGCTGTTAAATTATATAGTGTATCAAGATATATGTTTGTTCCTTGAGTGGCTGTTATTTCTCCTGTTGTATGTTTCTTTGTTACTACTTTATATGTCTTTCCTGGTGCTAATCCTTCAAATGTTATGCCGTTTACTTCTCCTACTTGCCATTCAGTTCCTGTAGCGATAGTTGTTCCATCATAGATTGCATACTCATAATCTACTGATGTTGGTTTTATATTTACTTTTGCTACATTTGGACTTCCACTTGTATATGTACTCATGTCTACTGATACTGTATAATTCTTTATTACTGCTGGGACATAACATACACTGACTTCACTTATATGAGCACCATCTATACCACTTGTGTTATCACCTATATTAAATGAATCATATGTAACTACATTATCTATCTTTACTTCATATAAATGATATTTTGTATTTACATCTACTCCATCTATATCATGTGTATATGCAAATGTTGTTCCTGTTGCTAATACTTTTGCTTTTATTACATTATTAGTGTCGGCTAATATATAGCCATAGCCTGTATGTGCATCACGCACATTTATTTGTCCATTTCCTGCATTATCTATAGTTGCATTAAACAACACTTTCTTTGGTGCATCTGCCATCGATGTATCTTTCTTAAACTTCGCCACATATGTGCCTCCGTTTACCAATAAATCACTTGCTTGCACTGCTACATTGTTTAAATACCATGCATCAAATACATAGTAATATCCTCCAGTTGTTGCTGGGATTCCATTATTTATTGCATCTTGCCAAGTGTCTATACTTCTATAATTTGTTTGTATTCCAGTTGTATTTATTGGTACATTACCATCTGATGTGAAACTTATTGTTATGTTCTCAAATAACACACGAACATGTGGAACTATTGTGATAACTCCTCCTACTATATCAGCCGTTGTAAACTTTGAGTCATCTGTAAGCATTCTATCTGTTCCATCTTCATATGTTCCATTACCATTCTTATCTACAAAGAATGTATCAGATGCATAAAGTGTTGAGTCTGATACTGTTACATTTGGTATCAATTCTCTTGTTCTTAAATCAGCAAATGTCCATCCATCTCCAGTTCCTGGTGTATCTGATAATACTTTTGTCTCTGCATTGCTTCCATTCATTGTTAAGTCTGGTGATAAACCATCACTTGATAATGTTGTTATATTTCCACCTTCCTCATTTGATGGCTTATATACTACATTCTTAAAGTATTCATTTCTGTGATACTTATATGTTACTGTTACTGCTTGGTTAAGTGGCATATTTCCACTAAAATGATGACTTCCATCAAATGTTCCTACCGGTGGGTCAAGTGTAGGTGCTACTTCTGCACTATCAAATGTATAACCATACTTCTCTTGCTTATCTGCTTCTATACTATCTTCATAGTTCTTTTCATCTATTATTGAATCTATTATTGACTCATATCTATTATCATTTGTATCTAAATCTTTATAGTCTATTATAAACTCTTTATCATTTGATGTTGATTGATAATAATATTTTATTACTACATTTTGGTTTGGCATCCTTCCATCAAATGTATAATTATTATGCTCATCAAATGTTCCTGTTGCTTTATATACATAGTTGGCAGGTATGTCTTCACCACCTTCTGCTATCTCTCCTCTTATTATATTAAATCCAGCCCTTGTTGGTGGTGTATATGATATATTCTCTTCTGCACTATTATTGAACTCTTCAGATGTTTGACCATTTATTGTAAGTGGCTCTGGATTTGTTCCCATTGAATTTACTTTGTAATACTCACTCTTAAATGAGAATTCAACCGTTGGGTCTACACTATACTTAAATGTTACTGTTGTCTGTTGTCCTGGTGTTCTACCAGCAAAATCTACAAGATTTGTTCCTGTATTTAATGTGAAGTTTCCAACAAGCTCATTTGCACTTCTATATATGTATGTTGCTGGATTTACTGTAGAATCTCCTGCCTCTGGTACATATCCAGGTACCTGTCTTGATGAAAATCCTATGTTTGTTTCTACATTCCTCTTCGCTGGTGCTGGTGGTAATACTTCACTATCTGGTGTCTCATAGAATATTATTGAACCATCCGCATTTGTATGACTCTCCGCTACTGGTATACTTATATTTGGGTCTATATTGTATTTTGCATACAAAGACTTCCCTGCACTTGGGAATACTGTTGGTAAACTTGTTACCTTTCCTGCATCACCTGTATCATATGGGTCAGTTATATTATCATACCATCCGGCAAATATATATCCATATTTCTTTAGTGTCGATAATATTCCACTTACCCTCTTTCCTACTTGTCCTTCTACTGCTGGTATATTCTCCGGGGTTCCTCCATTTGTTACAAAACTATATGATACATTCTTTGCTTTATATATATACCTTATCTCTACATTTGTTGCGCCTACTGTTCCTGTCGCTGTTCCAAAATCTTCACTCGTCTTATCATTGTTAATCGTAAATCCATTGCCTATTACTTGACAACTATCCATCTCATATCCTGTTAACTCTGATGGAGTCGCCTCTATCGTTAACTCTCTTCCTACTGGCTCAAGTAATGCTTCCCTACTTATCCCCTGTAAGGTTGAACCATTCTCGTTTACATACTTAAATGTTATCTTACTACCGAGTTGCTTTACAACAGCAAATTTTGCTCTACCTGTATATTTTCCTTCAGCAATAGCAATTCTATTATTTGAGTTAGTTCTGTCATCAAAGAAATATTGCTCAAATGGGCAGTTGTTGATTCCAGTAATGTTTGGATAAGTACTTGCTGGCTTTACGACTATAATTTCTTCATTTGAAGCTTTAACTGCTCCTATATATGGAGTAGGTAATTTTTCGGTTGATATAGATACTTTAGATTCAATTCCTGAAACTTCATTTTTTAATAAATTAGATACACATATAAACTTTTCATTAGCAAGATAGACATTTCTTCTATTTCCTGTCCAGGTATCTGTGGTTTCATTATATACATAATCTTCATCACCATTATTCCATATTTGGTTATTACCACTCATTTCAAACCCAAAATCAGTATCTGTCCCTGTATAACCTTCATATGTGATAGCACAACAACTTGTAGTTGCAGGTTTACCATCTACAATTGTAACTTTATCAGCTGAAATGCAATCTTTAATAGTGGTTCCTAATAAAGCAATTCTTCCATCATTTATGGTATGCAATACAGCTGCACCATTAGAATTTTTGAACCCACTAAATGTAGTTCCACTACTAAATGTAACATATCCTCCAGTTTGTTCAATAAAAACATCTTGTTTGTCATTGCCATTACTTGATATAACTAAATCTGAAAATGTTAATCGTCCATCTCTTACTGTGATTTTTGAATTATTACAAGTTAAAGTAAACTTTTGTGTATTCTTTCTCGCATTCATTCCAATATCTGCACTTTGTATAGTAATATCCTTATTTGAATTATTAAAATCTACATCATCTGGCAAAGTACAATCAGTTTGCAAACATATAAAAGCTTTTTTGTTACCAATTACATCTAGTGCTTTTTGAATAGTTTTAAATGGTTTATCAAATGCACCAGGTTGAGAAGGTGGTAAATCACCAGAATGCCATGCTGGCCAGCTACCATCCTCAGCTGATCCTGGATTATCTTTTCCATTCGTTGCATTTACATAATATGTAGCAGTCCTTGCCATAAATGCAACTCTTCTATGTACGATTTCATAAGGTCTTACTTCTATATTTTTCCATCCAAATGATACGCCAGAATCATAAGTTCCATCAGTTTTTCTTTGGTCATATCCGCTAGTATTACATGTATATTCTTCATATGCTCTCCAACAATAATTATCATAATCTCTTGACCCATAGTAACAAGCTAATGCAACATTAAATGGATCTAAATGATAATCATCATCATGAGCAATAATATCAAATGAAACATAATCACATGTGGTATTACTATGTAAATTATCATTTACAACATGAAATATTTGATCTTCTCTATTAACAACAACTCTTGCATAATCGTTGTTTGTAATTTGAGTATCAGAAGAAAATCTTAAAGCAACATATTTATTTATATTCGCTTTGTTATAAGCATATAAGTCCATAAAAACATATTTCTTATTAGGGCTTGCTTGTGTTATAACTTTGAATTCCACATCTCCTAATGTATATACTCCACCATTGCCTTGATCAAATGTACCACTTTGTCCTCCCGATGCTGGAGGCCCATTATCGGGCATAGCAACAGTATTTACATTAAAATTGACTCTATATCCACCATCTGAAAATGTTGTTTTAAAACCTGAACTATAATTATCTGTTGATGTCTTCTTCCCCTTAAAGTCTATTGTACTATTATTTTTCCAATTAACTACTGTTGTATTTGATTTTTTATCTTCAGTTGGGAAAAACTCTGATTGAAGTTCTGTCCCATCAGCATATGTAATGTTTGGTGCATCAAAAGATAGTATACTTATATGTGGCATCACCATAGTAAGTACCATAGAAAGAACTAACAGAACAGATAATTTACTATTAATCTTTTTAGTTAGAAGTTTAATACTTTTAGTTGTTTTAAAATTATTATTTTCCTTATTCATATTTGCCCTCCAATTATCTAAAGTTCACTTTCATATCATTAGGAATATCCGAAATCTCGTCTGCAGTTGGACAAGTAGTTCCAGATGCAACTGCAAGTCCTGTATATCTCTTTTTCTCATAGTCCATATCATAGTAGTAATATCCAGTTATATTATTAAATGTCTTCCATCTAAGTTTTACTTTTCTTGAAGGCTGCACTATATATGCTGCAAGTTTATCGTTTAAAATGATTATATAATTTTCATAATCATCCTTTATAACTTTTTTTCTTCCAGTAACTAATTTACCGCTTGAATTAATAACTCTATACTCAGTATCAGAAACTTTTACTATACCATATCTTGTGTCTTCCCAAGGAATAAACTTTATACCATTTTTATAATAAGTATTCTTAAAGAACTTAAGTTCATTTTTATTTCCATAAGCAACACCAGAATCTCTAAAATTAAACTCATATTTCCCATCTGCAAGTTCTATTTCTATATTGCCAGTCGCCATCTTTCCTTCATTTTCCCCTGCTTCATCCTCTATAAAATATCTTAAGTCAAGTAAATCTGAACCATAAAGTCTTCCACCATCTAGAATTGAAAATATAAAATCTTCTCTTGTTAAATCTTCTGATTTATATTCTGCACCATAGAATGTGATACCATCTACTAATATAAATCCTTTTCTAAGTCTTCCAAAACCATCAAAAGAATATTTATTATTGCCAATAGTTTTTATACGGTTTTTTACAAGAGAACCACTGTCATCTATATAATACCAATAATCTTTTCCATCATAATAGTCACTTTCACTAAATGCTTCAGGTGTAGCATCATACACCCATTTGTTTTTTACAAGATATCCTTCATACTTGTCATAAAATTTTATTCTATCTGTTATAGTAGGGTTACTTGCTTGATGAGTATCAAGTTCAGACCTGCTTTTCTGAAATCCCATAACCAAGATTCCATTATTATCAAAAGTATACTCTTTACCATTTAAAGTAACTTTCTTATAACTATCTCCAGATGAATATACTTTTTCACCTTTGCTATTAAAATACATCCATAGATTAGATAAATCATCATAACTACTTGCCATGGTATTACTTTCTTCCATGCCATAATCAGAACCAGGGTCACTGGTGTAATCATACCACTCATTTTGATGAATGGTTCCATCAGGTTTAATATGATATATACCATCAGTAATTATTTCATTATTACTTTCTATTAAATCACCATCTTTATTTAACCAGCAATCTGCAACTATATGACCTAATTCATCAAATGCATATTTTTTACCATTGATACTTTTTAAAAAGTTACTTCCATTTTTAATATATGCAGAGCCATCTTCAGAAAAATAAAAATATCCTGGTGCTATCTCATCACCAATTATCATGTCACTTGTTACCTCAACAAAACTATTTGTAACCTTTGCACCATTTGGTCCTACATAATAAATTTTACCATTGTACCAAAATACTTTATCATAGAGGACGTACCCATTTTCATCAAGGTAAAATTTCATCCCATCTGACTCTCTCCAAGCATTGGCAACTTTGTAGCCATCACTCGTAAGATAAGTCATCTTATCTCCTTCACGATACCATCCTACATACGAAAATGTAGAAAAGCAATAAATTATAACAAAAAACAATAAACAATAACTTTTAAATTTTTGCTTAAAACTCTTAAATTTTTTCATAGCGCGTCCTTTATAATATATTTTTAGTTATTATACTATATTTAGTGCATATTTACAAATAAATTTTTATAAGATTATTGGTAAAGATAGTGTCAAGTTATTATGGGTTAAAATAGCAAAATATATATATATTTATAATTGGCTTTTAGTAAAACTTTCCCAAATGTTTAAGTATTTTACCTTCTTCTGTTAGTTCTGCTTGTATAGCATTATAATATTTAGGATC
>JAGBKB010000015.1 GCA_017934175.1 Lachnospiraceae bacterium | reverse complement strand
TTTTTATGTTTATATATTTAACTATTAAAAATGAAACATGGAAAAGAAGAATATATGCACTCATATATGGCACGGCACTTATAGGTGGGATATTAGCAATATTTGCTTCGTATGTAGCAATAGAACTTGAAACTGCTGGAGACTTCCTATTATCAATAAGAGTGTGGGAGTTCTATATATATCATGCAATGATAATGGCTGTAGCAATCTTAATGGCGATGGATAATAAGTATAAACTGCAATTTAAAGATTGTAAATCAACCTGCGTGCTTATTTTTTTGTTAGATATTGTTTCTATACATCTTAATTCTATATTTAGTATTCCAGTATATGTAAATGGTAAATTAATTGGACTTAACAATTCTGTAAATTTCTTTTCTTCTTATAGCAACCCTTTAGGGACACCAATTACAAATAAATATCAATATTTGTTTTATTTGTTGACAAGATTTTTAATTGTACTATTTTTAATAATTATAATATACTTACCATTTTTGAAAAAAAGAAAAAATTAATATGGCTGAAATATTTAACGAAAAAAAGAATAATAGTATAAATAAAAAACAGTATATTCTCAACTTGCAAAAAAATAGAAGTCTTATTGCAATAGTGGCAAGTTTTGTTTCTGTTATATTTGCGATATATGCTATAGTATCAGGACTTATATTATATACAAGAAATGGTGTTAGACCATTAGATTTGTTTCAATATTTTACGATTGATGCAAATACTCTTACCGCATTTGGAGCGGCTATGATGATTCCATATGCAGTTGATGGGCTCCGCAAAAAGAGATTTTATTGCCCTAAATGGGCTATGTGCTTTTATTATTGTGGAGTGGTGTGCACTACACTGATTATGCTTTTTGCAGTTTTCGTTATAGGTTTTGTTGACAAAGAAATGGCATTTAATGGTTACAACTTTTACTTACATATAATATGCCCTATTATGATTTTAGTATCTTTTTTTGTCATAGAATCATATTATAGAATAAGTATAAAAATGTCACTAATTAGTATAACACCAGTTTTTATATATGCTATAGTTTATATTTATGAGGTAATAATAGTTGGTGTAGATGCTGGTGGATGGGAAGATATATACTATTTTACTAAATTTGCTCATCCTTTGTTTTCTTTTGTAGCGATGATGCTTATGGCTTTTTTAGTAGCATTGCTGATTGGATTTATTTATAATAAATTATCAAAAGATAGGGAAAAGAGATTTATAGATAACTTATGGGATGATGATGTTAGCCCTGTAGAAGTAAAGATTGAAGTGTTTGGACTTGGAAGATTTATGGGGAAGAAAGAAAATAAATCATATGCAATAATTCCACTTGATATAATATTGCTGATTTCTGAAAAATATCATATAAGAAGAGAAGAGTTGATTAGGGCATTTGTTAAGGGGATGCTTGATAGTCTTGATGATAAATTAAAATAGAAAAATTTATGTTTTAAATTATATAAGAAATGTTAAAAATGTGGTTCGTAATAAGATGTTAAGAACCACATTTTTTAATGCTATATTGAATTTATATGCATTTTTAAGCCTATCCCGACACCCCCTATAGGCACCTCCAATGATTTCCATAATTTGCCATTTGGTACTGGGGAAACCCTCTTAACCACAGGGGGTATCGTAGGAGCGTTATTTTAATTAATTCTGGCTTGTACCTTGCTTGAGAAAATAGTTGGAGCAAGGTATAAGCCAGAATAGCAAGTTAAAATAAAGGTCGT
>JAGBKB010000014.1 GCA_017934175.1 Lachnospiraceae bacterium | reverse complement strand
GATGTTGGAGTAAATATATGTCTATATAATGTCCATACATGAATGTATTTATGTTTAATATGTCTACTTTTTGAAGTCCATCCCGACACCCCCTATAGCCACCATTTACAATTTCCATAATTTGCCATTTGGTACTGGGGATACCCCCTAACCCATATAGGTCGTAAGTTTATAATTATGAAAAAGAGCACAAAGAAGTTTAAGAGAATATTTGCATTATTTTTAGTTGTGCTCACAAGTATAAATTCATTTGCTGCCGTAGTAAGTGATAACGATGGTTCGGCATTCATTACAAAAGCTGAATTTGATTCACTTAAAAATAATTTCCAAAGCCAGATTGATGCATACAATTCACAAATAGATAATAAAATTGATTCTGCTATATCTCAATATTTAGCAGGTATAAAAACAGATCGAAATGTCATACAAGATATATTGCTTAATAAAATTAATGCGGTATCAACCGACGGAATAGATGTTAGTGGAACTTGGACCAATTTAGGTTATAGAGCTATGGCAAAATCATTGAATACACCAACTACAAGGAAAGCCGTTGGTGCTATTACGAATTTTTTGATGGTGCGGTCAATGTCATCAACTGTAGGATCGATGAGAGGAACTGCAATAGCTAGACTTGGTCTTAATCAACAATATCGTGGAGCCATTGGTGATGTATATCGTCCAAGTACTGATCAATACAAAACTGGTATATATGTTGTATGTGATACAGATGGGACAAATTATTATTCATTAAATAAAATTACAGAAGTTACTTATAGATATTGGATTGGTTTAGGATTTGCACAGGCAATATATGGACATACGGATTTTCCATTAACGGCTGCACAAAGAGGTGCATTTGTCTGGGAAACTGATCCATTTGAAATTAGTGATGGACAATGGTGTATTAAGAGGCAGCCAGTTACTTGTTATTGGGGAACATCAACTGATAAAAGAGGAGAATCAAGTCCAGAGGCAGTTTTTGGTCCAACTTATGAGCAAAATGAACAAATGCTAACGATGCCTATTCTTGGACAAGTGAATGATTGGGCTTTTTGTTTATTGGAAGATAATTATCCTAATATGATATTAGAAAATACATATGATACATTTTATGGTTACGAAAGTAGAATTGTACATGTAAAAGAAAATGGTAATTTTGACAATAATGTAATAGCCAATGGAATGCAAGCAGCGTATGATACAGTAGATTCTCTAATGAAAATAAAATATAATCATCATCCAGTTTCAGAAGAACCACTTTCATCTTTTGTAGATTATGCTAATTATAATGCATTAGGCACAAGTGTAAAAATATATAATGGAATACCAGTATTTAAGGCTACTGATAATGGGAAAGCTAAATTCAAAATTAAGTTTTATTCAGTTAATGGAAATAATGTTTATGTAGGTTTATCAAAAAATAAGTTTTCTAATAATGCAAATGATTATTACATAGATACAAGTTTTAATTTGAAAAATGCAGAAGATGTTCTTTATAATTCAAATTTATTTGAACCAAATAAAGAATATACATTTGTCTTAGATGTAAAAAAAGGTGAGACTGTGTGGATAAGGACTTTTGATGCAAATGACAATTTCGGTTTTACAGGTGCAACAATAGTAGGGGATATAGAATTAAAAGTAGAAGGGTAAAAAAATGATGAAGTCTACAAAGAATATAAAATGTTTTATATTTATTATTATGTTTGCTCTATCAATCAACATTGCTTTTGGAGCAATTGTAAGTGACAATGATGGATCTGCATTTGTTACTAAAAGTGAATTTGAATCATTAAAAGAAAATTTTAAAAATCAAATTGATACTTATAATAATAGTATAAATGATAAAATCGATGGTGCTATAGCTGCTTATCTTGCAGGTATTCAGCTTAGTAAAAAAATAGAATTAGATAGTTTACTAAATAATATTAATAATAATAGTGATGATGGATATTATAGTGGAACAACTTTTAGAAAATTTGGTTATAGATGTATGGCTAAAAGATATAATACTCCAACTACAATAAAACCAAGAGGAGCCGTAGTAGGTGCTTTTTTACATATGGGTCATCTCGGGGTTGATTACTCTGGGAATACTTTTATTGGTGGGTGGCAAAGAATAGGACTAAATAATACATATCGTGGAAATGTGGGAGATGTGGACATTCCAAGTACTGGTAGTAGGACAGGTGGCATATATTTGTTAATGAATAAACATGTAAACGGAAAATATTATTTAACTAATGAATATGCAAATGTTTTATATAGGTATTATGTGATAGGCAATTCTGCTCAGCATGATGCTAGTTATTTTCCCTACTCATCTTCTGGTGGAACTTGGAATTGGATTATTCCCGAAATGAGAAATACATCAAAAAGTTGGACTATTGCTTCAACATATTTTAAAGGACAGTTTTCGGTATCTGGATCTGCAGAACTAAATCTAAAAGCATTTTATGGCGCAACATATGAAATGACGAAAACGAATTTTGTTATGCCAGTTGTTGGAAGTATCAGTGGTCAAGCATATGCATTAAGAAATGATAAAATAAAAGAAATGACACTACAAGATCAGTCTTATGAGTGGGAATGGTTAGCAGCTTCTGGAGAGTATATGTATAAAAAAGAAAGTGGCACTTGGACGGGTAGAACTATATCAAAAAATAATCCTAATTCAACATTCTATTTTAATTGTCATCCATATGAGCAAATTACATTAAGCGATCTAATTGATAATGGTGCAACTAATCAATATGCTGAAGGAAGTGTGCCAATCTATGGCGGACTTCCAGTGTTTAAAGCAACTGATAATGGCGAAGTTAAAATGAAAATTACTTTTAAAAGTTCATTAAATAGTCCAGTGTATGTGGGGTTAAGTACTTCTCAATTTAGTAATGATGCCTTATATACAATTGATAGTAGTTTGTCACTAAGAGATGAAAATGGAGCACCTTATACTTCAAATGAGTTTAATTCAAATACGGAATATACCTTTGTAATCGATGTGAAAAAAGATCAGTTTTTGTGGATAAAAACTTATGACAAGTTAAGTGATACAGCATTTACTGGGGCAGTGACTAATGGAATTGTTTTAACAACTGAATAGTTGTATGGCAATTGTATTAAAATGCAGGGTATAGAGGGTGTTTACCCTCTATTTTTTTTATTTGCCTAATTTTAGTACTGGGGAGACTCCCTAACCGAAAGAGGGTTATAAGGGCGAGCCCATAGGTCGTAATTTATAAATTATGAGAAAGAGCACAAGAATAGTAAAAAGAGTTTTGGCACTATTTTTAGTTGTGCTTATGAGTATAAATACATTAGGAGCGGTGGTTTCTGATAATGATGGAAGTGCCTTTATAACAAAAGCCGAATTTGACTCACTTAAAAATAATTTTCAAAGTCAGATAGACCAATACAACACATCAATTGATAGCAAAATAGATGGTGCGATAGCGAGTTATCTTGCTGGAATAAATGTGGCAAAAAAAAGTATTATATCATGCCCAGTGGCAAATTATAATACTATAAGATGGTCGAATGGTGTATGGGCAAAGCATATATATAGAAAATATTCTTCTAGAACTGCATATAGTGAAAGTGTAGATAAGTATCAAGAAATAAATTTTTTGAAATATCGCTCACTTCGTGCTCAGCGTTTATATCTGGCATGTGGTCGTATGAGAGATGTACGTACTTTTTTTCAGAATTTCGTTCTTGGTGAAGCAAATAGATATGTAAGTTCTCAGGCAAACGGATATGCAATTTATGGGTCTGGAGAAGGAATAACAACATATCGAAATCCGCCTATTTATTTTTTTTGTGAGTTGAAAGAGGAGAATGGTGAGTGGACATTTAATCGTGATGAAACTGACGAGTCTTCAATTTTGAAAGCTGAATCATGGATGGTTGATACCGCTTCTGGAAACATTAATGGTGACAACCACGGTTCATCATCTGGTGGCTGGTATGATGGTAATCTAAAACCAGGAATAAGTAATACTGAGGGGACAAGAATAAATATACTAGCGAGCGGAACAAATTATCTTAAATGGAATGTGTATATAGCCGATCAAAATAATAATACTCAACAATTCAACAATCAATATTTAAATGCTTCAAATTTTAATCTTGGTAGCATTGTATATATAGATCCTTTACCTGTGACCGCTGGCTCTCAATATAGTCAATTACCTATGACAACTTATCATAGGAACATTGAACTGGGGTACACTTATTTCCCATCTGGATTGAACCAAGCAAAATCTGATATGCAAAGAATTAACTATTTAATGCTTGGAAATAATTTTGAGCAAACAATTAACTATACTCAAAGAAGGGTAGATGTGCAACTAGGGGGGCAGGATTTTTATGATTGGACTGGTGCAGATATTGTGGAAACAAATTTCAATGTGGCATATGTAAAAATTTATGCTGATAATTATAGGTCTAACTTGGCAAATCCTGCTGGAACTTCTGCTTTTATATTTGGCAATGGTACAAGCGATAGTTTTACTATAGGGCTACCTGTGTTTCGAAGAAAGGATATAGGAACTTTAAAAAATCATAAGTTTATTTATAATAACAAATATTTACAACTTAATCAAGGACTTCCAATAGTTATAGAAACAACAGCAAAAGGTGATTTAAAACTAAAATTAAAATATAAAGTTTATGATGCAGATTTATCCAATTCAGCAGAGCCATCTCAAAATGTTTTATTGTCATTAAAAAAAGGTGATTTTACATCACAAGTAAATAGTGACTACTATAAAGATGATGCTGGAACATTATATAACAATGTGTTAATAACATCAAATTCAAGTAGTGATACTGAAATTGAAATTAAAATACCAATGGAAAAACAAGATAATATGTGGCTAAGGATTGGACCTGAAGATTTGAATCCATCTGGTAAATATGTGGTAATAAGTAATTTGAGTATGGAATATGAAGAAGAATAAAAAAAGTTGATATATATCATAAATACGATATAGGAATATTTATAACATTATCAGTAATATGTAATACTTTATCATAAAAACTTATAATAGCACCTGGACCTATTTTAATGTTGGTAAACTTATCTAATGCAGAAAAGTTTTTTGCATCATCAACTTTTGGGTCAGCGTGCTTTTTTATTTCTATAGGATAGAGAGTTCCATCTTGTTCTATGATTAAGTCAATTTCTTTTTTGTCCTTGTCACGATAGTAATATAGTGGTGTGTTATTATCACCTGAATTATAGTATCCTTTTAAAATTTCTGAAATGACATAGTTTTCTAAGATGTGACCTGCCATAGCACCATTTCTTAAAGTTTCTATAGTATTCCAATGCAATAAGTGGCATAAAAGACCAGTGTCAAAAAAATATACTTTTGGTGTTTTTATAAGTCTTTTTGATAAATTATTTGAATATGGTTTTAACAAATAAATTATTTGCGAAGTTTCAAGTATTGAAATATATTTTTCTATTGTAGGTACAGTTAAGTTTAAATCATTTGCAATATTGGTATAGTTTAAAAGTGAACCACATTCCGCCGCTAATAAAGATATGAATTTTGCAAATTTTGTAGTATCAATTATATTTGATATTTCTCTAACATCTCTTTCAACATATGTTGCTATGTAATTAGACCAATATAGTTTCCTATCTGTAATTTCATTATTGGCAAATAACTCTGGCATACCACCAAGTAATATTTGTTGCCAGATTTCATCATAGTCTATATGTATGTTTTTACATTTTTTAATGTATGAATCAGTAGGTAAAAAAGGTTCATAAAAATCAATACCAAATTTTTCTTTTTGTGATAAACCGAGTAGTGTTACTATGCCTATTCTTCCTGCAAGAGATTCACTGACATTTTTCATGAGTGAAAAAGCCTGACTTCCTGTCATAAAAACTTGCCCCTTCTTATCTGCCTTATCAAGTTCATATTTTACTTGAAGAAAAATTTGAGGCACCCGCTGAATTTCATCTAATATAAGTGGCAATTTATTATCTAAAAAGAAACTATTTGGAGATATGTTTACACTTTCTCTTAATGTAAAATCATCAAAATTAAGTAATGGTAGGCTTTTCTTATAGTTCTTACAAAATGTAGTTTTCCCAGTTCTCCTTGGACCAGTAATAAGAACAGCACCATACATTTTTTCAAGTTTTTTTACTAATTTCTCACAATTTCTTATAATATAATTCATACTTGCTCCCTGGTAATTCGCTAATTTAAAATTCTACTTTAAATTAGCCGATATTATATTACCATATGAAAACCCCCTATGTCAACCCCCTATAATTCCCAATATTTGCCATTTGGTACTGGGGATACCCCCTAACATAAAGAGGGTCGTGAGTTACTTTAATGACAAGGAAAAGATTAAAAATGTGTAAAAAGGCACTCTGCCTTATTTTTGCATTTTTATTTAGTATAGAAAGTTTTGCTGCAATAGTTAGTGATAATGATGGCTCAGCATTTGTCACAAAAGCCGAATTTGAAGCATTAAAACTAAGTTTCAGTGATCAAATTTTAAACTATAATAATAGTATTGATGGTAAAATTGATGGGTTTATAGCAGCTTATCTTTCAGGAATAAAGTTAGACAAAAAAAGTGTCGTTGCGACGGGCTTTGATCTAGCTGGGAAAACGAGAAAACAAATTCAATTTTATAAAGTCGCGGGAGATGAAGCTCGGTATACAAATGAATTATATGGTCAAGATAAATTTTATGGTTTTG
The DNA here is from genome assembly GCA_017934175.1 of Lachnospiraceae bacterium. Taxonomy (GTDB): domain Bacteria; phylum Bacillota; class Clostridia; order Lachnospirales; family Lachnospiraceae; genus UBA3633. Next base: position 12,831 of record JAGBKB010000014.1, on the reverse strand, counting down.
CGAATGGGGGGTATTCGGCTGGTCCGGATTTCTTTGACCAAGATGGCTATGACAATTGGGTTTGGGAAGGAACCTATACTAGGGGAAATACAAGGAATATTTTTTTCCTAATTGACGGAAATCGATGTGTTAAAAATATATATTATGATGTGAGGTTAAATATAAATAGGTTACGTGCTTTTTATTCAACGACACATGCCAGGGATGGTATAACATGGGAAAAGATTGACATGGTTTTAGATTTGCCTACTACACTAATGTCGGGCACTTCATCTGCAATTGGGTCGGGGAGTGGTGCATGGGGCTATGGACATGGTAGGGGAAGCTTTACTGATGTGTACACTGACACAGTGCCCGCTAAACTTTTTTATGCCAGCGGTAGCCTTCAGAATCCAGGAGTCCAGTGCATCAGGACACCATATGAATGGAAGGATCAAACCCAGCTAAAAGATCAATATAGTATTGCGATGTCTAAACAGGAAGATAGAAGGGGATGGCATTTCTTGTGGGCACAAAATCAAAAAATACGAACTAGTGATAAGGACTGGGATGACATTTCTATAGTGGCAAAAGATAAATCAGCATTACAAGATTATACGGTAAATAACCTTTTAAGATATGAAAGTGGATTTTGGGCAGAATGGGCTGGTTCCCTTACAAAGACTAACACTGTTCGTGGCTATGGTGTTCGCTTTAATGAGTTACTTAATTCATCAGGAAATCCTAAATGGACTTTAAACGATATTTACTATAAAGAGTTAAGTGATGCCTGGGGAAGCCCTGAAAAACTGAAATATACAGGTGGATTTCCAGTTTATAAAGCTACTGATGGTGGAACCTTAGAATTTAGTTTATCCTCATCTGGCAGTCCGAGAATAAATTTTACAAAAACACAACATTCATCAATGCCAGCTAGCACTGACACTGATTTGGTTGCTTTTGATTATAAAAGAATAACGAGTAGTGACTGGACTAAAAATGTAAAGAATTTAAATGTAAGTGGTGATGGTAAATATGATTTTAAAGTGGAATTAGAAAAAAATGATATTTTGTATTTGAATGTTGATAGTAGCGATGTAGTCACGGTTATGTCTCAGCCAAAAGAAGCAACATTTACATCATAGGATATATAAGGTGTTTATTATGAAAGTGATAAAAAATGTTATAGCTTTGTTTTTGATAATATTAATAGGAACTTATAGTTTAGTTTTTGCTGTAGTTGTTACTGATAATGATGGTGCAGCATTTATAACAAAAGCTGAATTTGATTCCCTTAAAAACTCTTTTCAATCTCAGATAGATTCTTATAATGCAAATATTGACAATAAAATTGATAATGCGATCGCATCATACCTTGCTGGTATTTCAGTAAGTAAAACAAGTGTAGTGAGTACAACATTTGTTCTTGAAGGAGATGAAAACAAAATTGTATTTGTAGGTCGTAGAAAAGATTTTAATGATATGAGTAAAGATTTATATACAAGTGATAGGATATTTGAAATTTTTTGCGGAACATATCAGACAGATGCATATTGGATACAAGATACTTATGATACTTTTTGCTTCGAGGCTACACATACAAAAGGGAGCACAGTAAATTATTTATATATATTAGATACAAATAATTATGCATTAAGTAGCAAAAAAGGTGTTCAAATGAATGCATCAAGAATATATGTAGTGTATAGTACATACCATGCTGGTAATGGGATGTGGTGGGGTGGCATAACACAAACATTAAATGTACCAAATACAATTACATCCACAAGTTCAGCATTTATTAATTCTACGACTGCAAAAGGTTATGGGCTTAGGCGTCAAAATGTTCAGTCTGACATATATAATGTAGAATTAACTCATAAACTATATTCAGCGAATGGAAATCCTAATGGTGTGCCTTCACCGCAGGTATTAAAGAGAACTCCACTTGAAACAAAAAAATTGACAGAAGTTACAAAAACCTGTGATGTGGCATTTGTAGGCACGGATGCTGGTACTAACTATCATTTTCCACAAGGTTCAATATATAATATAAAAACAATAAATAAAGATTGGGGAAGTAGCGAACTAATAAGAGCTTATCAAAATAGTAGATTTGATTATTCATATGTATATAAGCTTAGAAATTCAGGTGGATATGCTGCATCAGAAGTACCAAGTAGTTTCACACCACAAGTCTCAGGTTATGGTCTTGATTGGTTAGTAATGAGCAATACATTTTCAAATATTTTTTATAATAATATAAATTCAAGTTGGAAAGAAAAACTTTCATATAGTGGAGGCTTGCCGCTATGCCCAAAAACAAAAAAAGGTGAATTCGAAATTACATTTTCAGTAGATAAAGAGGTTAAAATATCATTTTCAAATGCACAAAATGAGTCATTTCCAAATACTGGAAACCCAAGATTTAAAAAGTGTAAACTCAAAGTCCATGGCACAAGTGACGATTTTGTAGAAATGGATTCTTCAATAATATTAACTGCAGGAACATATGATTTTAAGGTTGAATTAACAGATGAACCATTATTCCTTATGGCATATATGGATAGTAGTACAGATACTGTTACATTTACACAAGTAGGAGATGCGAAATTAACTGAAAAGAATAATTAGTTAAAAAAACCGAGCTCGTAACAATATTGCCTGATTTTTTTACTCTATCTGTAAATACTGAAGGCTTGACAAATAAAAACATCAATGAATATCTTAAATTGCTTACAGATAAAACAACAATAAATAAAAAGTATAAGCAAACAACTATTATAAAACAAGAACTTTATAAAATAGGAGGTGCGACAATGAGTAAAGAGATGAGAGCAATACTTGATAGTGAAAGAGCAGAAGGAATGCAACAAGGCAGGCTTAAAGTTTTAATTGATATGGTTAAAGATAAACTTTTATCAGTTGCAGATGCAGCAAAAAGACTTGGTGCAAGTGAGAAGGAATTTATGAGATTGTCAAAAGCATAGATTGAAGTCTTTATAGCAAAGATAATTATATAATAACAATGAATGGGAATGGCTAACATTCCCATTTTTATTTAGTAAATATTTAAATTTTTAAAACTTTAAGATATTGGAGTACATATATGGGTATATAGTCAATATTTTATACATGAATATATTTTTGTTTAATATGTCTACTTTTTGAAGTCCCTCGGGACACCCCCTATAGCCACCTCCAGAGATTTCCATTATTTGCCATTTAGTACTGGGGAGACCCCCAAAAAACTATAGGGGGTATCGTAGGAGCGTTATTTTAATTAATTCTGGCTTGTAACTTGCTTAAGAAAATAGTTGGAGCAAGTTCCATATTTTCTTCAAACTTTGCGAAGTTTGAGTTTAGTATTCGACGTATTGTTTGAGCGAAGCGAGTTTACGCCGATACTTAACGAAAACGAGCAAAGGCTTGATAGAAAATATAGGGTTTTGCGACCTATTTTCGGAGCAAGGTATAAGCCAGAATAGCAAGTTAAAATAAAGGTCGTAAGTAATAAATTATGAGAAAGGGCACAGGAATAGTAAAGAGAATTTTGGCACTATTTTTAGTTGTGCTTATTAGTATAGAGAGTTTTGCTGCCGTAGTTAGCGATAATGATGGTTCAGCCTTTATCACAAAAGCAGAATTTGACAGCCTTAAAAATAATTTCCAAGCACAAATTGACCAATATAACACATCAATAGATAGTAAGATTGATGGGGCGATAGCAAGTTATCTTGCAGGTGTAAATGTAGCGAAAAAAGGACAACGAAATAGTCTATCATCTGGTCTTTTTTGGTCAATTGGGCCATTTGATAGACCAAGATTTAAAAAAGGTATACCACTATATGATTTTATTTCTTCAAGGGAATTATGGAAAGATAATAGAAATTATGGTTATGTAGATGGTTACAGAATGATAATTTCTTGGGGAAATAATTTCTACAATGATGTCCCTATTAAAAATGCTAATTGGGCTTATACAGATATTGTACTAACAAATACAAAAAGTACAAATACAACAGGTGTGCTTGATGGGATTTACAATATGTCTTCACATCAGATGTTTAAATATAACTTAAATACTATGCAAGACCAATGGCCAGATAAATATAATGAACCTCTTGCAACAGGTAATAGAATTTACTTGGGGCTCGCTGGAAACAACAATAGTGATGCGGCATATGCATATGTGGGTTTTAATGCAAGACCATTTTCACCTGGGTACACTATGGATAGTAATCCATATGTACCTGGAGATAATCTGTATGGAAATAGATCGCAAGCAAAACTAGTTAAAGGAAAAAGTCTGCTGTGGGATGACAAAATTATGGCATTTGGACCAATTTCATATCATTGCTTTACACCTACATTATATAATACTAATATTTCCAATTTAGGATATACAAATGTCCGTGATGAAATATGTTATGTAAAGATAGATTCAAGTTTTTATAATAGTACTAATCGAGATCCAAGTATAACTCATTATAATTTTCTACGTGGAACATTCCCTGATGTAGATAATATTACTAGTAATCCATGGAATGATAATGAATTGACCGGCTGGAAGTCTCAAGTCTATGCTGGATTTTTGAAATTCAATGCCACATCACATACTGATGAATCGCAAAACTTTTATGGAGTAGGAACTGTTGATGCAGTGCGAGGCTGGTCATGTGGCAATGCTAATGGGTATAGAATAAACACTGATTATGTTTATTTAAGTGAAATACCGTTTTCTGCTACTGATAATTGGAATAAAATTGGTCGGAATACGGATAATGCAATTATAGATTCTGTCTCAAGTCTTAATAGGACAGATGCTATTATAGTAGATGAAAATAACAATAAAACTTTATCGCTTGCTGCCGGCTTACCAGTTTTTTCATTGGAAAAAGAGCAATCTGTAGACATAACAGGAACTTTTAGGAAAAACTGTGGATGGTCATATAATGTTTCTACAGAAGAAAATACATTAAATATAGGAGACATTGATGAAACTACTGAATATGTAATTTATGCGAAGTCGCAACCATTTGATGTAACAAAACTTCCAGAGGAAGAGTATGATGATTTAATTGATATTTCAGGTGAATCGAATGATGTGGCAAATGTTGGGCTATTACAAAAATGTAAAATTGTAAGAGATGGAAAGATTAAGTTTACTTTTAAAAATGAAAGTACCAAATCTTGCATAGTATATCTAAAATGGGAAAAGTTGTCGAATTGGCAAACTATAGGACAAGTAAGAAAAACTGGTACCGCTACTAATACTGATATTAATCATTATGGGAGTGCTACAGGTACTATGACACCACCAACTTGGACTTACTTTGGTGGAGGATATTTGAAACTTGATGATTCTTTTCAATGGGTTGATGATTACTAAAAGAAATGATTTATTTTGCATATTTAGTTGAGCTTACTCAATTAGATGTGAAAATTAGAAATTTGTTATTTAATATTTCGTTGAATATAGAGCATTTTTTGAAAATCGCATTAATAAGTGTACCTTAAGAGATTATACTACTTCAAGAGGCTACCCTATGTATATAATTGAAAAAGAAGAAAATTGAGATAAGTCTTATATTTTATGTGTAAAAGTACAAATTTGGTTCACATGGTATATAGATACAAATTACTCTATAAAAGTTGAAGTTAGTGATATTCAAAAAAATGATGAATTATATTTAATGTGGTGGCCAGAGAATTCAACAGACTATGTAGAACTTGACAATATAACAGATTATTATTTAGAGATAACGGGGTAGTAATATATCATAATTAAAGATAATATTAAATGTATAATATAATTCAACTTTAAAAAACTATGTAATGTGGTATAGTTAGAGTTAATTTTTAATTGTTATTCACATAGAGTATTTATAGGAACAACATATATTCCATCAGGTCTTTTATACAATGGACCGACAGCAGTTATAATCATTAAGAAAGTAGGTGGTTTTTCATTACTTTTTTCGTTAATTTTGTTTTTAAGTAGTTTTAAGTGCCTTGCACCTTCATTAATCTGCTCATCGCCACCAAGTTTAATTTCTGCAAGAGCATAATCGCCATTGTTAAGTTTTATTACAGCATCACATTCAAGGCCAGCATTATCACGATAGTGTAAGATGTTGGCTTTTTGTTTGCCAAGATATACTCTAAGTTCGTGAATTACAAAATCTTCAAATATGAAGCCAAAAGTTTTTAAATCGTTAATTAAGTCATTTGGACCTACAGAAAGTGCAGCACAGGCAATGGAAGTGTCAACGAAATGTTTTATTGGAGTGGACCTAATAGATGTTTTTGACCTTATATTTGGGTTCCAAGTTTCTACATTATTGATTAGGTATAAATCTTTTAAGGCTTGTTCATATTTTAAAAATGTTTTAAAATCTATAGTTCGCCCTATGTTTTCCGAAATGTCAGTTATAATTTTAGTATTACTTGCTTCAGTTGATATGTTTCTTGCATAACTTTTAAGCAAGGCTCTTATAATATTAGTTTTTAAATTCCTAAATCTTTCATTTTCACTATACTCAAAATTAAATAATCCATTATAGTAATTACGTGTAATTTCTATACTATCATCTATACTGGATGATTTTACAGATAAAGGCCATCCACCTCTACAAATAAATTTTGCAATAGATAATAAATCAATATCATTATTTAAGTCAGATACATTTAATTCATTATCTGAAAAAGTTTTACTTATTGAAAAAAGTTTTTTTGATTCCAAAGTTTCTGAAAGAGACATGGTATTCATTATAATTTTAGTAATTCTACCAGCACCACTATGATATATATCATTTGTATTACCTGGAGTTGTGCTACCAGTTAATATATATTTGCCAAATATATATTCCTTATCTAAATCATCTTTTATATAGTTCCATATGTCAGGAACTGTTTGCCACTCATCTATTAACTTTGGATAATCGCCTTTTAATATATCATTGGGATTGAGTTTCGCATATTCTATGATTTGTTTTGTATTGAGCGAAATACTGCTTTTCGCAAACTTTGAGCAACTTGTTGTTTTACCACAAAATTTAGGACCTTCTACAAGGATTGCCCCAGAAACTTTGAGAGTGTCAGAAATGATATTTTCAATAATTCGATTGTAATACATATATAACTCCAGACTTCTTTCTATAGTATAAGTAACTACGAATATTTTAACAAAAAATACCAAAATTTTCAATATATTTTTCCTATATTTTTCACCGTATAGCCACCTCCAGTGATTTCTGTAATTTGCCATTTGGTACTGGGGATACCCCCTAACCTATAGAGGGTTATATTACTGAATAGTAATAGTTAGGCTTATACCTCGCTTAGGAAAACACTTGGAGCAGGTTCCCGTTTTCTGCAACGATGGCGAAGATTCTTGCTTAGATTTTTAGCACTGTCTGAGCGAAGCGAGTTTGCAAAAATCTTGCAAAAAGCGAGCCAGCGCTTGCATAGAAAACGTGGGTTCTGCGACGTGTTTTCGGAGTGAGGTATAAGCCTAACAACAAACATTTAGTAAAATAAAGGTCGTAAGTAATAAATTATGAGAAAGAGCACAAGAATAGTTAAAAGAGTTTTTGCATTACTTTTAGTTGTGCTTATGAGTATAGAGAGTTTAGGAGCAGTGGTAAGTGACAATGATGGTTCAGCATTTATAACAAAAGCAGAGTTTGATAGTTTAAAGAATGATTTCCAAGCTCAAATTGATCAATATTACAGTTCAATAGATAGCAAAATTGATGGTGCAATAGCTGGCTATTTAGCTGGAGTGCTTTTGGCAAAAAAAACTGAGATGATTTTGCCGTATAGCAATAATAATTTTTGGATTTATAGAAACAATGGTGTAGCAATGCCAGAAATAACAGCAAGGTTTTTATTACATAATTTTAATAATGGTTCAGCATCACAGCGTTTTAAGCTATGGTTTTCAACTGACGAAACATTTAAAATTTTACCAGCTGGAGCCCCAGCTTTATGGATTAATGAAGATACTGATGATACTTATAGTTTATTATACGATGGGGCATTAGATGATAAAGTAATGCTTGCCATTACTGAAACATATGAGTCAGGAAATTATTGGGGTGTATGGAGAACTCCGAACCGCGTTGGAGTATACTTAGACGATTCTGGTACCGCATTAAACTTGGAAACTTATAATTATCAAAAATCTCCATCGAATTATGGTCAATTACGTTTTAATCTCGCTATGTATCACACAAGTGGCGTTGTTTCAGATAGTGGTGGTAAGATATACGTTAATACAGAAGTATCTGGTGTTGATACTGTAGATTGGGGAAATAATATGCATATTACGAAGGAAAATATAAAATCATATGTGGCTAATGTTACACTAGGAAATAGTGATAAGTGGGTGCCATTAACAATAAAAGATACTGATATGCTTTGGTGTATACAATACAATTCTACATTTCCGACTTTATACCGTTGGAATAAAAGTGGAATTTGGCAAACTGGTCTGCAAGATATAGAAGCATCAGGAACTCATAAGTTTTATTCAACATATGGAAATACAAGTGCAGTTGATGGACGAACAGTTGGTCAGGTTTCTATTGGTAGTGGAACAAAATGGTTTTATGGTAAAAATAATATGTATACATTGGCACAGAAAAGAACTAATTCATCATCAGCTTATACAACATGGTTTACTCCAACAACAAAGCAAGTAGTTATTGCACCTCATTCTGGGCTTATTACAGCTTCAAATATATTTCAAAGGATTAAAGATAAAAATAATAATAAGATAAAATCACATGCTGGAATTTTATTAACAGCTAAATCTGAAGGGCAAGAAATAGAGTTTAAATTAAATTTGCAAGCAAAGCAAATATCATCAACTGGATTAGTAAATATTGACCAAACATATAAAGTAGCTGCATCAAAAATGCCATTTGGTAGTCAACTTAATAATACTGAGTATCTAAAGATTAATGGTGCAACAACTGATACATTCGATTTGCCATCAAATGGAACACATTCAATAAAGATTAAAGATATTGAAAAAGGTGATTCTGTTTATTTTAAAATATTACCGATTGAAAATGTAGATGTTGAAGTGAAAATATCTGATTGCTATATTACAATTGAATAATTGAAGATGAATAAATTAGGGCACGGGGTATATTATTTGAAATTTGGGGACACCCTTTAATAAGGTTCAAAAGAACCTTATTTTTTTGTAAAATTTTTATCAAAAAAACATTTTTAAGAATTAGATAGAATTTTTTTGAATTTGGTATAAAGTCAATTTAATAGAACTTTTAAAGGGGGATTTAAGACTTATTTAGACTTTTTTCAAAGTCAATGTCCCTTCCCGTTAATCCACCTAAGTCAGAGCAGGACGGGCGGAATTACGACATTTAGCAAAATAATAGCACAAAAAATAATGCCCTCACATTTATGATTTTTAGTTAATGAAAAAGGAATTTATATTTAACTATGAGTTTTAACTCCACCAGCTTTAATTGGGTCATAGGGCACATCATTTTTTGTAATAAAGTAGATGGCTTTCAAAACTTTTTTAATCACATGACCGTAAGCCACACAAGTTTCTTTGTTAGTTCTTTTGCGTTTGTAGTAGCTATACCATTCGGGGTTATTTTTAATTATTACTTGCATATTTTTATAAAAAACAACTCTCAAATGCCTTGACCCTTCATGTGACACTTTATCACGGCTAACTGAATCACCAGTTTCAAATCTTCGTGGTTCTAAACCAGTATAAGCATAAAACTTATTAAATGAGCTAAATCTTTTTATATCGCCAACTTCTGCGAGTATAGTGGCACATAGCATTGCCCCAATTCCTGGTATTTCCATCATCCTCTCATTTCGAGTTTCTATACAAGATTCTATTTTCTTTTCAATGTCGAGCAAGTTTCTATTTGTTAGTTCTATTATCGACATTTCAAATCTTATTCTATCAAGCATTGTTTCATTATAGGTTATAGGGTTTTCTTTTACTAGGCTTAGTAACTTATTGAATTTTCCCTTACCAAATCTCTTTTTAGATAGTTTGTTGATTTGTAGAAAATCATCCTCGTTTAAGTTATTTATCTTGCCAGTTAAAAGCCACTCATTAATTATAAACTCGCCACATGCAGTGTTTACAAAACTTCCTTGAAGAGAAGTAATACCAAAGATGGTACTTTCAAGTATGGCAGTCAATGTCCTTACTGAACTTTTATGAATCTTTGTTTGTCTTATATGAGCTCGTGTAAGTGGGGTTAGCTCATTATTTGAAATTCTGGTATAGTCAACATTTTTGTTAACTACTAGCCATTCGGCAATGACTCTTGCATCAATTTCGTCAGTTTTATTTGTATGATGTGGTTTTGATAGTCTAAAGTGCGTTATTTTATCAGGCATAATTTCTTTGTATACAAATCCATTTTTATCAAGTAAGAATTTTAATCCAGCACTAATTGATCCAGTAGTTTCAAGTCCAATTTTGATGTATTTTTTACTCCCATAATTTCTAATCACTTTGTCAAAGTAATTGAATCCTTTTGTTGAGTTGTCAAAACTCAATGTTCTTAAGTGTCTACCTTTTTCATTTAGTATGCAGCAAACATTTGTTTTTGAAGAAACATCTATTCCTGCATATACCATATAGTCCTCCTTTTTTATTTGACCACAATGTTTTAGTTTATCCAAACTAAATAAAGCTGTGGTGTTTGATGCCCCCTATAAAGTGCCATAGCGTTTTTTGGTGTCTTGCCTTACCTTTGATTAACTTACTATGGTTTTGAAACATTTTAATACAGGTAGCATATTTTTCGTGCATATCCACATTAAGTAGTTTGCTCCTTACTCCCTTTTACAATTTAGGGGCAGGCGGGGTTCTTACTCATTTTTTACTTGTCGCACCACTCAGGGTGTGCATTAGATTGATTAAAAGATATAGCCCGCTTAATAAAAAATTATATCATCAAATTATTAAAATTTTGAATAAATAGAGTCAATTAAGTATTAAAAAATCATTAAAATTTTTTGTTTTTTAGCCACCACTCAAATGGTGGTGTTTTTATGCTATAATTATCATATGCTAAGCCTAATTAAAAAAATATATCATGATAATTATGGAGTTTATGGAGCAAGGCGTATATTTGAAATTATAAAAAACAAAGGGTACCATGTATCGTATAAGACAATTTATGATTATTGTCACAAAGCAAGTTTAATTTCTGTAGGTGAGAAAGTAAAAAATCTTAAAATTAAAAAGCCTGTAAAGACTTATATTAAAATTGGCACTTCTAATAAATGTAAAATTATTAAATTATATCCACGAACGATAAACGAGGTTTGGGTCTCTGACTGGACTCGTTTTTTTATTGATGATAGTATTATTTATGTTTATTTTATAATGGATTTATTTAGCAGAAGAATTATAGGGTATGGGTTTAACATGGTAGGTGAGATAGTTGAAACACAAGTGGAAGTCTTGAAGAAGACAATAATTGATAGAAATCCAAGTGATAATTTAACTATTCACTCCGACAATGAGATTACTAATTTTAGGGAAGAAATGAAACTGATAGTTGAGAGGGTTGGCATAAAGCAAACATTCAATATTGTGATGAGTAACAATAACCATATGGAGTCATTTGTTGCGACATTTTATAAAGAGTTTTATAGAGGGTCATTCATAACGGACTATTTTATTAAAAAACTGACATTCGATAATTTGGAGATTCAGCTAAAGAGATATATAAATTTTTATAATAACAAAAGGGCTCATTCATCACTTGGGTACATAACACCAAGGCAATACGAGTCAACTATAAGGACTTATATACCAATTAAATATCAAAGGCAAATACTCCATATTGACATTAATGCTTGCTTTGCCCAGTATGAGTGCTTGCTTAATCCAAGTCTTAAGGGTAAAAATTTAGTGGTAATAGGTGAGGAATATAAACGAGATCGAATAATAGTGTGTGCAAGTTTAGAAGCAAGGAAGTATGGCATAGGTTGTGGGGACTCGCTCCGATACGCAAGGTTTAAGTGTCCAAATCTCATAGTAAGGCGAAGTTCTAAAAAGAAGTATGGTGAAATTAGTCAGAAGTTTTTTGAAATACTGTACCATTATTCCGATAGAGTAGAGCCTTATGGCATTGATGAGGCTTGGGTGGATGTTACACACTCAACATTATTATTTGGTAGCCCGCTTCGTATTGCGGAGCTCATAATGAATGAGGTAAAACAAGAGATGGGGATAACAGTGTCAGTTGGTATATCATTTAATAAAGTGTTTAGTAAGTTGGCATCCGACATTCATAAACCAAATGCAATAACACACATTCCTTACAAATACTTTAGAAAACTTTTATATGATAGATCTGTGGAAGAATTGCTATTTGTTGGCAATAAAACAAAAGAGTTATTAAATATGGATGGAATAAGAACGATAGGTGACCTAGCATTCGCAAAATTTGCCTCTGTAAGGGCACTGGTTGGCGAAAAATGGGCATATAAGTTGATAAACTATGCAAATGGTCAAGAGTTCGCTGAAGTGCGAAAATATGGCGAAACAGAGCGACCTAAAACGATGTCAAAGTCAGATACACTTTATGAGAATGCGAAAACTATAAGTGATTTGAAACCAGTTATTTACAGGTTATCAGCTGATTTAGGAGCAAGGTTAAGGGATGCCAATTTATTTGCTTATGGTCTTGTAGTTAAACTTCGAGATAAGTATTATAAAGATTACAGTATGCAAATGCAAATATGTTATGGTGTTTCATCAGGTATTGAGATTGCAGATGAAATAATGAGACTCATTTACAAAAATTGGTATGGCATAGAAGAGAG
>JAGBKB010000013.1 GCA_017934175.1 Lachnospiraceae bacterium | reverse complement strand
TACTTATTTTACTGAATCAGTTATAGACCAACTCTATGATGATTTAGTTAAAAGAGTTGGACTTGGAAAAGATGAGGCAAGAAACTTAATATATTCTGGTGGTCTAAAAGTTGAGACAACTATGGACCCGAAGATTCAAGAAATAGTAGACAAAGAAGTCAATGATGATAAGAATTATACTGTGAAGAAGTATGCCATAGACTATAGACTTTCTGTGATGCATAATGATGAGTCACAAACTCATTATTCTCAAGTTGATGTGCAAAACTATCATGTAAATGTATTGAAAAATAAAAAATATGATGGACTATTTAATTCAAAAGATATAGCAAATCAATATATAAATAGTTTTAAAGATTATGTTATAAAAGATGGAGACAGTATTGTCGCAGAAACTCTTAACTATTTTTTAGAACCACAATGTTCATTTGTTATGATAAACCATAGAACTGGTGAAGTTGTAGCAATAGCAGGTGGAAGAGGAGAAAAAACAGTTTCAAGGTCACTTAATCGTGCTACAGTAACCAAGAGACAACCAGGAAGTACATTTAAAGTTTTGTCGGCATTTGCACCAGCACTTGAATTATATAATAAGACACTTGCTACACCATATTATGATAGTGAGTACACTTGGACATCAAAGACTATGAGTAAAACATTTAAAAACTGGTATTCAAGTGGATATTTAGGATTTCAAAATATAAGAGCAGGAATTGTATATTCATTAAATATAATTGCGATTAGATGTCTTATGGAGACAGTGACACCAGAAGTTGGAGTTAAGTTTGCAAAAAAACTTGGGATAACATCTCTTGATGATAAGGAAGATGCAAATCCAGCAGTTGCTCTTGGTGGACTTACATATGGTGTTACTAATTATGAACTTACATCTGCATTTGCAAGTATAGCAAATGGTGGTATGTATGCAAAACCAATATTTTATACGAGAGTTTTGGACAGAGATGGAAAAGAGATTTTGAATAATAAAAATAATAAATCTATAAAGGTTATGTCAAAAGAAAATGCATACCTTTTAACTGATGCAATGGCTAATTCGATGGCAGGAAGTAAAGCCTTTAGTAGTCCTACTATGAATATATATCCTACATCTACAAGGGCTCATTTTAAAGGAATGTCTCTCGCGGGTAAATCAGGAACTACAACCAATAATAATGATGTGTGGTTTGTAGGATATTCACCTTACTATACTGCAGGTGTATGGGGTGGTTGTGATGAAAATCAGTCACTTAGTGACACACGTAACAAAATAAATAATGGTGGTACTAATTTCCATAAAAACATTTGGAGAAAAATAATGTCAAAAGTGCATGCTAATCTTAAAGACCCAAAGTTTGAAAAACCATCTACTTTAATACAAAGAACAATATGTAAAAAATCAGGACTTCTCGCAACAGATGGTTGCAAACATGATTTAAGAGGAGATGCAACATATACAGAGTATTTTATAGATGGGACACAGCCAAGAACAAGATGTAATTTACATACACAGTATGGAACTATCAATATGCCAGCAAAGTATAAGGAACAAATATCAGATGATACTAACTATGTAATGCCAAGTTTTGATACTATTCCAATTTTGCCTGATATGCCACTTGCAAATAGTTTACCAAATGGCAGTGTTGTAGCAGCCCCACAATAAATTAATTGTAATAATTATTGAGATAAAGTATAGGAGAATGACAATGAGAAATATGAAAAAGAATTGGACTTATAAATTAATGGTGACAGTATTGTTAGTTATGGTGTTATCATTAGTTTCGTGTGCAAGATTTTCTTTTAATGTAAAAATTGAAGGTTTAAATAATAGTACTGAAACAACTGTAAGTGATGATACTAAAGATGATATAGTAGAAGAAGAAACAAAAGAATTAGGCGATAAATTAGTTGAATTACAGGGGGATGTGTATACTTTATCTCATTATAAACTTCCAAAAGTAGGGGAGACATTATATGGCTTTAAAGTAAATGCTATATATGATTATGAAGCAAGAAATGCAAAATTTGTAATATTTGAACATATAAAGTCAGGGGCAAAATTGGTTTTAATTTCGAATGATGATGAAGATAAGTCAGCAGTTTTTGGCTTTAACACACTTGCTTATGACGATAAAGGTATTCCTCATGTATTTGAACATTCTTGTTTGAGTGGTTCTGCAAAATATCCAAGTACTAATTTATTTGAGGAATTGTATTCCAAGACATACAACACTTTTATGAATGCATTTACATTACAAACTGCAACAGTATATCCATTTTCATCTCTATCTGATTATCAATTATTTGAAATATACAAGTTTTATATGGATGGAGTAATGCAACCAAATGTGTTGACAGATGCAAAAAATCTTGATAGAGAAGCATATAGGTATATCTTAAATGATAAAGATAGTGATTTAAGTTTGAGTGGTGTGGTATATAGTGAGATGGCTGGCAATGAGGGCAGTATTTTAAGAGTTGCAAATGATAATTCACTTAAAACTATGTTTAATGATAGTTATATGGGAGTGAATGTTGGTGGCAGCACTGATTATATTAAGGAAATTACAAGTGAAGAAATAGTAGAGTTTCATAAAAAATATTATCATCCAAGCAATATGATTATTACACTTTATGGAGATATCGATTATGAAAAATATTTAAAGTATTCAGATGAAGAGTATTTGAATAAATATGATAAGGTTAATATAGAAAAAGATGACCCTAATTATAAGGAACAAACAGAATTTAAAATATCACGTTATGATTTTCCTGCTTCAGAGAATGAGGACACCGATTTAAAAACTATTATTGAATATAATGTTGTATGTGATGGAATGACACCATATGAATCAGGGTTATTTGAATTAGTTTTAGAAGCACTTGATAATAGTGATGGTCCAATTAAAACAAGACTTTTAGAAAAATATCCAGATGTTAATTTTAGTATAAATAATGGTTTGTTTTATACAAAGCCATATTTTACTGTGCAATTTTCAAATGTAAATGAAGAACAAACAGATGATTTAAAAAATATAGTAGAAGAATCATTTGCGGAAGTTATCAAAGAAGGTATAAATGAAGATGTTTTAGAGTCTGTTCTTAATTATTTAGAATATAATAGAGAGTTAAGCAAAGATACACATGGTTTTGCTGAAAACTGCTTTTTAGAGTATCTTAGAATGTTTAACAACAATTCATCAAATATAATTGGCATTTTAGAGTATGATAAGGCGATGAATGATATAGAAGCAGCATATAAAAGTGGATTGGTAAAAGAACTAATGGAAAAGTATATAAGTAACAACAATCATTCATCTATCACTATTACATCTCCTAAAAAAGGTTTACTTGAAGAAAAAACAAAAAAACAAAAAGATGAATTAGTAAGGTTTAAAAACGGACTTACAGATTTAGAGATAAATGAAATGATAAAAAACACTAAAGAATATGATGAGTGGGTAGAAAAAGAAATTTCATATTCGTTTATAGATATGTTTAAAAAAGCAACATTAAGTGAACTTGATGAGTATAGAGCAAAGTGTTATGCATATGAAGAGAATGTAGAGGGAATAAACTTTATAAAAAGTGAAGTTGAAGATATTAAATACAATCATTTCTCTTTATTGTTTGATTTGACTGGTTTTACTATGGAAGAGGCAATGAAGATTAATTTCTTATCATCGCTTATTTTGGAATTACCAACAAAAAATTATCCAAATCAAAAGTTGAAATTAACATTTAATAGATACACATTAGGCTTTTCTCAAGGTTTAGATGTAAATAGGTATTATAATGGTGGCTTCAAACCATACTATATGTTCTCAGTAACTACTTTAGATAAAAATATTGATAAGTCATTTGAACTATTAGAAGAACTTATAGAAAATACTAAGTTTGATGATATTAATATTGTGAAAAGTACTGCATCAAAAGATTTAAATAGTTATAAAAGTTATTTTAAAAATTCGCCAACGAGTATAGCGAACTTACTTATAGACCCTAAAATGGATAATAGTGGTATATATGAATATAATTTGGATGGAATAAATTACATTAATTTCCTAAATAAAGTTAATGCAATGAGTGACAGTGAAATTGAAGATTTCTTAAAAGAACTTGAGGGACTCTATAAAGAATTAGTGAATAGAAGAAATATGGTTAGTGAAATCATAGGTAATTTTAAAACTATTAAAAACATAAAGGATAAGGTTCTTAATCTATCTTACAGACTTAATGATGTTAGAATTACAAATAGAGTTGATGTAGCAACAGAAAGTGATATTAAGAATAAAATTGCTGTTGTGGCTGATGGGACAGTATTATATAATTATATAGTTACACCTATGTTAAAAGATGGTATTAAATATACTTCTAAGTATGAAGTTTTAGGTAATATTATAGATACAAAAATATTATATCCAGAGTTTAGAGTAAAGAGGTCGGCGTATGGCTCATATTCATCTTTCTCAAGAATACATTCATATGTGTATACATATCGTGACCCATATTTGAAAGAAAGTTTAGAAACATTTAATAATTTGCCACAGTTAATAAAAAAATTAAAGATAACTGATGATGAATTAGATAGTTTCAAACTTAGCGCATACTCAAAGTTTTCATATCCACTTACTAAAATAGGTGCTGCTTATGAAGCAGTGCATGAAACATTTTCAAAAGTAGATGAAAAAAGACCTGATAGATATGTAAGGTATATGAAAGAAATTAAAGAGATGACAACTGAAGATATTGATGAATTATGTAAGATATTTGATAAAATGGTAAGCGATGGAATATATATAACTATTGGTAGCAAAGAGCAAATAGAAGCAAATAAAGATTTATTTGATGAAATTATCTATGATTATATTAAATAATTGTTGGTGTAAAATATTTTAAGATTATGGATGTTATGGTATGAGTAAAGAAGAGATATTAAAAAAAATTAATGATATTTTAAAAGATATTTTTGATGATGAAACACTTGTCATTAGTATGGAAACCACTGCTAAAGATATAGATGAATGGGACTCTCTAAATCATATTACTATTATATCTACTATTGAAAATGAGTTTGATGTAGATTTTACTATGGAAGAAGTGGTTAATTTTAAAAATGTTGGTGACATAGTAGATAAGATTGTTGAAAAATCTTAAATATATAGTATTTTTTGATAAACCATTTATATTACTTAATTTATGGAGCAGTTATGACAAATAAAGAGAAAGCAAAAAAGGTTGTGAAAGAATTAATTAAAAGATATGGAGCAGAAATACCACTATATTTGCATTATCATAAAAATAAACCATATGAGTTCTTATTTGCTGTTATGATGTCAGCCCAGTGCACTGATAAAAGAGTAAATGAAGTAACAAAAGACTTATTTAAAAAATACAACACTTTACAAAGTTTTGCAAATGTTAAGCAGAAAGTTTTAGAGATAGATATTCATTCAGTAGGTTTTTATCACAACAAAGCAAAAAGTATTATAAATTGTGCCAAGACACTTATAACTGACCATAAGGGCAAAATACCAAATGATTTCGATGAGTTAGTAAAATTGCCAGGAGTAGGAAGAAAGACAGCAAGTGTAGTTATAAGTCGCTTGTATGGTATACCGGCGATGGCTGTAGATACTCATGTGGCGAGGATTTCAAAAATACTATTTAGACTTAATACAAAAAATGTGAGAGAGATAGAAGAGTTTTTAAAAGAAACTGTTGAAAAAAAATACTGGGAGTTATGGAATACTCATATTATAGCACTTGGCAGAGAAATATGTATAGCAAGAAGACCAAAGTGTGAATTGTGCCCACTGTATAAGTATTGTAAGGAATATTAATATATTTAATAAAAAATGTAGGGTCAACACCCTACATTTTTATTTGTGATATTTACTTTTCTTCAAAGATTGGTAATGTATCTACATATATGATATTATCATTTACATCATTACTTTCTTTAAATGCACAACAGTTTCTTATGACATTTATATTATATTCATCAAGAACTTCTTTTATAGCATGTATTGTTGAGCCAGTAGATATTACATCATCGACAAAGAGTGCATTTTTTCCTGAATACTTCTCAAGGTCTTTTCTATCTATGAAAAGTTGATTAGTGCCAGATGTGAATGTTTTAACATGTGCTATAACAGGTTTTTCAAAATTAATTTTAACTTTCTTTCTAAATACAAGTAAATCACAATTTAGGTAATCTGCAATTCTTTGCGCAAAAGCGGCACCCTTGGCTTCGGCAGATATGACTACATCTATATCTTTAATACCTGATTCAATAATTTTTTTATATAAATCTTTGGCAGCGGCCCTATTCATATTTACATCTGAATATGGGTCAAACACTGCAACATACTTATTGTTTCCTATACCTGCTTTTGGAAGAAGATATTCTTTTCCATCCAGCGTAACTTTAAAATATTTATCCATAATTTTTCCTTCTATTTTTTCTTCTTTGTAGTAGTGAAGACATTTTTTCCGTTTATGACTTCTAAGAAATCAGATAACTCTTTACTCATATTTGTCTTATTGTAGGCATATCCAACTGAATATTTTGGGATTTTAAACTTTATAGGGATTTTTACAAGTTGTTTTTTATCAAGTTCATCTTGTATAAACTCTTCTATAACGCATGCTATGCCAACACCATTTTTGGCGAAATCAACCATAGATTCAGTATTATTTACTTCCATAATTTGGCGAGGAATTATTTTGTTGCTTTCAAATATTTTATCTATATAATCTCTTGTTGTGTTTTTCTTATCAAGTAATAGTATATTGCCATTTGCAAAATAATCTTGACCATTTGGGAAGATTTTTGAAAAATATGATATATAATCTTTTGATGCAACAAAGCAATAGTGTATATCGTGTAGAGCGACATATTCTATTTCTTTATAATTTGTATCTCCTTTATGTAAGAAAGCAATATCTATCTTTTTTTCAGTTAGTTTTTCATAACACTTATTAGTGTGCATTGTAGTAACTGAAAGTCGTATATTTGGATATTCTCTGGCATAAATATTAATATATGACATAAGAACATGTTTTACAAGACTCTGTGATGCGGCTATTCTTAAATGACCAAAATTAATATTGCTAAATGTTTTGAGTTTTAATTCGGCATCATTTATATGGTTAAATGCTGTAGTTAAATGTTCATATAGTAATTTCCCTTCAGATGTCAGATTAAGACCGACTGTAGTCCTATCAAATAACTTTACCCCTAAAGAATCTTCTAATTTTTTGATAGACTTAGATACTGCTGGTTGTGAAATTAGCAAAATCCTTGAAGCCTTTGAAACATTTTCGGACTTTGCAACTTCATAAAATGTCTTATATTGCGTAAGTGACTGTTGCATAAATGCCTCCATATAAAAATGTAAAATTTGTGGCTATATTTGTCCTATATATAGCATAATAGTATTTTAGCACATTTTTTTTTAGTTGTAAAATAGTTTTTATTATAGTATAATAAATGTAAAGCAAATTAGATGATTTGCCATAATAGTTTTAGGAGGGTAGTATGAGTGAATGTACTCATAATTGTGACACTTGCTCTGCTAATTGTGCGAGCAAGAGTGTTAATATTGAAAAATTAAAACTCGGTATCGGGTCAGCAGTAAAAAAAATAATCGGAGTGTCATCTGGTAAAGGTGGAGTAGGAAAGTCATTTGTTACTTCTCTTCTTGCTTCTGGGCTACAAAAAAAAGGTTATAGTGTAGGGATATTAGATGCTGACATATTAGGACCATCTATTCCAAAGGCATTTGGAATCAAAGAAAAAAATGTGGTGGCCACAGCAGATGGACTTATGATACCTAAAGTTTCAAAGACAGGTGTCAAAATTATGTCATCTAATTTATTATTAAATGAGGACACAGACCCTATAATATATAGGGGAACACTTGTTGCAGGACTTTTACAACAATTTTATCAAGAAACAGATTGGGGAGTACTTGATTATTTATTTATTGATATGCCACCAGGAACTGGAGATGTAGCACTTACAACATATCAATCTATACCAATAGATAAAGTAATAATAGTTTCATCACCACAAAGTCTTGTATCTATGATTGTTGGTAAATCAATCAATATGGCAAAAAAAATGAATATAAGCATGATGGGGCTTATTGAAAATATGTCTTATGTTGTATGCCCTAAGTGCAATGAAAAAATAGAAATATTTGGAAAAAGTGATATTGATAAAGTTGCAAATGAAAATGGCACAACAGTTCTTTCAAAACTACCTATGAGAGTAGAATATGCAAAGATGATAGATGAAGGAAATGTTGAAGATATAGAGATAGAAGAACTTGGCAAAGCAGTTGATTCTTTGGTGGAGTTAGTTAAATGATTTTGCATTTAAGAAATCTTTTTACATTTGTTGGTGGAGTGGGAATGTTCCTTTATGGCATGAAGATAATGTCAGAGGGACTACAAAAAGTTGCAGGACCAAAACTTAGTAATGTTTTAAAGTTTTTAACTGCCAATAAATGGACAGCAATAATTTTTGGAGCACTTGTCACAGCAATCATACATAGTTCAGCAGGTACTACTGTGATGGTTGTGGGTTTTGTAAATGCTGGAATGATGAAATTAAATGATGCAGTTGGTGTTATAATGGGTGCTAACATAGGTACTACAATCACTGCATGGATAGTTGCTTTGGCGGAACTTGGTTCAGTAGTAGAAATATTTAAACCAGAGTTCTTTGCACCAGTTATATTTGGTGTTGGTGCTTTGATAGTAGTATTTACAAAAAAAGAAAAAACAAGGACTAAAGCAAATATATTTGTTGGTATTGGACTTTTATTTATAGGACTTACGCTTATGTCATCAGGTGTGTCTCCATATTCAGATTCAAAAATATTTAGAGATGCATTTGAAACTTTAGGAAGGATTCCTATTCTTGCAATATTATCTGGTGCAGTAATAACATTTATACTTTCAAGTTCTACTGCGTCAGTATCAATTTTACAGACACTTGCACTTGCTGGTTCAGTTTCAAAGGGAGCAGCATGCTTTATAACTGTAGGGCAAAATATAGGAACATGTATAACTACTATTATTTCTTCAGCAAATAGTAGTAAAAATGGTAAGAGAACAGCATTGTTACATTTATTATTTAATGTAATGGGTGGAATTATATTTTCTACTATAGTTATTATCACATATCCATTTATAAAATCATTTTTAGATACAAGAATATCTCTATTTGAAATATCTATTTTCCATACAGGATTTAACATAGCAAATACAATTATTCTATTGCCATTTTCAAATTGGATGGTATCAATTACAAAAAAAATAATTCCTGAAAATACGGATGAAGAAGAAGATTTTAACTTATCTGAAAAAACACAGGCTATACTTGATGAGAGGATACTTAATCAGCCAGCAGTGGCAATATCAACTACAAGGCATGAAGTTGTATTTTACTCAAAATATGTTCTTAAGAACTTAAAAAGGGCAACTAATCTTGTATTAAAAGAGAGAAATGATGAATTGATAGAAGATGTAGTGTCACATGAAAAACAAATTGATAGAACCACAAATATTTTAATTACATATCTTGCAAAGATTAACAACTTGAATATCAATGAAAAAGAACATATAGAGATAGAACATCTTATGTCTATATGTAGTGATGTAGAGAGAATAGGTGACCATGCAGAAAATATTTCTGAAAATGCACGACAAATGATGAATGATGAAGTAGTATTTTCAAGTGAAGCAAGAAATGAAATGGAAAATATAATTGATAAAACTATAAGAGCAGTAGAAAATGGTATAAGGTGTGTTGAGTATAAAGATAAAGATTCTCTAAAAATTGTTAGAAGTCTTGAAGATGAAGTAGATAAACTTGAAGATGAATATAAGGGCAATCATATTAAGAGAATGAGTGCTGGAGAATGTGATATGCTTGCTGGAATAGCATTCCTTGACATTATAGGAAATCTTGAAAGAGTGACAGACCATGCAAATAACCTTGCAGACTATGTAGAAGCAGAAAATAAAAATGAAGTACTTATAAAAAAATAAAAATATATTGGAGGTAATATTATGGCAGTAAAAGTTGGAATTAATGGATTTGGACGTATTGGACGTCTTGCATTTCGCCAAATGTTTGGCGAGAAAGATTTTGAGATAGTGGCTATCAATGATTTATCAGACACTAAATCTCTTGCACATTTATTAAAGTATGACTCAACACAAGGTAGATATAAATATGCTGATAAAGTGAGTTTCACAGATGACTCAATTATAGTTGATGGAAAGGAAGTAAAGATTTATAAAGAAAAAGATGCAAATAATATTCCTTGGGGAAAATTAAATGTAGATGTTGTGTTAGAGGGAACTGGTTTTTACACAAGTAAAGAAAAATCTATGGCGCATATAAATGCTGGTGCAAAGCATGTAGTTATCACTGCTCCAGCCGGAAATGATTTAAAGACAGTTGTTTATAATGTCAATCATAATATTTTAACTAAAGATGACCAAATTATATCTGCAGCATCTTGCACAACTAATTGTCTTGCTCCTATGGCAAAGGCACTTAATGATGCATATCCAATTAAGTCAGGAATTATGTCAACTATTCATGCTTATACTGGTGACCAAAAAATACTTGATGCAGTTCATGCAAAGGGAGACCTTCGCCGTGCTCGTTCAGCCGCTTTAAGTATAGTACCTAATTCAACTGGTGCTGCAAAGGCAATAGGACTTGTAATTCCAGAATTAAATGGAAAACTTATAGGCTCAGCACAAAGAGTTCCAACTCCTACTGGTTCTACAACTATACTTATATCAGTAGTAGAAGGAAAAGACATCACTAAAGAAAAAATCAATGAAGTTATGAAGAAGGCATCAAATGATAGTTTTGGATATACTGAAGAAGAATTAGTTTCTTGCGATATTATAGGTATGAATTATGGTTCTTTATTTGATGCAACTCAAACTATGGTAAATAAGATAGATGATAATTTATACGAAGTTATGACAGTGGCTTGGTATGATAATGAAAATTCATATACAACTCAACTTGTAAAGACTGCAAAATATTTTGCTGGATTAATTAAATAAAAAATAGAAGGGAAATATATGAGTAATAGTAGATTTAATAAAAAATCAATAGAAGACATAGATGTAAAAGGAAAGAGAATATTACTTCGATGCGATTTAAATGTTCCTATTCACGATGGCAAAATAACTGATGATTCAAGAATCAAAGCATCTGTGCCTACAATAGAATATCTTGCAAAGCATGGTGCAAGAGTTGTTATTTGCTCTCATCTTGGCAAACCTGAAAAAAGACAAGACTTATCTCCAGTATGTACTGCTTTGTCAAAAGCATGTTCTATTCCTATAAAGTTTGTAGGAAGTGATAGAGTTGTGGATGAAAATGTAGTATCTGCATCGAATGAACTTAAAGATGGCGAACTTATGATGATACAAAATACAAGATGGAGAGATGAGGAAAGTAAAAATGAAGATAATTTTTCAAAAGAACTCGCATCTCTTTGTGATATATTTGTATATGATGCATTTGGAACATGTCATAGAGCGCATTCATCAACAGCAGGAGTAACAAAGTTTGTAAAAGAATCAGTATGTGGTTATCTCATAAAGGCAGAACTTGATAATTTATGCAACTATATTGATAATCCTAAACGTCCTTTTGTTACTATACTTGGTGGCTCAAAAATATCAGATAAACTTAAAGTTATAGATAAGGCACTTGATAGGTCAGATGCAGTTATTATTGGCGGAGGTATGGCATTTACATTCTTAAAAGGAATGGGATATGAGATAGGAAAATCACTTCTTGATGAAGAGAATATTCCATATTGTATGGAAATGTTAGATAAGGCTAAAAAACTTGGAAAAGATTTAATTTTACCTGTTGATTGTGTTGCTGCAAAAAACATACCTGAACCAATAAATGATACTAATATAGAAACAAAAACATTTGATGTAAAGAATATTGATAAAGATTATATGGGACTTGATGTAGGACCAGAAACTATAAAGATAATGCTTAAACATATGTTAAATGCAAAAACAATTTTGTGGAATGGTCCAGTAGGACTTTTTGAAAATGAAAAATTTGCACTTGGCACATATTCTATAGCCGCTTGTATGGCAAAACTTAAAAATTGTACAACTATAATTGGTGGTGGAGATTCAGCATCAGCCGTAAATCATTTTAAATTAGCAAAAAAGATGACTCATATATCAACAGGCGGTGGTGCAACACTTGAGTTCTTGAAAGGTGAACCACTTCCAGGAATTGAAAGTTTAACTGATAAGTAATATATATTTGTCACTTGATAGTCCATAATGATAAAATGATTGGTTACATTTAGAACATTTGTAGGGGCGGATACTATCCGCCCATTTTGAAATTATGCAGAGAATTGAGCAAAACAAAATAAGAAATTTTTCAATTATTGCCCACATTGACCATGGCAAAAGTACTTTGGCTGATAGAATACTTGAACTTACAGGAACTCTTACAGAGAGAGAGATGAAAGAACAAGTACTTGATAATATGGACATAGAAAGAGAACGTGGCATCACAATTAAATCGCAGACAGTAAGAGTGACATATAAAGCGGATAATGGCGAAGAATACATTTTTAATTTAATTGATACACCAGGACATGTTGACTTTACATATGAAGTGAGTAGGTCGCTTGCAGCATGCGAAGGTGCTCTTCTTGTAGTTGATGCAGCACAAGGTATAGAAGCACAGACTCTTGCTAATGTATATCTTGCACTTGACCATAATTTGGAAATTGTACCAGTTATAAATAAAATAGATTTACCGTCTGCAGAGCCTGATAGAGTTTGTAAAGAAATAGAAGATGTAATAGGGATAGATTGTGAAAATGCGCCTAAAATATCTGCAAAGACAGGTATAAATGTTCACGATGTATTAGAAGCAATAGTAAAAAAAGTTCCATCACCAAATGGGGATGACAAGAAACCTCTCAAGGCACTTATATTTGATTCTATATATGATGCTTATAAAGGTGTTGTAGTGTTTGTAAGAGTGTTTGATGGGACTGTCAAAAAAGGAACAAAAATAAAAATGATAGCAACAGGAGCAGTATTTGAAACAGTTGAAGTAGGGGTATTTGGTGCTGGCAAATTTATACCATGCGAAGAATTATATCCTGGATATGTAGGTTATATTACTGCTTCGATAAAAAATATAAAAGATACAAGAGTTGGTGACACTGTAACCGAATATATGAATGAATGTGAAGCACTACCTGGTTATAAAAAAGTTACTCCTATGGTGTACTGCGGTCTTTATCCAAGTGATGGGCAAAAATATCCAGATTTGCGAGAAGCACTTGAAAAATTACAGTTAAATGATGCCTCACTTCAGTATGAACCAGAGACTTCAGTGGCACTTGGATTTGGATTTAGATGTGGATTCCTTGGATTACTTCATCTTGATGTTATAGAAGAAAGACTTGAGAGAGAGTTTGATTTAGATTTAGTTACTACATCCCCATCTGTTGTGTACCATGTGTATAAGACAGATGGTACTATGGAAATACTTACTAACCCATCTAATCTACCTGACCCTTCTTATATAGACCATATGGAAGAGCCAATAGTAAATGCAGAAATTATGGTTACAAAAGATTATATAGGTTCTATTATGAAACTTTGTGAAGAGAGAAGGGGAGTCTATCTTAATATTGATTACATAGAAGAAAATAGGGCAGTTTTAAAATATGAATTGCCTTTAAATGAAATTATATATGACTTTTTTGATGCACTTAAGTCAAGAAGTAGAGGATATGCTTCGCTTGATTATAATTTAAAAGGTTATCAAAAATCAAATCTTTGTAAACTTGATATATTAGTAAATAAAGAAAATATTGATGCACTTTCCTTTATAGTATTTAGAGATTCGGCTGAAGAGAGAGGAAGAAAAATGTGCGAAAAATTAAAGGAAGAAATACCGAGACAACTTTTTGAGATTCCACTTCAAGCAGCAATAGGTGGCAAAGTTATAGCAAGAGAGACAATAAAAGCACTTAGAAAAGATGTGCTTGCTAAATGCTATGGTGGAGATATTACAAGAAAGAAAAAACTTCTTGAAAAGCAAAAAGAAGGAAAGAAAAGAATGAAACAGTTTGGTGCGGTGGAGATACCACAAAGTGCATTTATGGCTGTTTTAAAACTGGATGCGGAGTAATTTTATAAAAGGAACTTATGAAAATCAAAAAAAAATTATTGATAATATTGATGTTTGTACTTTGCAGTATAGGATGCTCTAAGAAAGTTAATATAGAGAAAGAAAAACTATATGTGTATAATTGGGGAATCTATATTGATAAATCTGTCATAGGAAAGTTTGAAGATAAGTATAATTGTGAAGTAATATATGATGAGTTTGATACGAATGAGGAAATGTATGCAGTAGTATCATCTGGTGCAAGAGTTTATGATGTGCTTTGCCCAACTGATTATATGATAGAAAAAATGATTAACCAAGGTCTACTTTATGAATATGACATAAAAGAACTTGCTAATTATGAAAACATAGATAAAAGAATTCTAAAAATAATTAGTTCATTTGATACAAACAATTCATATGTTGTGCCTTATGTCCATTCTACTTTAGGATTAATTTATAATAAAACAGAACTGGATAAAAAGCATTTGCCATATCCTACAAAGTGGAGTGACTTATGGAAAGAAGAATACAAAGGCGAAATACTTATGCAAGATGCCATGAGAGATTTAATAATGGTTGGCTTAAAGAAAAATCATTATTCTCTTAATTCAAAAAATATTGATGAACTTAATAAGGCAACTGAAGACCTAATTATTCAAAAACCTCTTGTAAATGCATATATGATTGATGATTTAAGAGATAAGATGGTAGGAGCAAATGGTACAATAGCAGTTATGTATAGTGGAGAAGTTGAGTATATACAGACAGAAGGAAAACCATCAGAGTATGAATATATATTGCCTGAAGAGGGAGTAAACTTTACTATAGATGCTTGGGTAATCCCTAAAAATGCTAATAATAAGTCGCTTGCAAAAAAGTGGATAGACTTTATGCTTGAACCAGATATTGCATTACTTAACTATGATGAGATGCACTATGGAATAGCGAATTTAAAAACTATAGATATGATAAGAGAGAGGGATGGAGAAGAAGCAATTAGAAATGAAGCAATTTTCCCAAATTTAGATGATATAGATAAATATGAACTATATAAAGATTTAGGAAGTTTTGAAGAAAAATACAATGAAGCATATAAAAGGATAAAATCATAGTAAATTTTGATTAGAAATTAAGAGGAGTAATTATGTCAAAAGATTATTTGATTAAAACTTGGAAAGTTGTAAAGAAAAGGATAAGTGCAATCCTTATTGTTAGTATGCTACTTGCAAATCTGAATAACTTTTCGATGTATGCAAAAGAAACAATTTACCAATTTGTACAAGAGGTAGAAATTGATGAGTTGCTTGTGGATGACGGCATGTTTTATATGCCACATAAAGTTTTTGAAGTGAAAGAAAATGAATTTAAAGGCAAGTACTTATTTAAAGTTAAAAGAAAAGGTGATGCATCAAAAACAGGTAAAGTAAAACTTACTATGATAGATATGTCAGGTAAGTATGATAGAGATTACAGCATAAGAATAATTGATAAAGGAAATTTTTCTGAAAAAGTACAGAATAAATCTGTTTCAAAGTCAATGGAAGAATACATGAAAAGCAATAAATACGAGGAATATAATTATTCTGATGCTATAATTGATGGTTCTATTGATCTGGACAATATAATGACAGATGAGGAAAAAGATAATTATGTAATATCTGACGAAGAAAAAGAATCGCTTGCGAATGATGCGAAAAATTTATTTAATAAAGTAATAGAAGGCACAGATGCAAAAGAAGATAATGAAAAAGATATAGTTGAACCCACAAGTAAAAGCAAAAAAGACGATACAACTTTAGAAGATGAAAAAGAAGAACAAACTACAACAACCATAAGTACAAGTGAAAATATTGGTGATAGTTTTGAGCAATCTGAAGAGCAAAGTTCTAAAGCAACTGTAAATGGATTTACAAATACTGACGAAGAGCAAACAACAAATGAAGAGCAAACAACAACTGAAGAACAAACAACAACTGAAGAGCAAACGACAACTGAAGAGCAAACAACAACTGAAGAGCAAACAACAACTGAAGAACAAACAACAACTGAAGAGCAAACAACAACTGAGGAGCAAACAACAACTGAAGAGCAAACAACAACTGAAGAGCAAACAACAACTGAAGAACAAACAACAACTGAAGAGCAAACAACAGCCAATGAGCAAACTACAACTACAGTGGTGTCGAGTGAAGCCGTAAGTGATGAGATTACTAGTCATGAATACACAATTGCTTCAGAGTCAGATATAGTATATAGTGATGACAAAATTCAATATGAAATCACTAAGGCAACTATGTCTATTACTGAGGGATTTGAGATGGCTACTGGTCTTAAAGATGATAGAAAAGTAGTGTTGCCTGATAGAAGTAAAAATGATATTTTAAACTTAAATCCTAATTCTTTGAACGACAAATCGTTTTTGTCAGAAGGTGTTGAGGCAGTAGAAGAAGAATTGAAATCTGCATATGTGATATTGAATTTTGCAATAGGCCAAACAGAAAAAACTATTGAGTTAAGTATTTATAATGATGCAAAATATAGAGGTGATAGACAGGTAACATTTAATTTGTCAAGTGTAGAAGATAGTGAAGTTGCTGGAATGTATTCAAGTTTAACTATGATTATACATGATGATGAAGATGAGGAACCATCATATATTAATTTTACAAAGACTAATTATGAACCAAAAGATGGATATTTAACTGTAGAGATAGAAAGAAGTGGTGTTACATCTGGAATTGCAACTTGTATGATTGATAGTGAAGACATAACTGCAAAAGGCGGCAGGGATTATTCTATTGTTCATGCGAAACTAATATTCGGTTTTGGTGTGAATACTCGTAAAATAAAAATACCTATAGTTTCAAGTTTTGCTACAGATGATTTGAGTTTTAAATTAAAACTTCAAGAACCGCAGGGTGCTCTCATAGGTGAAAAGGCCGATGCTTTTTGCACTATAAGAAAGACCGATAAAAATTTTAAATATGTTGATGAAAAGATATTAAAAGATACTGGCAAACTATTAGGAAGCAATGAAGAACTTAAGCCACCTTCAAGTAATACTTTATTCGGAGCGGGCGCTAGTGATATAGATATGGACTCTATAGTCACAGGCGAAACTTTGCAATTAGATGAATATTTATATTGGTGTGGTTCAGATGGATGTAATAGTAATTCTTACCATCGTTTAATAAATGAGGGGAAAGGGTATCAAGTATATCTTGATAATAACAGCGTGTGGGGTGAATATGCTGACATGGCATTTGATTTTAATTTTGATAAAGGTGAGAAAGATATACTTGGATATCAGTTCGAATGGTCTTGCAATAAAGGTAATGCAGAAATAACTGTATCTCATTATGTTACAGATAATGGAGATTGGCGAAAGAACAAGATGTATAAAGATTATCAGAGAACTTGGGACCATGAGAAAAGAAATTTTATACTTGAAAATAAAAAAAGAAATTCAACTATAGAGTTTTTAGTAGAAAGATATGGTGGATGTTGGAGAAAGAGTCCAAAAGTAACAATTCATTCTGTTAAACCTATATATAGAATGTATAATGTTACACTTCTTGAATCAGTTGTACCACCACTAATTGATAATAATGGAAATCCTACTAATGTAAATGATTATGCTCAATATGCTGAGGTAGAATTTGATGGAGCCAAAACTGATAGGTCTGTAGTAGCTTACCGCTATAAACCTATTACTATCAAATTAAAAAATACTATTAACAATCCATTTTATATAAAAAATCTTTATATCAAAAATACTGACACAGGTAAAACAAGAAAAATTACTTCAAATAATAATACAAGTGCTACTACTATTTTATATGCAATGTTTGACGATTTTGCTAAAGAGAATGATGAATTCATAGGGTCTATGGAAAGACCAGGTGGTGGATGGAATGGAAAATATTCATTGTTTGTTGAACTTGGTGTAAAACCAGCTAAGGTTCGCCTTGTAAATGATGATAGAGTAGATGTAAAAATTTGGGGAACAAATCCTACAGGCACTACAGAGGAAGAAGATGGCTCAGTAACATCTGATTGGACATACAATATCGGAGATGTTTTGCATTTCACAGTTACTGTAAAGCCACAATATGCATCAATTTTTAAGTGTGATGGATTAAATATTTTTAGGGAAGAACCTTATTCGCCTGAATGGATAACTATAAGGAGACCTACCGATACGAGTGATTATTTTCCACTAAATGCAGAATACTCTAAAATTAAAGTTGTACCTTCGTTATCAGAAAATAATAATCATGTAGTTGTACGACTTAAAAAAGATTTAAGAGACAATTTTGATACTTCGTATGGTTTCTTTACTTATGCTACGATGATAGAAAATGGTGATTATTATGATTATTATATTACTGAAGATGGTAGCACAATAACTGGTAAGTATTTTAATATTAAAGCAAAATGTATAGATAACAATTATTCACCTGTATGGCAAGAAGCATTTAAAGATAATATTAAATATATGCAAAATGATTATTATTTCCTTGGCTCAGAACAAGTGCAGGATAATGTATTGTATCTTACTTGTGAGGCTGGAGATAGTATAGATTATTCTATATCAGGTGCTGCATATTATGAAGAGACGCCTATAGGTGGAAAGACCATAGATAGATATTGGCAAGCAGCTTCTAATATAGGAGTTATAGTTGACAATACTCGTTTTGCTTATTCAGATAAAGAAGGAAACTTTGCTACTATCCCAGGAAAAGGCAAGGCTGGATATTATCAGAAAATCAAGGTTATAAGTTATGGTGTAGAAAAATATCACATTGTTCAGTTGAATCAAAATCATAGAGTAACTAAGCAATATAATATACATTATCAAGATGGTGATAGAACACTCACTAAAGAAGTGTATGATGTGAATATAGATGAGATATTAATTAGTAATATTAATAATACACATCCACACATCAGGGGTGTAACTGTAAATGACATTAATGGTGGTGTTGTAAGTGCTATTAATAGTGCTATATATATCAATGATAGAGTTACCATGTTGCAAGCGCATGTGCAACCAAAGAAGTCAAATGGATCTTACTATACATATACTTATGAAGATGAAAATGGCAATGAGATAGTAGCTGATGAGCAAGTAAAGAGAGTTGAGTTCTTAGTAGTTGATATGAAGAGCCACAATATTAAGAAAGTGATACAAGCTACAAGATCAAATGCAGATCAGACAACATGGACAGCTACATATACTTTTCAACGAGGACATTATTCAGAATATATGAGTGGTGATAAGCTTTATGTGAGAATTGTAACTGATAGAAAAGTAGGAGATGGCAAAGGATATGATGATACTACTGGTACAAGGATTGATGTACCAATTTTCAATGAAACGACATATCAAGCTATTTCTACTATAGTGCCATTTATAGAAGAGGCAGAACAAGAACCTACACTTGTTGAAATTAGATTTTCTAATGCTGCGGCTGGTTCATATTCGTTGCCTTTACTTGGCGACCTTGCTTGTATGGTAAATGCTTTAGGCTTGTCATTTGGTATAGCAATGGATGGGGATAGAGTTCGTTTATTCATAGGAAAGAAATTTAATGGTGGTGGCAATCGTTTTGATAGTAATGGAAAATGGGTTTCAGATACTGGATCTGCTGTAGGCATATCTAATTTCAAAGAAGGCTTAGGTGACATGAAGAACTTCATAAAGAATTCTGGTACAAAACGAGCAAAGACTATGACTCTTGGCATACCATCTTGGGCATTTGAGCCTATAGTAGGTATATATCTTGAGTTTATGCTCTATTACGATCCAGAAGCTTATGTTCAAAATAGATTTGAGTTTACTGGTGGAGGTGGATATATTGGTGCTATACTTGATTTACAATATACATTCTATTTCTTAGTGTATGGTATACCAGTGTATGTTGGTGGAGATGTTAATATATCATTTGTAAATGAATTTGGTTTAGCAACTGATATTAATACACACATAGTGCTAAATGATCCGACTCAGAGTTTCATAGATGGATTGATGGAAAATACTCATTTTGAGTTTCTAATCAGATCTATACTTTATGCTCAAGCATATGTCGGAGTAGGTATAGCGAATTGTATAGGTGTTCGTGGTGGATTTATGCTTAGGCTTATGTTTATTTATAATCCATATGTGCACAAAAAATATGCTGATGTAAGGCCTATGGGCTTTGCGGTAGATGGATATATAAGAATATGGATAGATGCAGTGTTGCTTAGTATACCGATACCTATATACAATTTCCCAAATTTCTATAAGATGGGTTATTTTGAAGATATAGAAAGGTATCAACAAGAGACAGGAGGAATCCCAATATTTGGTAGTTCTGGAGAAAATTCAGATAATAATACTGTTGTGTATGAATTAAAACCAAAACCAAGGCCTAAAGTTGAATCAACTTTTGTTGCAAATGAAAAGAACGAACAACATAGTAAAGGTTTATTTGGTGGTACATATGTAGATGATGGCACACAAACTTTGGTAGAAAATGTTTATGATTCTTCTGAACCAAAATTTGTGAAATATGCACAGTCAGGTGGCTTTATAAATAAAGGTTTGCTTGTATATCTTGATGATGACCAAAGTAGAGGCGACCTTGATAGAACTGTATTAAGATATACTATTTATAATGCTGATACTGAGACTTGGACAACTCCTCAAAATGTATGGGAAGGGAATACTACAGCAGATTTCTCGCCAACTTTGTGTTATTGTGGCGATAAAATACTTTTGGCTTGGGCTTCAAGACCAGATACAGTAGATGAAGATACACCAAAAGCTGAGTTGCTTAAAAAAATGGAGATATGGACAGCATTCTTTGATTGCAGTACAGAGCAATTTGAATCTGTTACACGAATTACTAATGATGATAGTTATGATTATTATCCTCAACTTGTAAAAGAAGATATATCTAACAAGATTTATTTATACTATCTTAAAAATGGAGAAGTAACTGATATAAATGATGGAAATGACCTTATTACTAATGTTCAAACAGAGACTAATAGAGCTCATCTTATGTATATGCTCTATGATGATCCAGATGGGACAGGATATAGATGGCTTAGAGATTACTATTATGATTATGAACTAAGACCTGACATAACTCCTGAAGAAAAACAAGAGTTTATAAATACTTGGCATGGCCAAAGATTTGTAGATATGTCTATAAATATTGGAGGGGATACACCAAGTATTGACAATCCTAATTTTAGTGATTATGCAATTACTTCGTCACGAATAGTTGTAGCTAATGACGATGAAAAAGCAGGACTGCAGCAGATTTATGATAATTATAATGCTGGCATAATTAGTCAAAGTGAATTCTTCAATCAAATAATGTATTATACTTTTATACATAGTAAAACTTATAATGTAGTTGCTTATTCGGTAGAAGAGGATGGAAATGTAGATACAAAGAATGATACAGAAATTTATGTAAAAGTAAAATCGGCTACAACATCATATACAGTGAGGGTTACCAATAATGATGTCCCTGATACTATGCCAAAAATATTGAATATGACAGATAAAACTTATCTATTCTGGATACAAAATGAAAAAGCTATCAAAATGACTACTATAGATGAATTGGTAGATAAGGCCAATGCTGAAGATCATGCAAGTAGTGAGATAATTACAGGTTCAGTAGATATCATGACTACTGATAAGATTGTGAAAGGCGATAAGATAAGCAATTTTTATCCATTTGAAGGCTTTGATAACATATATATTGCTTGGCAAGAAAACTCAAATGAAATTGATTATGAAAATTTTGATCCAAGTGCAGAATCAAGTTTTAAACAAGATTTATATGTATCTGGACTTGTAAAATCTGAAACAAATGAGGGTAAAGAAGTTAAATCTTGGTCAAACCCTGTTAGATTTACAAATAATGGTAAAGTAAATGATTTGCCAACTGCTGTCGATTTGCATGGTAAATTGGTTCTTGTAAATAATCAATATAATTTGACAAGTGTAGATGATGGTGAAACTTATGAGATAACAAACAGTAACCTTACAGCTATGCTTTATAAGCAACAAAGTTCATTAAAAATAAGAGATGTAAATTGTGATTTGGTTGAAACTTATGATAATGGAAATAAAAAATATCGTGTGTATATTTATCTAAATAACGAAGGATTATTCAATGCTAAAGGTTATAACTTTAATGGAAACATAACATACGATGGAAATGCTTTGACAAGTATAAGTGGAGACTCTGAAGACCATGTTATTCCTGGAGGCACAACTCGTATAGGCGGATACTCTATAGTATCTACTTTATCAAATGTTACAGCGCCAATATATGTTACGCTCACACCAGAACAACAAAAGCATCTTGATAAAGCAAAAGTGACTTTATATGTTGATGAGAAAAGCATAGTAGGTTCTAATACTGGTGTAACATCAAGCAAAGATTTGTTTGATATAAAAGAAGAGTATCAATTTGTAGTAGATGAAACAGAAAATGAAAAACAGTCATATGGAAATCTTAAAGTAACACAAGAAGGTGACACATTCACCGTAGAAGGTGTATTGCTAAATACTGGTAATTCAGACTCTTTGGGTAATGAAAAAATATATGTTATAGACCAGGATAATTGGGGAGTGCCTATAGCATCAAGTTCATATATAGATATGAAAGCTGGAACACAACTTCAATTTGCTATAACTATAGATAAAACAGTGCTTGACGGTGTGACTAATGGCGTCAAAGATTTAGTATTATATGTAGCTAATGATGATGGAAAAGTATTTTCTACTTATGAATTTGCTACTATAAATGCAAAAGTGCCTTATGATTTTAAAGTAAATGGTTCAGACGAAGATATAACTATAAAAGTAGGAGAGAGTTTAGAACTTACTTCTACATATGAACCAAGTGAAAGATATAAGAATGCAAAAGTTCTGTATTCTTCAAATAATTCAGAGATAGCAACTGTGCTTTCTAACAAGTTGACTGGTGTTGCTACTGGTAGTACAGTGCTTACACTTACTACAAAAGAGTTTGGAGGAAGTAAGAGTATAAATGTAACTGTATTGCCTGCTGATCCTAAGCCACCTACACCAACACCTACACCATATTATCCACCTTCAGGTGATGGAGGAAGCGGTGGTGGCGGAGGAGGTGGTGGCGGTGGAGGAGCCGCTTTACCAGGTGCAAATAATGGAAGCATGGCACCAAGCGTCACTAATTTATCAATTTTCAAAATTGATACTCCTATAGTTGAAAGCAACAAAGTTTCATGGGTTTACGACCCTATAGCTAATATATTTAAATTAAATATAGATATGGATGGCAAGCAGGTTCCTGCTAAGAATGTATTTGTAACTATTAATGAACTTGATATGAAAGAAGTTGATGGCATAAAGATTGCAAAACCATCTAATAATACATATTTCTTTGGTGAAAATGGAAATATGGTTACTGGATGGGTAAAGACAATTGATAATAAATGGTATTTCTTTGAAAACGCAAAGGGACTTAATGAAGGTAAGATGGTAACTGGTTGGAAAAAAATTGGAAATGATTGGTATTATTTTAAAGAAGATGGCGCTATGCTTATATCAGCAGTGACACCAGATGGCTGTATAGTTGATGCAGATGGAAGGTGGATTGGATAGTGACAAATTTGGCACAGTTTTTTATAGCTTGTCCTCTTGTGTTTTTAGCTGGTTTTGTAGATTCTATTGCAGGCGGTGGGGGACTTATATCAATTCCTGGTTATCTAATAGCGGGCTTACCACCAGTTACTGCATCCGCTACAAATAAATTATCTGCAGGTATGGGCGCAACAGTTGCTACAGGTAATTATTTTAAGAATGGTTTTATTAATATAAAATTAGCGATTCCATGTATAATGACTGCAATGATTTTTTCATCTTTTGGTGCTAAAGTCCAGATGATGATACCAGAATACTATCTTAAAATATTTATGTTGATAGCATTGCCACTTACACTTTTATTAGTTTTAAATAAAGAATCACTGAAATCAAAAACATTACTTAAAAAGAAACTGACAAAGAAAGTATACTCTTTATCATTATTCATATCAGCAATGATGGGATTTTATGATGGCTTATATGGACCAGCAACTGGAACATTTCTTATGATATTTTTTGTGAAAGTTGTTGAAATGAACATAAAAGAATCAAATGGTATAGCAAAAGCAATAAATTGGGCTACTAATATGGGAGCACTTGCACTGTTTTTGACATCTGGAAAAGTAATTGTGAGCCTTGGACTAACTGCAGGAGTTTGCAATATGATTGGAAATTATCTCGGGTCAAAACTATTTATAAAAAAAGGTGTGGATGTAGCGAGACCAATTATGATTACGGTTATGCTCATTTTTATAATAAAAATATTGCTTGAATTATTTCATATAATTTAATTGAATAAAAAGGAGCATAAATGTTTGCGGTTATAACAGGGGCAAGTCGAGGTATAGGGAAGGCACTAGCATATAAGTTTTCACAACACGGTTATGATTTGGTTTTGACTTGTGAAAAAAATATTAAACTTTTAAATGATATAAAAAAAGATATAGAAACTAAATATAATAGAAAAGTAATTGTAAAGCAGGGTTTACTTGAGGAAATTGATTTACCAAATGATATATATATACTTATAAATAATGCTGGCAAATGTGATTATAATTTATTTCAAGATATAAGTTTTGATAGATATAGGGAAATAGTTTACTCAAATATCGATTATGCATTTCTTACAACTAAAGTTATTAGCAAAAAAATGTTAAAAGAAAAGCAAGGAGTTATAATAAATATTTCTTCAATGTGGGGAATACTTGGTGCATCTATGGAATCAATTTATTCTATGACAAAAGGTGCTATAAATGCACTAACTAAATCACTTGCTAAAGAGTTTAAAGATTCTAATGTTGATGTATTGGCATTTGCGCTTGGAGCAGTTGATACAGAGATGAATAATCATTTAAATGATGATGAAAAAGAAAAGTTTTTAACTACTCTTGATGATGGTAAAATGTGGGAACCATGTGAAATAGCGGATAAGATTTATGACATTGTTGTAAATAAAAAATATCAAACTGGTGATATAGTAGAATTAAATAATGGGTTAAAATAAAAAACATATAGTAAATGAGGAAAACATATGATTTATGATACAATTATAATTGGTGCAGGACCTGCAGGTCTTACCGCAGGTATTTATGCAAAGAGGGCTTGCTTAAATGCACTGGTTTTTCGTGACAAATATAGTGTTAATAGTCAAATATGTAATACATATGAAGTGTGTAATTATCCAGGATTAAATAATATTAGTGGGCAAGAACTATATGACAAGATTGAGAATCATGCAAAAGAGATAGGCGTTGAAATAATAAGCGATAAAGTTACTGAACTTGTTGATATAAATTTAGATGTAAAAAAAGTAAAAACAAAAGAAAATGTTTATGAAACTAAAACTATAATACTTGCTACAGGTGCTGCTTCAAAAAAAGGTGGCTTTGAAAGAGAGGATGATTTAGTCGGAAATGGAGTATCGTATTGTGCAACTTGCGATGGTGCATTTTTCAAGGATAAAGAAGTAGCAGTAATTGGTGGTGGCGATGTAGCAGTTGAAGATGCTATATACTTATCAAGAATAGCAAAGAAAGTATATCTTATTGTAAGAAAAGATTTTTTAAGTGCAACAAAGATTTTACAAAATGAATTAAAGAATAAAGATAATGTAGAAATATTATATAATTCAGTTGTTAAAAGTACTATTGGTGATGGAAAGTTAGAAAGCATATTATATAAACATAAAGATGATATAATTTTGTCAGAACTCACTGTTGATGGATTATTTGTAGGGATAGGAATAAATCCAAATACAGAACTATTGAAAGATAAAGTAGAAATGATACATTCTTATATAGTTGCTGATGAAACATGCAAAACTTCTGTGGGAGGAGTATATGCCATAGGGGATGTGAGAAAAAAACAATTAAGACAAGTTATTACAGCAACTGCTGATGGCGCAAATGTGATAACATCTGTTCAAAAATATTTACTGGATAAATATAAATAAAATGAATGACAAAAAAGAAACAAGTTTATACTATACATATATATTGCAATGTGAAAATGGTATATTATATACTGGAATAACAACAGATTACAAAAGGCGACTAAAAGAACATAAAGGCGAAGATGGACTGTTAAAAGGTGCAAAGTTTACTAAAAGCCATAAGCCAGAAAAAATAGTTGCTCTATGGAAAACGGATAATAGAAGTGATGCATCTAAACTTGAAACAAGAATTAAAAAACTTAAAAAAAGTGAAAAATTGGAACTTATCAAAGATAATAAAATGTTTAAAACTTTATTTAGTGAACTACTTGATTGTAGAAATTATAGTAGGGTGAAGGTATAAATTGCTATATTTATTGATTAAATAATAAAATAATGATATTATTTGTATTATAATATACACAAATCAAATAAGATATATTAGGAGAAAAGATGCATAAGTATTTAAGGGCAGTAGGATTTAGTAATTACCAAAAGAAATCGCAAATAGATGATTTCTTTAAAGAAAATTTAAAAGATGAAAATTTAATAAGCACATACATATCACAAGATATGAGGTTATGTGGACAATATAATATCCAAGTGTGTCAAGGTGCAGGGGTATCAGTTATAGGCGAGCAAGAAAGAAATCAACTTGCACTTATGGATTTTTATTATCCATATCTTAAGGGTTATGATTATACTCTTATACAAGAGTGCACAATAGAAAGACACAGTGATAAAGATTCATATGCAGGAATTATTGATGACTATCGTATGGGCATAGCACTTATTTTTTATCTAACAAATGGAAATGTATATAATAGTTTGATTAAAACTTACAAACCTACAGACATAAAAATTGATAGAATATTTTTATCTGCATTATCTACTAGTGGAAGAATAATTTTGCCTATTGATAAAAAAGAAATATCTGGAAATGAATTTGCTGATAAGTCAAAGTTAAACAATGAATATGATACCACAATAGATGATAAACAGTATGATGAAGATGATTATGATGAAAGTGATGAGGATGATGACAGTATAGATGATTTATTGGATGATGCACCTATAACTACAAGACTTATTGGTGATATGGATGATTTTTCTGATGGTATAGGTGGTAAGGCTGTAAGTATTGGAATAGGTATAAAACTTCCAAGAGACCCAATAGGCGAGCAAGAAATGAGACTTAAAAATGAAGATTTATATTCTATAGTAGAAACAAGTTTGGTTCCATATGGAATTGAATGTGATAAGTATCAAATAGTTGCTGAAATAATAAGTGTAAATAGAAAAGTCAACAAGTTCACTGGTGAGACTTTAGTTGAAATGAGAGTAGACACTATGGGATTGCAATTTAATTTAATGATAAATGAAAATGATTTAGAAGGAGAGCCACTTCCTGGTAGAAGATTTAGAGGGGTTATTTGGCTTCTTGGTGAAGTTGAGTTTTTGACAAAAACTGAAGACAAAGGGCAGGAAGCAAAATAGCAATAATCATAGTTATTACTATGCGTATGCCATAAGTCATAAATAGTTCTTCTGGCAATAGGCAAATTATATAATCAGTATTTGGGTCAAGTAGCCATAAGTCATTAGTGAATAGTATTTCATGAAATTTAGTAAAAAAGAAACTAAAATTTGTCACAGCAATAATTATTATAATACATATTGCAGAAAATATAATTAATAGTGTTTTTATATAAGAGTTTTTTAAATCATTTATACTAATTTGTGAGTTTTTAATTTTAAACAATGAATAAATACAGATAACAATAGCAACAAAACAGCCGTTTCTAAACATCATAATTAAGTTTCTCACATCACCCATATGAACTTTTGACCTTATACTATAGAAATCAGTTAGAACTCCATTTATAGTTACTTTTGTTTCAAGAAATGGGATTTTGAGTGATATATATTCCATAAGTTCTGCACATAGATTTTTCAAGTCAAAATCACTTAATTCAAATGGTAGATTATTATAAGTCTTCATATTTATAATAAGTTTATAGAGTCCATTTTTATCAAAAAAACAAATTAAATAAAATGCAGCAAAAAGTAAAAAATAAATTAATGAAATTGAAAATAAAAATAAATACAATTTATTGATTTTTTTAGACATGTATTAACTCCCTGGAGGTGTGTATGAAATATTTTAAAAAATTACTTGCTATTATTAGTGTGATTATAAGTATTTTATCACTATTTTCTTGTGCTGTCTATAACCAAGATGATAATAAATCTTATGGTTTAGAGACTACTATGGCATATACTATGCAAGATTCTAAATACGGATTTGCAAAGTCAAATGCTAAAGTGGTAAATAACTATGTTGCTGAAGAGAGTGCATTTGATACTGCAACTGGTTTTAATGATAGAAAGATAGCAAAATCTGTTACATTAAACACCGAAACAAAAACATTTGATGCTACGATTGATTGGTTAAAGAAATATGTATCAAGTTTTGATGGCATCATTGATAATTCTTATATTGATACTGGTGATGCCAGTATTGCATCATATAGAAAAAATGCTTATTTTGTAGTTAGAGTAAAAGCCGAAAATCTTGATGCTTTTTTAGGTAAAATAGGCGATAATTTAAATATTACTTTTATGCAAGAAAATATATCTGATGTTACAGATGATTATTTTGACTCTGAATCAAGACTTGAGAGTCTTAAGATAGAAGAAGAAAACTTAAATGAGATGCTTAAAAAAGCAAAAACTGTTGATGAGATGATAAAAGTTGAAGATAAATTATCAGATGTCAGAACAAATATTGAAAATATAAATAGAAGAATTAAAAACTATGACAAACAAGTAAACTATTCAAGAGTAGACATAAATATAACAGAAGTAAGAGATTTAACTGATACAAAAGTTGATGAATATGATTTTTCAAAAGAATCATTAAATAAAAAATTATTAAAAACAATTGAAGATGTAAAACTATTTTTGAAAAAGGCAG
Source organism: Lachnospiraceae bacterium (assembly GCA_017934175.1). Lineage (GTDB taxonomy): Bacteria > Bacillota > Clostridia > Lachnospirales > Lachnospiraceae > UBA3633. Next base: position 7,617 of record JAGBKB010000013.1, on the reverse strand, counting down.
CAGCATATATATTTATAAATATTCCTTGGATTATACTTATACTTGTTGTAATACTGATAGAAATAATTCTATACTCTATTATAAAAGCAGTATTCTTTAAAAAGAAAAATATGATTGATGAAATGGAAGAAACATCATGCTCTAAAAATAAAAATGCGAATGATGATAGTGAAAATGAAAATGTGAGTGAAGAAAAAGATTTAGATAAAGCATTTGAAGAGATTAACAAGGTTGTATTAGGCGAGAGTGATAAAGATACTAATGATAGTGATGTAGAAGTTGAGTTTTATAATAAAGAGCAATAAAATATATTTATAACATTAAAAAAGGCGGATAACATCCGCCTTTTATCTTATAATTTCATTCATATCATCTGGGATTTTTGCATCAAATCTTAAAATCTCGTGTGTGATGGGGTGATTTAAAATAAGTTCACTTGAATGCAGAGCCTGTCTTTTTATAAGAGTATAATCTGGATTGTATAGAAAATCACCAATTATTGGAAATCCTATTTGTTTCATATGAACTCTTATTTGGTGTGTTCGACCAGTTAATAATATAAATTTACAAAGTGACACATTATACTTTTCAAAATATTTAAGTGCAAATACTTTTGTATATGCAGGCTCTCCATCTGGAGCAACGCATCTTTCAATAGTAGAGTCATCTGTTCTTTTTATAGGCATATCAACTATTACTTCAATATCAGTTAAATGCTCTAAATGTTCAAAGTTATTTAGTCTTTTATCAATATAAAGTGTATTATATACATTACCTTTTACAATACCAAGATAGGACCTTTTAATGTAATTCCTCATCATATTGATAGAAAATATAGCCGCAGAAAATTTATTTTTAGCAATAAGACATACACCACTTGTATCTCTGTCAAGTCTTGTTATAGGTCTATATACAAAATTTCTATCTGTGAAATGTGCTGCAATAGCATTTCCAAGCGTGTTATTGTGATTGCCTTGGGAAGGGTGAATAGGCATATCAGCAGGTTTATTTACGACTAGCATGTCATCATCTTCGTAAATTATATCATATTTTAAGTCATAATTCGGCTCTATATCTGATTGTTCATCTTCAATGATATCAATCTTAACTTCTTCACCAGTGGACAATATATGAAACAAGTCTATGCTTGTTGTTTTTTTTATGTGTTTTAATAATTCTTGAGAATATCCTTGCATCATTAAAAAATCTTTTAGATACTTACCATCAAAAGATTTTGGAACAAAATATATTAGTTTTCTGACATTGTTATCCATTTATAATTGATTAAATAGTGGATGCTTTGTATCTTTCTCTGATAATAGTACTTTAAAGTTAGGGTCATCGGGTATTGGCCATTTAATATTAAGTGTAGGGTCATTGTACATGATACCGCCTTCATCATTTGGATGATAAAAGTCACTTACCTTGTAAGTGAAAATTGCAGTATCGGACAAAACCAAAAAGCCATGAGCGAAGTTTTTTGGGATGTAAAACATAGTATTATTATCTTCGGTCATTTCAATGCCATAGTATTTCCCATACGTAGGAGAGTCTTTTCGAATGTCAACAGCGACATCATAAACTCTCCCTTTAAGACATCTAACAAGTTTTGATTGAGGAAAGTTTTTCTGAAAATGAAGTCCACGGAGCACACCAATACTGCTCATTGATTGGTTATCTTGGACAAATTCTTCAGTTATCCCCATTTTTACAAAATCATTTTTGTTATATGCTTCAAAAAAATACCCACGAGTATCTAAAAAAGGCTCAAATTTTATAACCTTTAAATCTTTAATTCCAGTTTCTATGACATTAAATCTTCCCATACACCTCTCCTTACAGCACTATTATAGCACTTTTACCATATTTTTTCTATAATGGTGATAGCATATTATAGTGTAAAACTTAAATAAGGGGGCTTGACAAAATAAAAGTTAGTAAGCGGTGTTGACAAGTTCTAAAAAATAATGTGTGTTATATAAAAAGAACATAAAATTATGCAAGATTACCGAATAATATACAAAAATACTAGATAATTATTGATTTTATATATAATTTTTGACAAATGTATAAAGTTACACTTTGTTAAAACCTTCAAGTACAACTTTTCTTATGATCGGAACAATTTTGTCGTATCTGAGTTAATAAGTAAAAAAGTCAATTGATAGCCTATTTTAAACATGCTAATAAATCCATAATCAGCTGTTTTATTGCAAAAAATTAATATTTTACTGACTTTTAACTTAAGTATAATATTGATAACTTTATATGCAGTATTAATAATAACAGAAAAATTTGTATTGACAAAATTGATATTATAGTATATAATTACGATATTAGAATATCGGAGAGGTAACTATTTGTGTATAGTAATATAATTAGTAGTTTAGAAAATAAAATAACTTTAACTGTAGATAATGTAATTTTAGAGCTGCAGAAATATTTTATTGTGAAAAAGTATATAGGGAAATCTATTAATAAATGCCCTTTTGAGGATGTCTGCAATTCCATAGGTATGGCATTAGGTAGCAATATTAGTGACAATGATATAAAAGAGCATTACTACAATCTATATAAAAAAATAGATGAGTTGAATAAAAAAGAAATATTAGAATTGCTAGATGAAGTTAAAAAACGACAAAAACATAGATGGAGTGATTCTGCGATAATACCCAAAGAATTTCTTGATATAATGTTTAGAGAGAAGGACAAAACAAAAGAAGTTTTCTTGTTTGAGATTGAAAAATATGGTAGTTATGTTTATGATTACATAGAAAAATTTAAAGAATATTCAATTTATATAACATGCCTAAATGAAAATAATCTTGATTTCTATAAGAATGTATTAGGTTTTAATAATGCTATCTTCATTAAAGGAAGTATATTTGATCCTGATTTTATATCAAAAAAATTTGATTTGATTGTAAGTTTTCCATCTATTGGAGTTAGAATTGATACAGATAATAATGATTTGATATGTAGAGACTCATGTGTAGCATATACACAAATGCTTTTGTATTATTTAAAAGAAGATGGAGCATTAAGAATAATACTGCCAAGTAAAGTGAGTTTTGCAGGAGGCCAAATAGCTAGTTTTAGGGAATACATTAATAATAATTATAAAATAAATCTCATATATTCATTGACTTCAAATGTCTTTAAACCAAATGTTATGATTAATACATATTACATAGAATTTACAACAGGGAGAACAGAAGGAATAGAAGCAAAAATAATTGATAAAGATAAAGACGGATTGATTTTTGAAAAAAGTGAAAAATTGATATTGAAAGAAGAATTAGAAGAAATCAATAATTGGCACATAGATTTGTTAATGATTAAAAAAAGCAATGAAATGCTGGCATATGAAAACTCTCAAATTAGAAAAGAATGTATAAGAGATATAGCAATGGTATTAAAAGGGAAAACTATAACCAGGAAAGACGATAATGGAAACATAAAAGTTATTAATATTTCAAATTTGAATAATGGTGAAATTGATTATAGTGATTTAGAAAGTATAAGTGATGATTTAATTAAAAACTCAAGATATATTCTTGAAAATGGTGATATATTAGTTTCGGCGCGAGGGACTATTATAAAGATAGGAGTATTCAAACAACAAAATTTTGTATGCATTGCTTCTTCAAATTTAAATATTATTAGATGCAATAAAGAAATAGATAGTATGTATTTAAAAATATTTTTAGAGTCACATGTAGGTAAGGAATTACTAAAAAGTATAGAGCGAGGTAGTAATTTGTTGAATATAAATTATAAAGATATAGAAGAGATAAAAGTACCAGTTTTGTCATATACGGAGCAAAAGGAAATCGTTGATGAATATGTAAAAGCAAAAAACAGTTATAATGCTATGGTTGAAGAAGCAACTAAAGAATGGGAATTTGCTAAAGGCAATGTGGAGAGAAAGTTTTATAGATAATAAGGAATTATTATGAAAAGAAAGAATGTAAAAATGAATAATGCACAAGATGTAACAACAAGTGAAAAACTATTTAATCACTTATATGAATGTTGTAATATTTTGAGGGGCCCTATTAATCAAGATGAATATAAGCAATATATAATACCAATTTTATTTTTTAAGAGAATATCAGATGTATATGATGAAGAAACCGAAAAGGCTCTTAAAGAATCTGGTGGTGATGAAGAATTTGCTGCATTTCCAGAAAATCATAGTTTCGTAATACCTGATAAATGCCATTGGAAAGATATAAGAAATAAGAGTCAAAATGTCGGAAAAGCGATAATAGATGCAATGATGGGAATAGAAAAAGCAAACCCTGATGTTTTAAATGGAGTTTTTACAAGCTTTGACGATGCTGTGTGGAGTGATAAAAATAAATTATCAGATGAAAGGTTAAAAAACTTAGTTGAGCATCTTTCATCTTTAAAAGTAGGAAACAATGACTATGATGCTGATGTGATGGGTGATGCATATGAATATCTTATCAAGAAATTTGCTGACTTGTCAAAGAAGAACGCGGGAGAATTCTATACGCCACGATCAATAGTTAAATTACTTGTAATGCTTATGGACCCAAAAGCTGGTGATGATGTATATGATCCAGCTTGCGGAACAGGTGGTATGCTTATAGAAGCAATACATCACATAAATGACGCAAAGAAAACATATGGACACATATATGGTCAAGAGAAAAACCTTGCGACATCAGCTATAGCAAGAATGAATTTGTTTTTACACGGTGCAAAAGATTTTAAAATATATCAAGGGGATACATTAAGAGATCCAAAATTTTTAAAGGCTGGTAAAGTCAAAAAGTTTGATTGCGTAATAGCAAATCCACCTTTTGGATTAGATAAATGGGGAGCAGATGTATTTGCAAATGATGCTTATGGTAGGAACATATGGGGTGCTCCAAGTGATTCAAATGCAGATTATGCATGGCTTCAACATATGGTTTGCTCTATGGAAGATAAAAAAGGGAGACTTGCGATAATTCTTCCTCAAGGAGCATTATTTCATAGTGGCAAAGAAGCACAAATGAGACAAAAGCTAATAGATAGTGACAAAATAGAATGTGTAATAACTTTAGTTCAAGGAGTGTTCTTCTCTACTGGTGTAAGTGCTTGCATCATACTACTTAATAACAATAAAAAACCATCTCATAAAAACAAAATATGTATGATAGATGCATCAAGCATTTATACTCCATTAAGAGCACAAAACATAATGACAGAGGAAAATGTTAATAAAGTATATAGTTTGTATAAGAATTATGAAGATGTAATAGAAAAATGCAAAATAGTAGATAAAAAAGATATAAAAGACACTCTAATACCTAAAAATTATATAGATAAAAAAGAAGCAGAAAAGATAAATCCAAAAGAAGTTAAAAAGAGATTTATAAAAACATACAAAAAGATGATTGAAAATGAAGAAAAAATGAAAAAACTTTTAATAGAGGGAGGATATGTAAGTGAGTAGAATCAGTGTTGAAGAACTTGACTCATATTTATGGGGTTCAGCAGTTCTTCTCAGAACTAATATAGATGCTGGTGCATATAAACAATATATTTTTCCGTTATTATTTTTTAAACGAATTTGTGATGTATATGATGAGGAAACTTATAAAACTATAGAAGAATATGGTAAGGCTGCAAAAGAATTTGATGAAACAGAGATTCATTCATTTGTGATACCAAAAGGCTATCACTGGAATGATGTCAGAGAAAAATCACAAGATATAGGGGTTGCTATAGTAACTGCTTTTAGGAAAATAGAAAAAGCTAATGGAGATAAATTAGCAGGTGTTTTTGGTGACGCTGCTTGGACTAATAAAAATAGATTGCCAGATAGATTATTAAAAGAATTAATTGAACACTTTAGCACAAAAGTGTTATCTCTTGAAAACTGCCCTGAAGATGAACTTGGGCAAGGATATGAAATGCTCATAAGAAGATTTGCAGATGATAGTGGACATACCGCTCAAGAATTTTATACAAATAGAACTGTAGTTCATCTTATGACAGAAATGCTTAAACCAAAATCAGGTGAATCAATTTATGATCCAACTTGTGGAACAGCAGGCATGCTCATATCAACTATAGCATATTTAAAAGAGAAAAATGAAGAATGGAGAAATGTAAAAATATATGGACAAGAAATTAATGCTTTATCTGCTTCTATTTCAAAAATGAATCTGTTTTTACATGGAATTAAAGATTTTAATATAGTAAACGGGGATACCTTAGTAAATCCGGCTTTTATAGAAAAAGGACAATTAAAAAAGTTTGATATGATACTTGCAAATCCACCTTATTCTATAAGTCAATGGGATAGAGAAAATTTTGCAAATGATAAGTATGGAAGAAGTTTTCTTGGTGTGCCACCACAAGGCAGAGCAGATTATGCATTTATACAGCATATATTAAAAAGTATGGATGAAAAAACTGGAAGATGTGCGATACTTTTGCCGCATGGAGTGCTAAATAGAAATGAGGAAAAAAGTATAAGAGAAAATTTAATTAAATTAGATATATTAGAGTGCATTGTTGGCATTGGTAAAAACTTATTTTATAATTCGCCAATGGAAGCCTGTGTAATAGTATGCAGAAACAAAAAGAAAAATGATCGAAAAGGACAGGTCTTGTTTATAGATGCTAAGAATGAAATAACAAGAAGGGATTCATTTAGTTATCTTGAAGAAAAACATATAAATAGAATAGTTGATGCATATATAAAATATGACGATATAGAAGGTTTTTCTAAAAGAGTAAATAATGACGAATTGTTACAACAAGATTCCACATTAAGTATATCATTTTATGTAAAACATAATACAGTGAAAGAAGAAAACGATAATATAGATTTAGTACAAACATTTGAAGAATGGGGAAAAGCTTCTTTTAATATGAATAAAAGGTTAAAAGAAACTATAAAAATGATAAATGGAGGTGGAATGGATGAGTAGAGTAAGGCTTGGAGATATAGTTTCTAGGATAAAAGATTTTGAGGATAAAGATTCTACTGATTTATTGTATTATGTTGGCGGAGAACATTTTGATAATAGGTCTTTAACTGTAAATAGAAAAGGCATTATAAAAGGAAGCACTATAGGACCAGCATTTCATACAAAGTTTACAAGAGGTGATGTGTTATTGATGTCAAGAAATCCTCACTTAAGAAAAGCTGGAATAGTAGATTTTGATGGTATATGTTCGGATGTGAGTTATATTATTAGAACTAAAGATGAAAAGATAATAAAACAAAAATTTATTCCGTTATTATTTCAAAGTGATATATTTTGGAACTTTGCTGAAAGGAATAAAAAAGGATCAACAAATTTTTTCTTAAACTGGAGCGATTTTGAAAAGTTTGAGTTTGATTTACCAGATATAGATGAACAAGAAAAATTATGTGAAGTGCTGTGGGCAATAAACGATACAATAAAATCTTATCAAGAGCAGATTAAGCAGTGTGATGAGTTAGTTAAAGGGCAATTTGTAGAGATGTTTGGAGAGCTAACTAATAATACAAAAGGTTGGCCGCTAAAAAGACTAAGTGATATAGCAGAGTATTGGAATGGATTAACGTACAAACCCAGTGACATAAGCAAAGATGGAGTAATAGTT
>JAGBKB010000012.1 GCA_017934175.1 Lachnospiraceae bacterium | reverse complement strand
GGCCTTAGGATTCTCTCCTCATCCACCTGTGTCGGTTTACGGTACGGGCTTTAGTAACACAATAGCGGCTTTTCTCGACACAAGTTCCATTCTCTTCTCTACTCTAATTTCGATCCTTCCGCGTCTTCGATTCACTTGCGGTTTTGCCTACAAGCACACTACACGCCTCTACGTGGTTTATCATTACACGCTAGAACTTTGCTCATGTGTCCCCACATTTCTGATTACTAAAGGTACTGGAATTTTCACCAGCTGTCCATCGGCTACGCATTTCTGCCTCACCTTAGGTCCCGACTTACCCAGGGAAGACAAGCTTGACCCTGGAAACCTTGGATATTCGGCCTTTAAGATTCTCACTTAAATCTCGCTACTTATTCCGGCATTCTCTCTTCATAACACTCCATAAAACTTCTCAATTCTACTTCTGCGCGTTATCAATGCTCCTCTACCAACATTACTGTTCCTAAGCTTCGGTATCGTGTTTTAGCCCCGTTAATTTTCGGCGCAAGACCTCTCGACTAGTGAGCTATTACGCACTCTTTGAATGAATGGCTGCTTCTGAGCCAACATCCTAGTTGTATTTGAAATCTCACATCCTTTTCCACTTAACACGTATTTGGGGACCTTAGCTGTAGGTCTGGACTCTTTTCCTTTTGACTTACAAACTTATCTCCGCAAGTCTGTCTCCATACTTACCTCTATACGCCATTCGCAGTTTGATAATCCTCGGTAGACTTTGACGCCCCCTTAGATATTCAGTGCTCTACCTGCGTTAGATATTAGTACAGGCTAGCCCTAAAGCTATTTCGAGGAGAACCAGCTATCTCTGAGTTCGATTGGAATTTCTCCGCTATCCACAACTCATGCCCACCCTTTTCAACGGATGTGGCTTCGATCCTCCACCGGATTTTACTCCAGCTTCAATCTGGTCATGGATAGGTCACACAGTTTCGGGTCTATGCTATTTGACTTGATGCCCTCTTCAGACTCGCTTTCGCTTCGGCTCCGTAGCTTAACTACTTAACCTTGCCAAATTGCATAACTCGCCGGACCGTTCTACAAAAAGTACGCGGTCGACTTTACAGTCTCCCACAGTTTGTAAACATAGGGTTTTAGGATCTCTTTCACTCCCCTCCCGGGGTTCTTTTAACCTTTCCTTCACAGTACTTATCTCTATCGGTCACTAAGGAGTATTTAGCCTTACGGAGTGGTCTCCGCGCATTCCCACGGCGATTCCTCGTGTCCCGTGGTACTCTGGATTCTACTTGCGTTACTTACTTTTCGTGTACGTGACTATCACACTCTTCGGTTCAGTTTTCCATCTGTATTCTACTAAGCTTATAACTACATTATGTAGTCCAAACCCCAAAATGCACGCATCTTGGTTTAGGCTCCTTCGCTTTCGATCGCCTCTACTTACGAAATCGATTTTCTTTCTCTTCCTCTGCCTACTTAGATGTTTCAGTTCAGCAGGTTCCCTTCATTAGACTATTTATTCATCTAATGATAATAGTGGTTCTCACTATCAGGTTTCCCCATTCAGATATCCATGGATCATCTCGTATTTGCCAATCCCCATGGCTTTTCGCAGCTTATTACGTCTTTCTTCGGCTCTTAGTGCCTAGGCATTCACCCTACGCTCTTTTCACTTAAATTACTCTGAGATTTAAGTTCACTTCTTTCTTTCTCTCTCTACACTTCCGTGTAGAGCCGGTAAAATTAAATTTAAAAATCTAATTCTTAACCTCAATATCTTTTAACGGACACCTTATAAAAGTATATTCATACTTTTTAAGTCTTATGCCCGTTAGAACAATTTTTTCGTCGCATATTAGAAAAGTTTTCTTTTCTATATGCTCCTAAAAATTGTTCACTCTTTAAAAAATATTTTCTTCGTATTCAGTTTTCATGGTACAAATGCGCCTCCAGGGACTTGAACCCTGGACAAATAGATTAAGAGTCTACTGCTCTACCAACTGAGCTAGAGGCGCAAAAATACATATTAAAATAGCACCAAATATTATACCATATAATAAAATAATGTCAAGCATCAATTTCAAATATTTGACAATTTATGCTTTAAAACATTAATTTATTATATAGTTATTAAGTTTTATATATTTATTTATAAATATGTATATGGTACTTTTTATATAATAGTATTATGAATTTTTCCCACAACACTTTTTATATTTTTTGCCACTACCACATGGGCAAGGGTCATTTGGATAAACTTTAGGAGAATCACGTTTTACTATTAATTCATCCTTACATTTTTTATATAATTCTTGTCTTTTTTCTTTACTTAAAATATTTTCCCATTCATCAAGTTCATAAAGCCAATTTGCTTTTGCTTTTACCATATTAAAATATAAATCTTCAGGTTTTATTTTAATTTTGACTTTTGAAGTTTCTTTCAATTTTTCAATAGGATTTGGTTTTTCTATAGACTCGTTAATTCCTTCAAGGAATCCAACAAAATATATATTATCCATATTGTATTCTTTTGCAAGATTCTCAACAGTTCCAACAACTTCTTCATCTATATTAGATAATAATTTTTTGTATATTTCTTTTTCTTCCAAGAAATACTTTTCCCAAACTTTTTGCATTGCTTTTTGATCTGTAGTATCATACGCAATTTCATGCCATGAATCTAATAATGCCATAAAAGCACCCCCTACTTTTTTATTTTATTATATCAAAATTTTTAAAAATATGCTATAATTACATTAAAAATATGGAGGTATAAATATGAATATAATAATAACTGGAAAAAATGTTGATTTAACAGATGCAATTAAAGCAAGAATTAATGAAAAAATAACTAAACTTGATAAAATGTTTACTAAAGAAACTAATGCTACTGTGACTTTAAAAAAAGAAAATGGCAAAGATATATGTGAAATTAATATACCAGTAAAAGGAAATCTTCTTCGAGTGTCTGAAAGGCAGGATAATTTATTTGCTGCCATCGACACTGCAACTGACAAGTTGGAAAGGCAAATTAGAAAATATAAGACTAAAATTAGAGATAATAGAATTCATACAATTATGAAAAATATTGCAGAAGGCAATTTTTCAAATGAGGATATTGCTGAAGAGCCAATTGAAATTAATATAGTTAAGAAAAAACAAATATTATTAAAACCTATGGATGATGAAGAGGCATGTATGCAACTTGACATGATAGGACACAATTTCTTTATATATGAAAATACCAATGGACAAATATGTGTTGCATACAAAAGAGGCGATGGGAATTATGGAATTATTGAACCAAATGTAGAATAATAGAATTTAAAAAGTAGGTGCATTGTCAATTTACAATCGCACCTACTTTTTTTATTACTTATTTTTTAAATAATTATCAATTCCTATTGCTGCTTTTTTACCAGCCCCCATAGCAAGTATAACAGTAGCAGCACCTATAGCAGCATCACCACCAACAAATACACCTTTTAAACTTGTGGCAGTAGTTTCATCATCATGCACAATACATCCCTTATTATTAGTTTCCAATCCTTTTGTGTTTTTTGGAAGCATAGGATTTGGTGTAGTACCAAGAGCCATTATAACCATATCACATTCTATATTATGCTCTGAACCTTTTATTTCAACTGGTTTTCTTCTTCCATTCTCATCTGGTTCCCCAAGTTCCATATTTATGACTTTTACTGCAATAACATTATCTTTATCATCTGCAATAATTTCTATTGGATTACACAAAACATCAAATATAACCCCTTCTTCTTTTGCGTGATGAACTTCTTCCGCTCTTGCAGGTAACTCTTTTTCTGACCTTCTATATACAATATGAGTTTCAGCACCAAGTCGAAGAGCAGTCCTTGCTGCATCCATAGCAACATTACCACCACCCACAACAATTACTTTTTTACCAACTTTAATAGGTGTATCGTAATCATCTCTATATCCTTTCATGAGATTTGCTCTTGTTAAAAATTCATTTGCTGAAAATATACCATTTGAATTTTCACCTGGTATTTTCATAAACATAGGTAACCCAGCACCTGAAGCAATAAATACTGCCTCAAAACCTTGTTCATTCATTAATTCTTCTATAGTAATTGTTTTTCCGATAATTACATTAGTTTCAATTTTAACACCAAGTTTTTTTACATTCTCAACTTCAGGTTTAACAACTTTTTCTTTTGGCAATCTAAATTCTGGAATGCCATAAGTTAGCACACCACCAGTCGCATGGAGGGCTTCAAATATTGTAACATCATAACCGAGTTTTGCAAGGTCAGTTGCACAAGACAAACCTGCAGGACCAGAACCAACTATTGCTACTTTTTTACCATTCTTTTTAATATCTATTTTTTCTGTTAAATTGTGCTCTCTTGCATAGTCTGCAGTAAATCTTTCAAGTTTTCCAATAGAAACTGGTTCCCCTTTAATTCCCAATATACATTTAGATTCACATTGAGTTTCTTGAGGGCAGACCCTTCCACAAATTGCTGGAAGTGAACTTGATAAATGAATAGTTTCAATTGCCTTATCATACTCTTTATTTTTAATATGTTCAATAAAATCAGGAATATGAAGCCCAACTGGACAACCTTCTACACACTTTGGATTTTTACAGTGTAAACATCTTGAAGCCTCAAGTGCTGCTTCCTCTTCATTATAACCAAAGCACACTTCATCAAAATTCTTTGCTCTAACTTTTGCTTCTTGTTCTCTTACTTTTACTCTATTTGCCATATTAACCTCCACATAATCCACATCCGCCATGATGTGTATCCCCTTCTATTAATTTAAGAAGTGCTCTTCCCTCTTCATCTTTATATTGGGCTTGTCTTTTCATAACTTCATCAAAATTAATCTTGTGACCATCAAACTCTGGACCATCTATACAAGCAAACTTAAGTTCCCCACCTACCATAAGCCTACATGCACCACACATTCCAGTACCATCTACCATAATTGTATTCATACTTACAATAGTAGGTATATTATATTCTTTTGTCATTAAACATACAAATTTCATCATAATTGCAGGTCCTATTGCAACACAATGATTGTATTTAATCTTTTTATCTTCTATAAGCATTTTTAAAACATTCGTAACAGGACCTTTTAAACCATAGCTTTCATCATCAGTACATGAATATACATTGCAGTTTAGTTTTTTAAACTCATCTTCCAATATGAGCATATCTTTTGTTCTTGCTCCTAATATAACATCACATTTAATTCCTTTATTAGATAAATATTTTACTTGTGGATAAATTGGTGCAACTCCAACACCTCCACCTATAAATACAATATTTTTATTTTTTAATTCATCATCAGTTATTTCTACCAAATCTGAAGGATTTCCAAGTGGTCCAACTACATCTTGAAAGAAATCACCCTCATTTAACATATTAATTTTTTTTGTTGATGCGCCTATTTCTTGCACAACAATAGTTAAAATACCTTTAACTCCATCATAATCACATATAGTAAGTGGAATTCGTTCACCTTGTTCATCAAGTTTTACAATTATAAATTGTCCTGGCAAACATGATTTTGTAATCTTTTCTGCTTCAATATCAAATAATACAAGTTTATCGCCAAGTACTCTTTTTTTAATAATTTTAAACATACTTCCTCCTAAATATTATTTATTTAATATTTTTTTTACAGTTACATATTTTACACATGTAGTAAATACATTTAAAGCAATTTCTAACTCTTCAATACTTGGATATGTTGGAGCAATACGTATATTTGAATCATCTGGGTCATTGTGATACGGATATGATGCACCAGCATCTGTAAGTTTTACTCCAAGCTCAGCACACTTACTTACAATTTCTTTTGCAGTACCATTCATAGCATAAAAAGATATAAAGTATCCACCTTTAGGTTTTGTCCATCTAATACAACTTATATTTGATAATTCTTTATCCAATTTATTTAATACGAGTTCAAATTTAGGTCTAATAATTTTTGCCTGTTCTATCATCTTTGATTTAATTCCAAGTAAGTTTTTAAAATAATATACATGTCTTAATTGATTAACTTTGTCATAGCCTATAGTTTGTATTTTAAAGTGCTTTTTTATGTCATTGATATTATTAATTGATGCAGCAAGTGAGGCAATTCCAGAACCAGGAAAACAAATTTTTGATGTTGAAGCAAACTTATAAACAATGTCTGGATTTCCAACCTTTTCACATTCACCAAGAATCTCAATTATATGGTCATGTTTTTCTCTTTCCTCATATAAATGATGAACCGTATATGCATTATCCCAAAAAATACGGAAATCTTTTGCTTTTGGTTTTAATCTTGCAAATCTTTTGACAGTTTCATCACTATATGTATAACCATCAGGATTTGAATATTTAGGAACACACCATATGCCTTTTACACTTTCATCATTTGATATGTATTCTTCTATCATATCCATATCAGGTCCATATTCATATAGTGGAATATTAATCATCTTTATACCAAATTCTTCACAAATGGCAAAATGTCTATCATAACCAGGAACAGGGCATAAAAACTTTACTTCATTCAATTTACTCCAAGGAGTATTTCCCATAATACCGAAGACCCATGCTTGCATAATCATTGTATACATAACATTTAATGAAGAATTGCCATATATGAGTATATTTTCAATTTTATTCTCCATAAATGATGCAAGTAATTCTTTAGCCTCTTCTATGCCACCAAGAACACCATAATTACGACAATCTGTTCCATCTTTACATATAAGATTAGAATGTTTATCAAGTACACTTAACAAGTCCATAGATAAATCAAGTTGTTCTTTGCAAGGTTTACCTCTACTCATGTCAAGTTTTAAACTTAATTCTTTAAAAACATTTAATTCTTTTTCTAAATCATTTTGTAATGATATTAATTCTTCGTTTGTTAAGTTATCTAATGCTTTCATTTTTTTCTCCTAGTTTTTATAATTTATCTATTAATGAATAAATTTTTTCTTTTGTATCTGCACTATTTAATTCAAGTCTAAATTTTGTTGAATTTTCCATCCCATGTGTGTACCAAGCCAAATGATGTCTAAGTTCCGAAATTGCCTTCATTTCTCCTTTAAAATTAATTTCATCATCAACATGTCTATACATCATTTTTTTTATTTCATCTTTTGTTGGTCTATCTATGATTTTATCATTTTCTATATATTCTATACATTCTTTTACAATCCAAGGATTACCTTTTACTGCTCTTCCAAGTGCAATTGCATCTGCACCTGTTTCTTCAAGCATACTTTTAGCATCATATATATTCCATATATTACCATTCGCTATAATTGGTATTTTTACTGAAGATTTTACATCCTTAATTACATCTCTATGGCACTCACCACTATATAATTCTGTTTTGGTTCTTCCATGTATAGTTATTGCTTTTGCTCCTGCCGATTCAAGTGCTTTAGAAAACTTTACAGCATTTATATGATTATTGTCATATCCTATTCTTATCTTGCAGGTAACAGGTTTTTCATCACCAATCACCCTAACTATACTCTCTACAATTCTGCATGCAAGACTTTCATTTTTAAGTAACGCTGCGCCCTCTCCATTTCTAACAACTTTTAGAACTGGGCAACCCATATTTATATCTATAATGTCATATGAATCTTTAACATTATTTGCAACGAGAGACATAATTATAGGGTCTGCCCCAAATAGTTGCAATGCTACAGGAGATTCTTTTTTATCAGTTGCCATTATTATTTTGTTATTTGGATTATTATAATATATTCCTTTTGCACTAACAAGTTCAGTGGTTAAAAGTGAAGTCCCCATTTCCTTTAAAATAATTCTATAAGGTAAATCTGTAATTCCAGCCATAGGAGCGACACACACTCTATTCTTAATTTCTATATTTCCAATTTTAAACATTAAATTATATTAGCCCATTAAATTTAAACTTGCAAAAACTATTTATTTCTCTAAATAATTGTTCATTTTCTTTTTCAATTCGAGATAATTTATAGTTTGCCTCAATTTCATCAAAATTATAATCATCATCTTCTTTATTAATTCTAAAAATTAAATCATTTTCATCAATGTCATAGTATATAATTGCTATTCCGCCAACAGTTTCAGTCAATTCTACAAATAGTTTTTTAATAGTATTTTTAATTTCACTTGGTAAAACTGAAAGTCTATTGTCTAAATAATATTTTTTTATATATGAATTTGATATAATAATTGGAAATGAATTTTCCTTACTATTATTTTTTAAATTATTATCCATAGTATTTTTATTATTTTGATTCAAGTTCTATAGCAGTTTTAATAAAATATTGTGGGAATGGTTTTGTTTCTGCCAATCCTTCTTTAATATCAACATCAGAAAACTCACCATCTTTATAAACTATTAATCTATTACATTTTCCTTCTAACAACACTTCAACTGCTCTGCAACCCATTATTGATGCGTAAACTCTATCCTTGCATGTTGGAGTACCACCTCTTTGCAAATGTCCAAGAATAGTTGCTCTTGTTTCAATTCCAGTCATTGTCTCAATCATTTTTGCCATATCATATGATTGCCCAATGCCTTCAGCATTGATAATGATGTAATGTTTTTTCCCTTTTTTATTTGCAATCTTTACTCTTGTGATTATTTTATTGATATCACCATATTCATTATATTCTGGAATAATTATATCTTCAGCCCCAGTAGAAATTCCTGTATATGCTGCTATGTACCCTGCATTTCTACCCATAACTTCTACTATAGAACACCTTTCATGAGAAGTACTGGTGTCTCTTATTCTATCAACACCTTCCATAGCAGTATTAATAGCGGTATCAAAGCCTATTGTATACTCTGTACATGCTATATCTAAATCAATCGTTGCTGGCACACCAATAACATTTAATTCCCCATTTGAAGTTTTATTTAATTCAAGTGCACCTCTAAATGTCCCATCACCTCCAAGAGTAACTAAAGCATCAATGTTATTCTTTTTAAGTATATCTAATGCTTTTAATTGTCCTGTTCTTTCCATAAACTCTTTTGACCTGGAAGTAAATAATATAGTTCCTCCCCTATCAACAATGTCAGAAACAGAACGTTTATCCATCTCAATAAACTCATTATCAAGTAATCCACTATAACCTCTTAAAAACCCAATAACTTCAATGCCATTATTTAAAGCACATCTTACAACGCCCCTAATAGCCGCATTCATTCCAGGTGCATCACCACCACTTGTTAAAACAGCAATTTTTTTAATTCTATTCATAATCTACCCCTTGAGCAATGTCCCTAATAAATTTCTACCTATTGATGAGCCTATATTAGAAGCCATTCTTTTAGCAGTTTTACTTTTTGAGCCAAAAATAGCATCAGTAAGTGATTTAGAGACTTCTCTACCTATTGTACTTCCAGTTGTTTTAATAACATTACTAAAAGCCGAAGAAATTTTTTTCTTTGTAGCGGCTTCTCGTTTCATTTGTTCTTTTAAAAGTTTATCATTTTCTTTTTGTTCAATTTTTTCTTTTTTTTCAATTTCTTTTAACTTTTCATTTAAAACTTTATCATTTTCATTACTTTCATTTAGTTGTTCAATTTTTTTACTTAATAATTCATAAGCAGACTCTCTGTCTAAATCATTTATATACTTGGTATAAATCATAGAAGACTTAATCTCTTGTTGTCTTTTATTATCATCTATAGTACCCATTTTACTTTGAGGTGGTAATATTTTAGCAAAATCTACAATATTAGGTGCACCTTTTTCATCGAGAAAAGATACAAGTGCTTCACCAGTTCCAAGTGTTTCAAGAATTTCTGAAATATCCAAGTCTTTATTATCTCTAAAACTATCACATATTGCTTTATGATTTCTTTTGTCTTTTGCAGTATATGACCTATGTACATGTTGAACTTTATTTCCTAACTGTTGCAAAATTGTATCAGGAATATCAGTCGGATCTTGAGTTATAAAAAATAATCCTATTCCTTTTGACCTTATTAACTTGGTAATTTGATCTATCTTCTTTAATAGTGCTGTAGAACAATCTTTAAATAAAATGTGTGCTTCATCAAAAAAGAAAACAAATTTTGGTTTATCTAAATCTCCCACTTCTGGCATAGTTTCATATAATTCAGATATAAACCAGAGCATAAATGCAGAATAAACTCTTGGGCTAAGTATAAGACTTTGACTATGCAAAATATTTATTATTCCTTTACCATTTGAATCTGTCTTAATTAAATCAGATAATTCTATTTCAGGCTCTCCAAAAAGCATATCTATTCCTTCTTGCTCAAGTGAAATCATTGCCCTAAGAATTGATTGAAGTGTAGGTTTTGTTATATTTCCATACGAGCCTGAAAAATCTTTATTGTGTTCACTTACATATTCAAGTATCTTTTTTAAATCTTTCAAATCTAAAAGAGGTAATCCTTCATCATCAGCAATTTTGAATATTACATTTAAAACATCTGATTGAGTTTGATTTAATTCAAAAATATGTGATAATAGTGTTGGTCCAAAATTACTAATAGTAGTTCTTACTGGTAGTCCATATTTACGATTAATTTCAAAAAATTGTGTTGTGTATTTTTTATATGAAAATCCATAATCATTTAATTTAAATTTTTCAATTCTTTTTTTCATATCATCAGAGTCAATACCAATTTCGCACATGCCTGCTAAATCGCCTTTAACATCTGCAAGAAAAACTGGAACACCTGCATCAGCAAAACTTTCTGCCATTACTTTTAAAGTAATTGTTTTACCTGACCCAGTTCCTCCTGCTATAAGTCCGTGTTTATTAACCATATTAAGCAAAAGATAAAACTCTTTATCATTATTTTTAGCCATCAATACTTTGTTATTATAAAACATATTTACCTCTTAATGTTTATAAAAAATGAACTCGTTATATAACGAGTTCAAAAAATTATTTTTTATCTGTAGAACTTTCTGCTTTATAATTTGGTTTTTCATTTTTAATAATTGCTGCCTTTTGCATTGGTATTCTACAATTTTTATTATTACCGAACTCAACAATCACAGTATCTGCGGTCATATCTATAATTACTCCGTAAAAGCCCGATGTAGTAAGAACACTATCGCCTACTGCAAGTGAATTCATAAGTGTTTTTTTCTTCTCTTCTTCCTTTTTTTGAGGTCTAATTAACATGAAATACATAATTCCTATTAAAAAGACTACATATGCAATTATTACAGTGACCTGATTACTAAAAAGACCACCTAATCCATTTGTTAAAAATAATTTCATAACATCCCCCTTTAATGCATTAATTTTATCATATAATAAATATAATGTAAATATTATTATTTATTTTTTGAAGCGGCTTTTTCTGCTTCTTTTCTTCTTTTTTCCTCTTCCCTTTTAGCCTTTCGTTCTTCAGATAATCTTTGTCTTTCTTCTCTTGCTAATTCTCTCATCTCACGTCTTAATTCAGGGTCTTCAACATTTACAAAAGAAGTAATCTGTCTAAACCTTGGATTTCTTATATATATTTTTCTACCAGGTGCATCACCAGTTACAATGGCCCTTAATTCAATGTTTTTTTCACCATCATCTAAATACTCTGAAATAAGTTCTGGTTCACCATCACAAAAGTCATCATATACTTCAACTGATTGTCCATTTAAGTATAATTCAATACCACAATATGTATCTGCCGTAGCCTCTCCATGAGTTTGATGTGCCAGTTCAACAGTGAAATAATTAGCCTTATATCTATTTCCATTGTCAGTAGTTGAAAACTTTACATAAGCACCATTACCTTGCAAAACTATAACATCATCCCATACATATCCACCATATACTTTTACTCCATTTGCTCTTGCTGTATATTTATTTGATGCAGTAACAAAGTTTCTCATATCTCTTCCGGCAACTATACTATCAGTAGATGTTATAACTCTAACTGCATCTTCTTTCAGAACATCATCAATTATATGCCAAGTACTTATAGTTGCTACTGGAACCTTTCTAATATTGTTTTTTGCATTTTTAGAATACAGTAAACCATCTTCTGGTCTTTCAAATATATCTTTTGGGCCAATTAAACTCTTTCTATAATCTTCTTCATCTTTCATTAAATCAGCCCTTATTAATTCTTCCAAGTTTTCTTTTTTTGTAGCATTAATTCTTCGTGTTGAAGATAATGTTCCAAGGTCAAAATACTCATTTGTATCTTTTTCACCTAAATCAGCATTTTGAGCATATAGTGGTCTTCCAGTACTTTTAAATATTCTTTGTATAACACCATCTACGACCCATAGCCCATCTTCATTTACTTCTTTTCCATTAATTTTAGATTTAGTTGCAACTAATGAACCATCTTTATTAAATCTATAACATTCGGCTATATTATCATTATTAGTATCTATCCATCTCCATCCAGTAGCCATCTTACCGTTATCATCAACATAAAATGTTTTATTCAAAACTTTAAAAAACATCCCTGCATAAGATGTATTATTTAATATAAGCGAGCATATAAGTACAGCAATAATTTTAGATTTTAAAACATTTATTTTCATTATACAAATCAATTGCGGCTCTTATTACTTTATCCATATCATAATATTTATACATTCCGAGCCTTCCACCAAATATTATATTATCTTTTTGTGAAAATTCTTTGTATTTATTATAAAGATTTTGATTATTTTCATCATTCATTGGATAATATTTTTCAAGTCCATTTTTCCAATCTCTTGGATATTCCTTTGTAATAATAGTTACAGGTGATACTTCATTTAAAAAATGTTTATGTTCAATTATTCTTGTATATGGTGTAAATCTATCAGTGTAATTTACAACTGCATTTCCTTGAAAATCTTCTTTACTTAACATTTCTTCTTCAAAGTGTAAACTTCTCCAATTTAATTCACCAAATTTATAATCATAGTATTCATCTATTGCACCAGTAAAAACTATATTATCAATTTTATATTTATCTTTACACTTCAAATAATCTACATTTAACTCTATGTCGCACCCTTCAAAAAGTTTTTTTATCATATTAGTATATCCATTGAGTGGAATACCTTGTTTTGTATCGTTAAAATAATTATTGTCAAAAGTAAATCTTACAGGTATTCTTTTAATTATAAAAGCAGGTAAATCTTTACAATCTCTACCCCACTGCTTCTCTGTATATCCTTTTATTAATTTTTCATATATATCTCTACCTACAAGGCTAATGGCTTGCTCTTCAAGATTTTTAGGTTCTGATTTTATTTCCTTTCGTTGATTAGCAATTATTTCTTTTGCTTCATCAACCGTAGATATTCCCCACATATGAACAAAAGTATTCATATTAAATGGTAAATTATATATTTCGCCATTATAATTTGCTATAGGAGAATTAGTAAATCTATTGAAATCTGTAACTTCATTAACAAAGTTCCATACTTCTAAATCACTTGTATGAAAAATATGAGCGCCATATTTATGAACTGTAATTCCTTCAATTTTCTCATCATAAATATTACCAGCCAAATGACTTCTCTTTTCAAGTACAAGTATTTTAGCATTGTTATTATGTTTTTTTATTAGTCGTGCAAGAGTAGCATTAAATAGTCCTGCTCCAACTAAACAAATATCATACATATATTATATCATTCCTTATATTATTCTTCTTCCCAATTTGTATAATATGCTTTTACATCTTCATCTTCATCTAATAAATCAAGTGTTTTTCTTAATCCATATACAGCATCTTCATCAGTTACTGATACATAATTTTCAGGTATCATAGTTATATCTGCTTCAAGCATATTTATCTCTGCTTTTTCAAGTGCCTCTCTACATGTTGAAAAGTCAGCAGGGTCTGTTAAGATTTCATAAGAATCTTCTTCTTCATTAAAATCTGATGCACCATTTTCAAGCGCTAATTCCATCAATTCATCTGATGTTTTATCACAATCTTCTTTATCAATTATAATCTGACCTTTTTCTTTAAACATATAAGAAACTGAACCCTGTGAGCCAAGATTACCATTGCCTTTTGTAAATGCAGACCTAACATTTCCACCTGTTCTATTTTTATTATCAGTAAGAGCGCGAACTAAAATAGCAACTCCAGATGGTCCAAAACCCTCATATGTTAATTCTTCAAAATTAACTGCATCTACATTACCAGCAGCCTTTTTAATACCCTTTTCAATAGTATCATTAGGCATGTTGTTTGCTCTTGCTTTTGCAATAACATCGCGAAGTTTTGAATTACTATTAGGGTCGGCTCCACCTTGTTTAACTGCTATAGCAAGTTCATGTCCTATAACTGTGAAAATTTTTCCTCTTGCAGCATCTGCTTTTTCTTTTTTGTGTTTAATGTTATTAAATTTACTATGTCCTGACATACAATTCCTTATACATTCTATATAGTTTAAAAATTATTATAGTTATGTATAAACCCCTTTCTTATTATAATTTTTTTGTATTTATATTAGTTATTTTAGTAATATCTTGATTATTATTTTCATCTTTGAAAACATTATCGCTTCCATATATTTTCTTAAAAGCCATAATTCCCCATCTATATAACAATGAAACAATACTTAACCCAATAATCATAGCAATAACAAACATACCATCTTTTGCCACTAAACCATAAATCATTCCAATGATAAACAATAATATAATTAGTAATCCTATATATGCTAATATTTTAGCAATTATTTTTTTATTTTTTGGTGCGCTCATTATTTTTTTAGATTTGACCTTTTTCTTAAAGTTGGGTCCAATATTTTTTTTCTTATTCTAAGATTTAATGGTGTTATCTCAAGTAATTCATCAGTGTCAATAAACTCTAAACACTGTTCAAGAGACATTATTTTTTTTGGTACAAGTTTTAATGCTTCATCTGCTCCTGATGACCTCATATTAGTTAGTTTTTTTGTTTTACATACATTAACTTCTATGTCTTCATTTTTTGGATTTTGACCTACTACCATTCCACTATATACTTTATCTCCTGCTCCTATAAATAAAAGTCCTCTTTCTTGAGCATTAAATAAACCATAAGCAACAGCAACTCCAGACTCAAATGCTATAAGAGAGCCAGTTGGTCTATAAGTTAAATCTCCAAGATAAGGTCCATATCCATCAAACATAGTATTTAATATTCCAGTACCTTTGGTATCTGTCAAAAACTCACCTCTATAACCTATAAGTCCTCTTGATGGAATAGAGAACTCAAGGCGAACAAATTCACCTTGTCCTTTGCTCATTCCATTTAAAACGCCTTTTCTTTGAGTTAATTTTTGAATTACGGCACCAGAAAACTCTTCAGGTAAATCAATATATGCAATTTCCATAGGTTCAGTTTTGTTTCCGTTTGCATCAGTTTTAAATATAACTTCTGCTTTTGATACTGCAAACTCATATCCTTCTCGCCTCATAGTTTCTATAAGTATAGATAGATGAAGTTCACCTCTGCCAGAAACTTTAAAACTATCAGGTGAATCTGTTTCTTCAACTCTCAAACTAACATCAGTATTTAATTCTTTATAGAGTCTTTCTCTTATGTGTCTTGAAGTTAAAAACTTTCCTTCTGTTCCAGCAAGCGGAGAGTCATTAACCATAAAATACATTGATATTGTTGGCTCACTAATTTTTTGAAACTCAATTGGAGTTAAATCATTAACATCAGTAATAGTATCTCCAATATGTAAATCATCTATTCCAGTAACAGCCACAATAGAGCCAAGTTTTGATTCTTTAACTTCAACTCTTTCAAGTCCTTCAAACTCATATAATTTTGAAATCTTAATTTTTTCTTTTTTATTTAAGTCATGATGATTTACAACAACCATCTCACCATTTTCACAAATCTTACCTTGCTCAATTTTTCCTATACCAATCCTACCAACAAATTCATTATAGTCAATTGTAGAAATTAATAATTTTGCTGGTGCATCTACATCACCATGTGGTGGTTTAAAATATGATAAAATTGAATCAAATAATGGTATCATATTATTTGACTCATCATCAAGATTTAATTTAGCATAGCCTGCTTTAGCAGACATATATATAAATGGACAATCAAGTTGTTCATCACTTGCATTTAAATCTAAAAACAATTCTAATACTTCATCAACGACTTCTTTAGGTCTTGCTTCAGGTCTATCAATTTTATTAATGCAAACTAATATAGGCAATTTTAGTTCAAGTGCTTTAGATAAAACAAATCTTGTTTGAGGCATTGTTCCTTCAAATGCATCAACGATTAGAATTGCACCATCAACCATTTTTAGTATTCTTTCTACTTCACCTGAAAAATCAGCATGACCAGGAGTATCAACAATATTAATTTTAACATTTTTATAATTGACAGCAGTATTTTTAGAAAGTATAGTTATACCCCTTTCTCTCTCAAGTGCATTTGAATCCATAACTCTTATTTGTACTTCTTGATTTTCACGAAAAATACCTGATTGATGTAAAAGTGCATCAACAAGTGTTGTTTTACCATGGTCAACATGAGCAATAATTGCTATGTTTCTTACATCCTCTCTTACAATTTCCATTTGTTCTCCAATATATCACTAAAAATATAAGTAATGCTTCTGTAGCACTACTACATAGAGATATAAACTCTAATATATATATTATAGTATTTTTATGTTTTATAGTCAATAAAAAAGGTATATTTTTTTAATATACCTTTTATTATGCTATTTATTTAAATACTTAATTTGAGTATCTATATTACTTTGTGAAGTTCCACCATAACTATTTCGCCTTTTTACGCAATTATCAAGATTGATAAAATCATATACATCTTCACTAAATAATTTAGAAAACTTTTTATATGTATTTATATCAAGATTTTCAAGTGTAAACTTAAAACCACTATCTTTTTTATTTAATTTATTGTTTTCTTTTATACAAAAATTAACAATTTTTCCAGATAATTTATAAGCATCTCTAAATGCCATACCTTTATTTACTAAATAATCTGCCAAATCTGTAGCATTTATAAATCCGCTCAATGCATCATCTCTCATTCTTTCTTTATTAATTTTCATAGTACTTAACATTTCAATAAAAATATTAATACAGTTTTTTATAGTATCAATAGAGTCAAATATTAACTCTTTATCTTCTTGCATATCCTTGTTGTAAGCAAGTGGTAAACCTTTAAGTAAAGTTAAAATATTTATTAAATTACCATACACTCTACCAGTTTTTCCTCTAACAAGTTCTGCCATATCAGAGTTCTTTTTTTGTGGCATTATAGATGAACCTGTAGTTAACGCATCAGAAAGTTCTATATAATTAAACTCATTACTCGTAAAAATTACTGTTTCTTCTGCAAGCCTTGATAGATGCATAGCAATTATTGAGATATTAGATGCAAGTTCAATAATAAAATCTCTATCAGATACAGCATCAATAGAGTTCTCACAAACACCATCCATCTTTAATAATTTTGCTTCATATTTTCTATTTGTTTTATATGTAGTTCCTGCTAATGCACAAGCGCCAATTGGCGAAATATTAATTCTTTTAAGCAAATCATTAAGTCGCTCTTTATCTCTTTTAAACATCATTCCATAAGCAAGAATATAATGTGCAAATGTTATAGGCTGTGCTTTTTGTAAATGTGTAAAGCCACTCATAATTACGTTTCTATTATTTTTTGCAATTTTAATAATAGTTTTTATTATAGCATTAATCAAATTAGTAATTAATTTAATTTCTTTTCTTAAATAAAGCCTAATATCAAGTGCAACTTGGTCATTTCTGCTTCTTGCTGTATGCAGTTTCTTACCAACATTACCTATTCGCTTAGTTAATGTTTCTTCAATAAACATATGAATATCTTCAGCATTTTCATTGATTTTTAATTTTCCACTTTCAATATCTTTTAAAATATTTTTTAAGCCATTTGTAATTTTAATCTCTTCACTCTTTAAAATTATATTACAATAAGAGAGCATAGACACATGTGCTATACTCCCCTCTATATCTTCCTTATACATTCGTTTATCTATGTTTATAGAAGAATTAAACTCATCAGCAAGTTTACTTGTATTTGCATTTGTTCTGCCTGCCCATAGTTTTGCCATAAAACATCCTTTTATAAATTATAGTTTTAATCCTGTTTTCTTTTTCATAAGAGCATCTACTTTTGTTGCAAGCCCAAATAAATTGATAAATCCTGCAGCATCTGCCTGATTATAATCACTTTCTCCAAATGTGCATAATTCATCATCATATAATGAATATGGACTACTTAACCCTGCTTTAATTATATTTCCTTTATATAACTTAAGTTTAACAGTACCTGTTACAGTTTCTTGTGTTTTATCTACAAATGCAGCAAGTGCCTCTCTTAATGGTGAAAACCATAATCCATTATAAACAAGTTCTGCATAAGTAATTGATAATTTTTGTTTCTCGTGTAATGTCAATTTGTCAAGACAAATAGTTTCAAGGGCTTCATGTGCTTTATATAAAATAGTTCCTCCAGGAGTTTCATACACCCCTCTACACTTCATGCCAACAAGTCTATTTTCTACTATGTCAAGTAAACCTATTCCATTTTCACCACCAATTTTATTAAGAGACAATATAATATCTTTTGCAGACATTTTTTTATCATTAAGTTCAGTAGGTATTCCTTTTTCAAATTTAATAGTTACATATGTTGGCTCATCTTTTGCTTTAAATGGCGAAATAGACATCTCTAAAAAACCTTCTTTATCATACATAGGTTCATTTCCAATATCTTCTAAATCAAGACCTTCATGTGATAAATGCCAAAGGTTTTTATCTTTAGAGTAATTTGTTTCTCTATTAATTCTAAGTGGAACATTATGGCTTTCTGCATAATCTATTTCTTCTTCTCTTGATTTTATATTCCACTCTCTCCATGGTGCTATAATAGGTATTTCTGGTGCAAAGTGTTTAACTGCTAATTCAAATCTAACTTGGTCATTTCCTTTGCCTGTACATCCATGAACGATAGCATCTGCATGTTCTTTTATTGCTATTTCCACAAGTCCTTTAGCAATACAAGGTCTTGCATGACTTGTTCCAAGTAAATAATCTTCATATATTGCGCCTGCTTTCATTGTAGGAATAATATAATTATCTACATAATCATCCTGCAAATTAAGTACATAAAGTTTTGATGCACCTGTTTTCTTGGCCTTTTCTTCAAGACCAGTAAGTTCATCACCTTGTCCAACATCACCAGAAACAGCAATTACTTCACAATTATTATAATTCTCTTTAAGCCATGGAATGATAATTGATGTATCAAGTCCACCACTATATGCCAATACAACTTTTTTAATCTTACTCTTGTCTAACATTTTGTACCTCTCTTATATATAAACTATTAAAAAATATTATAATACTTTGCTTAAAAAACTTTGTAGCCGCTCATTATTTGGATTATTAAAAAACTTATCAGGAGAATTTTCATATGCAAATACTCCATTATCTAAAAATGCAACTCTATTAGCAACTTCTTTTGCAAATCCCATTTCATGAGTAACTACAACCATTGTCATTTTTTCTCTTGCCAACTCTTTCATAACATCAAGGACTTCACCTACCATTTCAGGGTCAAGTGCTGAAGTTGGTTCATCAAATAACATAACATCAGGATTCATCATAAGACTTCTAACTATAGCAACTCTTTGCTTTTGACCTCCTGATAACATATTTGGATATGTATTTAATTTATCAATTAAGCCAACTCTATTTAATAATTCTTTAGCCTTATCTTCTGAAGACTCTTTAGTTTGATTTAACACTTTCATTGGAGCAAGTGTCATATTCTCTAAAATTGTCAAATGTGGGAATAGATTAAAATGCTGAAAAACCATTCCTATCTTCTTTCTTATGTTGTCAATATCAGTATTTTTATCAGTAATATCAGTTCCTTCAAAAAGTATTTGTCCACTTGTAGGTAATTCAAGAAGATTTAAAGTTCTTAAAAATGTTGATTTTCCACCACCACTTGGTCCAACTAAACAAAGAACATCACCTACATAAATATCAGTTGAAATATTTTTAAGTACTTTATGCTCTCCAAAACTTTTACACAAATCTTTAATTTCAAGTAATTTATTCATATTAATCTTTCCTCTCATTTTTCCTTAAATTTATCTCTAATTTTTTAACAAATGCAGAAAATACACAAGTTAGAAATAAATATATACCAGCAACTATAAGAAGAGGTGTCCAAGCATCATATGTTCTCGACCTAATTATATCACCACCTTTGGTTAAATCTTGAACAGCAACATACCCTGCAACAGAAGTTTCTTTAATCAAAACAATAAACTCATTGCCAAGTGTAGGTAATACAACCTTAAATGCTTGTGGAATTATTATAAATTTCATTGTGTCTAAATATGAAAGTCCAAGAGACCTTCCTGCTTCCATCTGTCCATTGTCAATAGACATAAGCCCAGACCTAAAAACTTCTGCAACATAAGCACCAGAGTTAATACCAAATCCAATTATTGCTATCATAACACCACTTACATTTCTTGATGTAAATATACAAAAGAATAATATCATTAACTGAATAACTACTGGAGTTCCTCTAATAACAGTTATGTATAAGTTACATATAGCATTTAGCACTTTTAATTTTTTTGTATTGTCATATGTTGTTCTTACTAATGCTACAATTAGTCCTAAAAATATACCAAGTAAAGTTGCAAATATAGTTATAATCATGGTATTCTTCAAGCCATCAATTATATACATATATCTGTTATCTTTTATAAGATTTAATTGTAATGATTTAATTATTTGTTCCATAATTTTTATTTAATATACTTATCTACAATTTTTTTCAATTCGCCTGAAGTTTTTATTTCGTCTATCGCTTTATTTAACTTTTCTAACAATTCAGTATTTCCTTTTTTTACAGCGATTGCATATTCTTCTTCAGCATAAGCAGTGTCAAGAATCTTATATGATGAAGCATCTTGAGAAACAATGTTTTTTGCAACTTCATCATCAACTACGCATGCATCTATTCTACCTGATTTCATGGCTTGGAAACCATCAACAATTTTAGGAAATCTTTCTACATTTGCATCACCATAATCACCTGTGCAATATATATCTCCAGTTGTGCCCTGTTGAACTCCTATTTTCTTTCCATTTAAATCATCAATTGAAGCAATACTACTATTTGATGGTACAACAACTGTCTGAACAGCAGTTTGATATGTATGTGTGAAGTCAACAAATTCTTTTCTATCTTCTGTAACTGTCATACCTGCCATCGCAAAATCAGCCTTTCCACTTGTAACAGTTGGAATCAATGAATCAAATGCAATGTCAAGTATTTCAACTTCAGCACCAATCTTTTCTCCAATAAGTTTAGACACTTCAACATCAATACCTACAAAGTTTCCACCATCCTTATATTCATAAGGTGGAAATTCTGCATTTGTACACATTATTAATTTTTTAGCAGTCTCATTACTTGTAACTGCATTACCAGTTTTGTTTCCACATGAAACTAAACCAACAATCATTAAAATTGATAAACATAAAGATAATAATTTTTTCATTTTTTATACCTCCAAAAAAATAAATGAATAATTATGCAATAATTATACATATTTTTTAGAAATTGTCAAGTATTTTAACAAAAAAATGCATAAATACAAAAAATTTGCTGTATTTATGCATAAAATTGAAAAGAAAGGTATATTAATTATATAAAGAAATTAAAACGCTAATTAAATCCGTATAATAATTGCGAAATCTTATAGCCGCCAATAGTAATTTTCTTACCAATACTTCCTGGAATATTAACACCTAAACCTAAAAAACTATACATAAGTTCATTGTGCAACTTTTTGTTCTTTCTTTTTAGTTCGGCCCACAACTTATCTTTTTCATCTAACCATTTATCATTTTTTGATAGTATTGAAAATACTGAAGTAACAGTCATAATTATACTCATATAATTAATCATATAATGATAAAGTTTTTTATTAGATTTAATTTTATTTAAATCTACATCATAAAGCATTATTCTTGTAACTTTATATTGTTGCTCAAGTCTATCAATCATAACTTTTTCATTAACACTTTGGTCATTTCTGCCAATAAAATAATGATATAAATCTACATCTAAATAATAAATTTTATTTACATACAAAAGTGGTTTATATGCATATATATTGTCTACATAAAAAGTCTTTTTAGGTAAGTTTAATTGACTTTTTTTAAGAACATCAGTTCTATAACAAAGAGAATGCATTAACATATATGTTCCAGGAGCAAAAAATCTAATTTTATCCCAAGTGAGAACCTTGTTTCTTGGGATTGAAAAAACATAGTCCATAATTTTTTTATGTTTTGCTCCTACTTTGTCATAAATAAAATTAGTTATATATAAATCAACCCCTGACTTTTTATTTTCTTGATATTTAATCACATCTAATAATTTTAATCCGGCTTTAGTGTCAATCCAGTCATCAGAATCAACAACTTTTGTAAATAACCCATTAGCATTGCTTATACCAACATTTAATGCATCTCCATGACCACCATTTGGCTTATGAATCGCCCTACAAATAGATGGATATTTTTTTTCGAAGTTTTTTGCAATTTCAAGTGTATTATCTTTATTAGAGCCATCATCAATTATAAGTATTTCTACATCTTCCCCAAGTGGCAATATAGAATTAATACACTTTTTCATATATTCGCTTGAATTATAACAAGGAATAATAAAACTTAAATACTTCATCATTACAAAATGTATTCATTAGTTGAATACTATCTCCTTTCAATTATTATTATTTTTACTTATGCTAAACAAATAAATTCTATATAAAGATAAAATCATAATTATAAACATTATAAAAAGTGTAAAAATATCAATTCTCTTACTTAACATAATATTTGGTATAAAAAAGAATGAAGTCAAGTTCATTATGCAGTGCATAATTATAGTGTATATCACATTATTACATTTATATTTTATATATGCCAAAAATAAACCAGCAATAAATGCATATAATATTTGTTTAAAATCTGAATGAGCAACTGCAAAAGCAATACTTGAAATTATTATTGCAAATATATGATTTGATATAGTTTTTATTGTGTTATAAAAGAACCCTCTAAATAACAATTCTTCAGTTATAGGCACAACAATTATTATAATAAATAAAGTTATATAGACATTCAATTCTTCAGAAAGTTTATATACATTTTCAGTAACAATATTTGTTTTTGAATCTGGAATAATACCAATAATAGTATTACAAATATAGCACAATGACAATCCTAATGCAACAGCATAAATAATTATTTTATGATTAATTTTTGATTCACATATATTATTCTTATTATTAAAAAATATATAAAATGGTATTAACATACATAATATTATGGTATTCGCTATACCTTGAACTAGAATAGGATTAAAGTTATCATCAATTTTTTTACAAATCAATGAAATAAAATAAGTAATCAAAACAAATATAATAATTGGAATTATAATCCCATCTACAAATATTTTATTTTTGTTTATTAATGTCATAATTAATTTTTCTTCTTATGTTAGGCAAATTATCATTTTTAATAAGTGTCGCATTTTTCACTAATTCTTGTCCATACTTTATATTTATATCTTGTGCACATCTTTCAACTTTTTCTATTTTTTCTTTAAAATTGTTATCTTCCAATATAGTTAATTCTTCTGGAGAACTATTATCAGATAAATATATAGCACTAACAGTAACAGTCCTAATCGGTTTATCCCACGAATATCTATTCTTAAAAAGTGAAAATGCGTATTTAGCAATATTTATAGCACTTTCTTCAGAAGATAAAAATTTCATTTGAAACTGCTCAAATTGTAATTCATTGTTTCTTATATTAACTGAAACTCCACCTGCTCGTAAATTTTGCTTTCTTAATTTAAACGAGATTTCTTGAGTAAGTTCAAGAATAATTGTCCATACTTCATCATTATTTGTCAAATCATTTACTGTAGTTATTCCATGGCTGATTGATTTAACTGTATCTATATAATCAACATTTTTAACTTCATCGTCATCCAAACCATTAGCCTCATTATAAAGAGTTATACCATTTTTGCCAAGAAGTTTTTTTAGTCTCTCCGGTTTAGAATTAGCGATATCACCAATTGTATAGATATAATTCTTATTAAGTAGTTGCTTTGTTTTTCTCCCAACAAATAGTAAATCAGATATAGGTAATGGCCATACAATATCTTTATAATTATTCTTTGATATAACTGTTGTAGCATCTGGCTTTTTAAGGTCACTTCCTAACTTCGCAAAAGTTTTATTAAATGATACTCCTACAGAAATAGTAAGTCCAAGTTCAGATTTAATTGTTTCTCTTAAAGTATTTGCTATATCAACAGGTTTACCAAATAACTTAATTGAATTTGTAACATCAAGCCAACATTCATCCAACCCCATAGATTCAATTTTATCAGTATATTTTTTATATATGTCTATTGCTCTTTTTGAATAATATGAATACATATCAAAATGAGGATTGTCAATAATAATTATATTTGGACATTTATTCTTTGCTTGCCAAATTGTGTCTCCAGTTTTTACTCCAAAATCTTTTGCTAAATAATTCTTTGCAAGTACTATTCCATGTCTTTCTTCTTTACTTCCACATACTGCGATAGGACTACTAACAAGTTTAGGATTTAAAACACATTCAACAGAAGCATAAAAATTGTTCATATCACAATGTAAAATACTTTTTTCCATATCTATTTAATAATTAACTCTATAGGACAATGATCTGAACCATAAATTTCATTATGAATTTTTATATTTTTAATATTGTCTAAAAATCTATTTGAAACTATAAAATAATCAATTCTCCAACCCGTATTATTTTCTCTTGCATTTCCTCTATATGACCACCAAGTATATTCTTTTCCATTAGGATACATAGTCCTATACACATCACTAAAACCACTATTTAATAAATTAGTCATCATATCTCTTTCTTCATATGAAAAACCAGGTTGTCCAATATTTTGTTTTGGATTTTTTAAATCAATTTCCTCATGAGCAACATTTAAATCTCCACAATAAACAACTGGTTTAATTTTATCAAGTTTTTTAATATAAGATAATAATTTTTTTTCATATGAAGTTCTAAAATCAATCCTTTTTAGTTCAGGTTGTGCATTAGGAACATAGGCATTTACTAAATAAAATGTTTCATATTCAACAGTTATTACTCTTCCTTCATCATCATGAGGTTTACTTCCCAAACCATATTTTTCACTCAATGGTTCAATTTTACTTAAAACAGATGTTCCACTATAACCTTTTTTTATCGCAAAGTTCCAAAAATCATATAATTTTAAATCTAAAATCTCTTTTGGTATTTGTTCTTTTTGTAGTTTAGTTTCTTGCAAACAAATAACATCACATTTTAATGCACTTAAGCTTTCTAAAAAACTCTTTTTTAATACTGCTCTTAATCCATTGACATTCCAAGATACAATTTTCATAACATACCCACTAATTATTTTTTACTATATAAATCAAAATTTAATAAGAAATTAAATATTCCAATATCCTCATTTTTCTTTATAAACGAATAAATAATTTTTATTATAGACTTTGAAATAAAAGCAATAAATATAGATAACACAACTGCTACTAAACAATCAGTTAAATAATGATGCATAAAATAAGTTCTTGACATAATCATCAAAAAGGTAAAAATCAAACCAATAATCAAAATATTTTTTTTCATATATTTCTTACAAGTAATATATAACGAAATAAAAAATGTTGCACATCCTATTGTATGGCCTGATGGCATAGAATAATTAGTTTCAGGTATTGACCCTACCATTGCCCAATAATCTTGATATAATTTACTTGATAAATATGGTCTTTCTCTCATAATAAATGGCTTAATCCCAAAGTCAGCAATTAAAAATCCTAAAAAAATAGATAATATAGCAGTTGCACCAATCCATCTCGTTTTCTTACTTAATAGTAGTATAAAAGATATAAGTAAAAAAAACCAAGCCTTTTCACCAAGAAATGAAATTAATCTAAAAAATGGGGTTAATAATGACCCAGCATATACACTTAAACCATGAACAAAATTAATCCATAATTCATCAATAAACATATTATACCTCACTTGTTTCTACTTTTAGCCATTTTTTTTCAGCATCAGTTAAATATTTACTTAATTTATTATAAACTTGTTGGTTATATGAATTTATAAATTGAATCTCATTGTTGTCTAAATATTTTTTATCTATTAAGTCTTTATCAAATGGGCAAAGTGTCAATGTATCGAATCCAAAGAATTCACCATAAATATTTTCTTTAACTTTTTTAACAATAATATCATTTTCTAATCTTATTCCATATTTATTCTCAAAATATAAACCTGGCTCATTAGAAGAAACTTGATTTTCTTGCAAAATATTATCATTATAATTATTCTTTATAGATGGAGAAATTATATTAGGTCCTTCATGAACATTTGAAATATATCCTATACCATGACCAGTACCATGATTAAAATCTAAAAAATTATCATAAAGATTCTTTCTTGCAATAATATCAATATTTGAACCAGTTAAACCACTTGGAAATATTAAAATAGATAAATCTATTAGTGATTTAAGCACAAGTGTGTAATGCATTTTTACATTTTTAGGAATATTATTAATATTTTTATATAAACTGATTGTTCTTGTTATATCAGTAGTTCCAGTCAAATAGTTGCCTCCACTATCTATTAACAATAAACCATTATCATTAATTTTTTTAGATTTATTCTTTTTAGGCGTATAATGACATATAGCAGAGTTTTCTTTATAAGCAACAATAGTTTCAAAACTATTGCATAAAAACATTTTTTTACCAACATATTTTCTTAAATTATCAATAAATAATTTAATATCATATTCTGTCTTGAATTTATTACTTTTAAATCTATAATCATTATTCTTCAAACAATATATTGCTTTAACCATTGCAACGCCATCAATTATATTGCTCTTTTTTAAGTTTTTAATTTCAGTATTATTTTTAACTGATTTCTTTATGTATAATGGCGAATCAATTAAATTAGCACTATGTATAGTTTTATAGATGTAATAGTTGTTAATCTTTTTATCAATATAAACACATTTAGATTTTATTTTTTTTAAATCTTTATAGAAGCAATTTATATTTTTAATAAATATATTGTTTTTATTTAAATATTTAATATCATTATCACTTAAATAGTCTTTTAAGTATAATATTGATTTTTTGTTATTTATAATTAAAAAAGATTCAAATAAAACAGATTCATCACTTATATCGCAAAGTTTAAATCTAATATTTGTAAGATATGCTATTTCTTCAAGATTTGATGTGACATAATAAATATCATTTTTGCTTGCAAAAGTATCATATATATCAATTATCAAATTATTAATTCTATTTTTAGATGTCTCACCAACGTATTTTTTATCAAGAATAAAAAGTGGTGCAGAAGTTAAATGGAAACAATTCTTTTTTAAGTCATTAAAAAAACTTTTAAAAATGTTATCATTAAATATAATCTTTATATTATATTTATTAAGTTTTGACTGCAAATTAATAATTCTATAGATTGAAATAAGTTTTGGATTAATTAAAATTGATTTATTATTAATTAATTTTGATATTATAAAATCTATCTTTTCACTATTGCTATTTACTTCAATGATTTTTAATCTTTTATCATTAATTTCATTTTTTGCCTGAATAACAAATCTACCATCTACAAACAAATAAGCAACTTTTTTATATAGAAATAATGATGCAGTATCTCCAGTAAATCCAGATAATTCATAAACATAATTATCTTTAAACTTTGTAAATTCATACAAATGTTCATTTGACAATGGTAAATAATAAGCATCAATTTTCTTATTAGCCAATATTTTAAATATATAATCAAGATTTTTATTCATTATTTATAACCTCTACATTTGATGAGCCAAAAGTTATATTTAAAATATTAATAAGCGATGAACTAATTTCCACAGGATAATCTTTAATAATTTTCATTTGCTTTTCTTTATCAACAATTACTTTTATAAAATCTTTTCCTTTATTGGTACTCATAATTGAATATAAATCTTTATGATTTTTAACAAATGTATTTTTATCCGAAAAATGCACCGCAATTCTTACCATAGGAGGTGACATTTGGTCTTTCTTTAATGCTAAATATTCATCAATATCATACATTTTATCAAGGTAAATATTTGCTCGCTCATTTCTTTCATCTATAGCAGTCTTACCCTCTATATATACTATCTTATATTTTTCAATCAAATTATTATATTCAACATATTTTTTACTAAATATAATTACTTCAAAAGAGCCATATAAATCAGATAATATAATCTTTGCCATTTTCTCATTTGTTCTTTTAGTAGTAAATGTTTTAACATCTTCAATTATTCCTACCATAAAAACTTTTACGCCATCATCCACATTATAATTGTCATCATCATCTTTAAAAAAATCGGTTGATTTATAATTTACATTTTCATTTATAAAATATTTATAATTATTAAGAGGATGGCCAGAAATATATAATCCAGTATACTCTTTTTCTTCACTTGCCTTTTCTATGGTTGAAAAGTCATCTATATTTTGATAGTCTTCAATAAACTTATTATCATCATATTTATTTTCGTCAACAACAATTCCATTTGATTCCATTAAATCAAATAAACTCATTTCTCCTGGCATGGCATTTTTTACATTTTTAGAAAACTTATTTATTATTTCAGGATACATATTAATTTTTTGTTTTCTGTTTCCAACAAATGTATCAAAAGCCCCACAAAGAATTAGTGCTTCTATCGCTATTTTGTTTGCACCAATATCATTTAGCCTTACTATTGCTTCAACAAAACTATTAAACTGACCATTTTCTTTTCTGTCACTTATAATTGCGTTTGAAATATTTGCACCTACTTTTTTTATTGCCGCAAAACCTATGCGTATATCATTACCTTCTACCGTAAACTCTTCATAAGACTTATTTATATCAACAGGTAAAATATTTATTCCACTGCTTATGACAGAGCCCACATAGTTTTGCAATTTATCTCTATTAAATAAAACAGAATTTAATAAACTAGTAAAAAATTCAGTAGGATAATAATACTTTAGATATGCTGTTTGATATGCAACTATAGCATAAGCAGCAGCATGTGACTTATTAAATGCATAAGATGCAAATTGAGTTAATTCATCAAAAATTTTATTTGCTATTTTTTCACTCACACCATTTTTTAAGCAACCAGGTATGTTGAGTTCATCATTGCCATATATAAAGTTATTTCGTTCAGCCTTTAATGCATCAGGTTTCTTTTTGGACATTATTCTTCTAACTTTATCTGCTCTTCCCAATGTAAACCCAGCAAGTTCTTGAACAATTTGCATAACTTGTTCTTGATACACTATACATCCATAAGTAGGCTTTAATATTTCTTTTAATTTTTCATGGTCATATGTGATATTTTTAGAATTTCTCTTGCCATCACAATATTTATCAATAAAATCCATAGGTCCTGGTCTAAAAAGACTTATTCCAGCAATTAAATCTTCTAAAACAGTAGGTTTTAGTTTTTTCATAAAATTAGTCATACCATCAGATTCAAGTTGAAAAATGCCAAATGTATCCCCAGAAGAAATCATATCATATATATTTTTATCATCATAAGGTATGTTCTTTAAATCTAAAACTACATTATTATTTTCTTTAATTATATCTAAACAGTCTTTAATTGCAGTTAAGTTTCTAAGCCCTAAAAAATCCATTTTTAAAAGTCCAAGTTCTTCAAGAGTTTTCATATCATATTCAGTAACAAGAAAGTTCTCTTCATTAGATTTTGAACTACTTTCATTAATAGAACTTGATATATTTTCTTTGCCACGTGCAAATGGAACAAAATTAGATATATCCTCTGGTGCTATCAATACTCCCGATGCATGAACTGAAGCATTCCTTGGTATTCCTTCAAGTTTTAGTCCTATATCAATAATTGTCTTGGTTTCACTATCTTCATTATACATTGCTCTAAACTCAATAACACTTGCTTGGTCCGTTGAAGCAAAATCATCAATATCGCTTTTTAACATTTTATTTAAATCCGCTCTATTTTGGTCAGCCATTGGTCTTTTAGCAATAAGATTAGCAATCTTTGTTGTTTTTGATAATTCAATGCCAAGCACTCTTCCTACATCTTTGATAACTTGTTTTGCTGCAAGTGTTCCAAATGTAATAATCTGAGCAACATTCAATTTACCATATGTAGATTTTACATAATTAATAACATCATCTCTATGTATAACACAAAAATCAGTATCAATATCAGGCATAGAAACTCTTTCTGGATTTAAAAATCTTTCAAAAAATAAATTATACTTTATTGGGTCAACATCTGTAATATCAAGTGCATATGAAACTATTGAGCCAACTGCCGAACCTCTTCCTGGACCAACAGGGATATCATGTGATTTTGCAAAATGAATGTAATCTGCAACTATTAAAAAATAATCAACAAAGCCCATTTTAATAATTAAATTTAGTTCATATTCTGCTCTTTCAACTATGACTTTTGAATTATTATCATCTAAATTATATTTTTTGTTTAAACCATCATTAACTATTTTTTTTAAATATTCAATATTTGAATAACCACTTGGAACACGAAATGTAGGAACATGATACTCACATTTATGTATCATTTCTTTAAAATAATTACTATCTCCAGTAATGATACCTTTTTCCTGATTTTGATTAATTTTACTAATTAATTCTTCATATGCATTCTTTGTAAACTCAAGATGAACATTACATC
The DNA here is from genome assembly GCA_017934175.1 of Lachnospiraceae bacterium. Taxonomy (GTDB): domain Bacteria; phylum Bacillota; class Clostridia; order Lachnospirales; family Lachnospiraceae; genus UBA3633. The sequence goes on along the minus strand of JAGBKB010000012.1, from coordinate 53,434 downwards.
TTTTAGCGATTAATTGTGTATTATCAACTGCTTCTTTACAGAACTTAAATAACTCATTCATTTCAGTTTCTGATGTTATATAGTATTTTTCTTTTTCATATTTCATTCTATCAGAATCTAAAACCTTTTTGCCTGTTTGAAGACACAACAAACAGTCATGAGCAAAACTATCTTCCTTGTAAGTATAATGACAATCATTAGTAGCAACTAATGGAACATTTAATTCATCTGACAATCTCATTAAATCAGGTTGTATTCTTAACTCCTCACTTAATCCATGATTTTGGATTTCAATAAAAAAGTTATTGTCACCAAATATTTGTTTTAAATTTTCTGCTTTTAACTTTGCTTCAGAATATTGGCCTTTAAGAAGTGCCTGGGGTATTTCACCTGCTATACATGCAGATAAACAAATTAGTCCCTCTTTATATCTATTTAATATTTCATAATCAACTCTTGGTTTATAATAATAGCCATCAGTAAAACCAGATGAAACAATTTTTATTAGATTTTTATACCCAATGTCATTTTCGCACAATAAAACAAGATGATATCTATTCTCATCATTTTTTTTATCAAATCTACTTCCACTAACTACATATATTTCTGAACCGATAATAGGTTTTATTCCATTTAACACACATGTTTTAAAAAAATCAATTGCTCCATACATTACACCATGGTCTGTAATGGCCACTGAATCTTGACCTATGCATTTTACTCTTTTTACTATTTCACTAATTTTACCAGCACCATCCAGCAAACTATAACATGTATGTAAATGTAAATGTGTAAAACTCATTTAATCTCCTAATATTTTTTTAATTTTTAAAAACCTATGATTAATTGCACTTTTTGAAATATTACCTATTTTTTCCGACAACTCATTCATTGATGCCATTTTATATTTTAACCTTGCTTTAACTACAATTTTTATGTCATCATCCAATTCACTAATTTTTCTTTTTTTTAACAACTTATTAATCAATTTTAATTGTTTAACTGCCGCATCTGTCGAACGTTTAATATTTGCCGCTTCAAAATTAACTTTTCGATTTGTATCTTTTGCTTTTAAATTATATTCATATATATCATTATAATGCTTAAATGATTGATTTGAGCCTAATATTTTTAGTGTTTTTAAAATATTTTTAGCATCTGTAATATATACATAATAACAATTAGTTTTTTCCTTATACGAGATTTTACTTGGAATATCACATATAGATAGTTCCTGTAAAGTAATATTTGCATCATTTAGTTCTTTAAACTTGAATTCTAAATGATGTCCAACTTCTGGGCTATAAACAAATCCATTATCAATAAATTTTTTTCTAATATCTTTTTTAACTTCAGTTAAATCATAACTTGCTTTTATAAAATTAAACTTAAAGTTTTTACTCACATGTTTTTTAATTTCATCTTTAACACATTTGTTAAATGAAGTCATAATTTAAAACTTTCCCCACAGTTTTATTTCTGGCTCTAATTCAACATTAAAATATGTTTTTACATCATCTTTAATTTTATTCATAAGTTTATATACATCACTTGCTTTTGCCTTGCCCCTATTTACAATAAATCCAGCATGAAGTGTTGATACTTCTGCATCGCCAATTCTTTCACCCATTAGATTACTATTTTTAATCATAAGTGATGCATAACCGCCTTCAGGTCTTTTAAACACTGAACCAGCAGAAGGATAATCAAGAGGTTGATTTTTTTGTCTTAAACTAGTAAACTTTTCAATGTTTTTTGATATTATTTCTTTTTTTGACTCTTGCAAACCAAGTGTAACAGATGTAATTATATATCCTTTTTCAAAAACAGAAGATTTTCTATTTGAAAAATCCATTGAATCTTTAGTTAATTTAATCACTCTTCCAGATTCATTAATTGCATTGGCACTTGAAAATAAATCTTTAATTTCTTTTCCATATGCTCCTGCATTCATAGCCGTAGCGCCACCAATACTTCCAGGGATTCCACTTAATTCTTCAAAACCTCCTAAATTGTGTTTTAAAGCAAATTGAGAAATCTCTTTCATCAAAGCACCCGCTTCAGCAATAATTTTATTGCCATTTAATTTTATACTTGATAAATTACTACCAATATGAACCACACAACCTCTTACTCCTTTATCAGAAATTAAAAGATTTGTGCCATTTCCTAAAATATAATATTTAATATAGTTTTTTCGAAGAAATTTAATTAATTCAACTAATTCCTTAATGTCTTTAGGCTCCGCAATGACATCTGCTATTCCTCCAATTTTAAAACTTGTAAACTTATTAAGTTCATTATTTAAATAAATTCTCATATATCAACTATAAAACATAAAATCTAACGATTTTATACTCTCCTTTCACATTATAAAAATATACTTTACTTATTTTACCATAAATGATAAAATTTATAAAGTATGAAATTTGAAAACTACAATTTTATAGGTATATTTGATTCTGGGATAGGCGGTGTTTCTATCCTTAATTCAACTATAAAACTAATGCCAAATGAGAATTATATATATTTTGCAGATTCTAATAATTTTCCATATGGCACTAAATCTATAGAGGCCATAACTAATATTGGATTAGACATCTTATCTCATTTTAACGATTTACATTCAAAAGAAGTAATTATTGCTTGCAATACAATGTCAACAAGTAATATGCCACTATTTAAAAAATCATTTAAAAACATGAACATAATTGGTACATTCCCTGATTTTACAACAATATTTAAGAAAACAAATAATATTATATCTAATAAAACAATATACTTTGATAAAATAAATGGAATTAAAGTAAAAAAGAATAAATTAAAACTACTTATCATTGCTACAAGCGCTACAGTTAAAAGTCAATATTTAAAAAAACTAATAGAAACATTTAAAAATGTAATTGATATTTATATAGAACCAGCAGATTTTATAGTGAAAGCAGTTGAAAGTGATAATTTAGAAAACTTTGAATTTAATAATAATTTATCAAGACTTTTCAAAGAATATTATGACATTGATTATTTAATGTTAGGTTGCACTCATTTCCCACATGCTGAAAAATATATTAATAAATATATAAATAAAAACACAAAAATCATAACAGGTGGAGATATTGCTTCTTATAATGCATATAATTATTTATTAAATAGTAATTTTTTTTGTTACAATAGTAACCCAAATATTTCAGTTATTGATAATAGCATCAATGAAAAAAAAATAGCACTCTATATGAAACTTATAAAATCCGACACACATAATATTAAGTTTTATCATACTTTTAACGAAATATAATTAATAGTTTTTTCTTATATTTATTTCAGCATCTCTTTTCATATCTTTTTTCTTAATGTCTTCTCTTTTATCATATAGTTTTTTTCCTTTACAGAGTCCAATCTCAACTTTAACTTTCCCATTTTTATAATATACTTGTAATGGGATAAGGGTATATCCTTTAAGTTTTAATTTTTCATTAATTTTTAATATTTCAGATTTATGTAAAAGTAATTTTCTAATTCTTAAACTATCGACATTAAAAATATTGCCTTTTTCATAAGGACTAATATTCATACCATATATAAAACACTCGCCACCAACAATTCGACAAAGTGATTCTTTAATTGAACAATTTGATAAATAAAGTGATTTAACTTCTGTTCCTTTTAGTTCAATTCCAGCCTCATACTTGTCAATAATAAAGTAGTCAAAATATGCTTTTTTGTTGTTAGATAATATTTTCATAATTAGTTATCCAATATAAAATCAATTTTTCTTGTTTCAAGTGTACATTTAACAAGTATAACTTTTAACTTTTGTCCAAAATAAAATACTTTTTTAGTATTTGAACCAATAATTTGATATTTAGATTCATCCATTATATAGTGGTCATCCGTAATATCACGAAGCGCAATCATACCTTCAATACCATTTTGTAGTTCAACAAAAATACCAAAATTAGTTAATCCAGATACAGTTCCTTCAAAAGATTCTCCAAGATGTGGCATTATAAACTCACACTTTTTTAAGTCTTCTATATCTCTTTCACAATCAATAGCAACCCTTTCTGTTTTAGAAATATGAAGTGCCACTTTATCTAATATTTTATCATAATGTTTATATCTTTTTTCATTATAATTATTTTCTAAAATCTCATTTATAATTCTATGAATTTGTAAATCGCTATATCTTCTTATAGGTGATGTAAAATGAGTATAATATTTTAGTGCAAGTGCAAAGTGACCAATTAGTTCTTTGGTATATCTTGCTTGACTCATAGATCTAAGTGCAATTTTTTCAACTACATTTTGATAACTTTTATTTTCAACTGATTTTAATAATTTTTGCATATCCATTGGAGTAATCTTATTTTTTAAATGAAAACTTATCCCAAGTGAGTTTAATGTAGTAATTAAGTTTTCAATTTTTAATTCATCACTTGCCTCATGAGTTCTATAAATAAATGGCACCTTTCTATTGTAAAACTCTCTTGCTACAGTTTCATTTGCAGATACCATAAAGTCTTCTATCAAATTATATGCTTCTATTCTCTCTTTTTCTTTAATACTTATTGGTTTTAAGTCTTTATCAACTTCTATAACTACCTCTTTAAAATTAAAGTTTACAGCACCACGTTTTTCTCTTACCTCTCTAATTTTTCTTGATAATTCAATCATGTTTTTAATCATTTTGCATATTTTAATGTAAGCATTGGAACTATCATTAATTTCTTTATTTTCAATAATATATTGTACTTCATTATAAGTCATTCTTTTATGTGAATTAATTATTGACCTATATATATTATGTTTCTTGATTTTACAATTTTTATCAAATTCCATTTCACACGTAAGAGTAAGTCTATCTTCATTCTCATTTAGCGAGCACATTCCATTTGACAAAACATGTGGAAGCATTGGTATTACTCTGTCTAACAAATATACTGAATTCCCTCTTTTATATGCTTCAATATCCAACTTTGTTCCTTCTTTCACATAGTGGCTTACATCAGCAATTGAAACATAAAGTTTATAAGTATTATTATTTTTTTCTAAATATACTGCATCATCAATATCTTTTGTATCTTCCCCGTCAATAGTTATAAACATTTTATCTCTCAAATCTACTCTATTTATAGTATCATCACTTGATATTGGTTTAGCAATATTATCTGCTTCTTCTAATTGCTCTTTACTAAATTCATCTCTTATCTTAAAATCATGCACTATTGCTGTAATTTCATCATTTGGGTCATCAATATGTCCCAAAATTTTAGTCACTACACCTTCCGGATTATCTTTTTTATTTTTTTTAGGTAGTATTTTAACTTCAACAATAGAACCTTTTACGGCTTTATTAAAAAACTTTTTTTCTATATGTATATCAAAAGGGATTTTCCCATTAATTGGATGAACAAATCCAAAAGAACCACTTGATTCAAATGTTCCAACAATTATATCATCATCTCTTTCTATTATTTTAATAATTTTGCCTTCTCTTTTAGTGTTTGCTTTGTGTGAATCTTTAGTAATTTGCACAATTACACTATCATCATTTAATGCAGACATAGCATCTTTTGAAGTAACATATATTTCTTCATCTTCATTATTACTATTTTTAATTTTAACAAAACCAAAAGACTTACTTGCAAGTCTAAAAATTCCTTCATATTCATTATTTTTATATTTTGATTTTGACATAATTTTAAATTAATAAATAAAAAATATTATAAAAAAAGACCTTGTGCAGGTCTTATTTTACCAAACAATATTTAGCACTAATGCAAGTAATAGGAATAGTATTGCTAAAATTGTAGTTATCTTCGATAGGTTACCTTCCATCGATCTTCGCTGTGCTTGATTACTCCAATAAGAATCTGCCATACCAGCAATACTACCAAGTCCTGCACTCTTACCTTCTTGGAGTAGTATAATACCAGAAAGTGAAAGTGAAACTATTAAAAAAATTATCATTACAATTGCCTTTAACATAATATTCTCCATATAATTTATTTTATGCGGGAAAGGGGACTTGAACCCCTACGTGTATAACACACAAGATCCTTAGTCTTGCCTGTCTGCCAATTCCAGCATTCCCGCTAAAAAATTAAAAAGCGCGAAACGGGGATCGAACCCGCGACCTTCGCCTTGGCAAGGCGACGCTCCACCACTGAGCCACTCGCGCATAAAACATTTTAATGTATAAACTTATTCAAGCCATGCCTAGAGGCGGAATCGAACCACCGACACGGGGATTTTCAGTCCCCTGCTCTACCGACTGAGCTATCTAGGCGGAAGCGGGTGATGGGAATCGGACCCACGTATTCAGCTTGGAAGGCTGACATTCTACCATTGAACTACACCCGCATATAACCTATATATTTTACAAAAAAGGACAAAATTTGTCAAGTTTATATTTTAAATTTATTGCTTAATTTCAGAACTTGATGCTATAAATAACTCACTATCTTCTACCCTTTTATCTAAAAAGTATTTTACCCTGTCTTTGCCAGTTCCAAGTATAATTTTCATATATCCTTCTATAGTGGTATTTGCAGCAATTATGTCAGAAAGCATTATTCGCCTTCCTTCAATATTTTTAACTTCATCATTATCATCGCCCAATAAAATATCAAAAGATATTGTAGGTACCTCATCATCATATGAGATATTGGTAACTTCTCCATCATATAATAAGATATTTTTATTTGTGTTTAAATCATAAAAATACACATATGAATTTCTTTGTTCAAAATATCCATCATGAACCAAGGCGCACATTTCATCTAATTTAACTTCATACTTATTTATTAAGTCAACTTTAATTGCATAATCCATTCTTGCATTCACATATTTTTCAATATCATAATCAAGCAATCCGCTCCCCGTTCTATAATCAGCAATATTAGGAGTACTCTTTTTATATAATCCATTACTAACATCATCAAAAATATAATCACTATATTTATACTTTTTATACTTATCTTTCACATAGTATAAACAATTCATTTCATCATACTTACATAAAACATCATCATTTGTATAAGGTTTTGAGCATGATGCTAAAGCAAAAATCATACTTATAATTAATACTTTTGAAATTATTTTTTTTATATTTATACTCATACCATTTCCCTTATATTACATATTTTCAGAATTTGTTAGGTCATTTAACAATTTATATTTTACATCTTGCCAAGAATTATTTCTAATTGATTCTCTAATAGTCTCCATAAGATGATTATAATAATATAAATTATGCATAACACATAATCGCATTCCAAGCATTTCTTTTGATTTAAGCAAATGTCTTATATATGCTTTAGTATAATTTTTACAAGCCTCACACTGGCAATCATCTTCTATTGGTTCATTGTCACATTCAAATTTTTGATTTAGTAGATTTAATTTACCATGTTTAGTATATACATGACCGTGTCGACCATTTCTACTTGGATAAACACAATCAAAAAAATCTACCCCTCTATCTACTGACTCTATGATATTTATTGGCGTTCCAACTCCCATAAGATAAGTTGGTTTATCAACAGGAAGATGAGGAACAACTATATCTAATATATGATACATTTGTTCATGAGTTTCACCAACGGCAAGACCACCTATCGCATATCCCTTTAAGTCGTATTTAGATATTACTTTTGCATGCTCTATTCTTATATCGTCAATAACCCCACCTTGATTTATTCCAAACAACATTTGAGATTTATTTATTGTATCATCAAGTGAATTTAATCTTTCATTCTCTTTAATACATCTTTCAAGCCACCTTGTAGTTCTTTCAACAGAAGGTTTAATATAATCTATAGTTGAAAGAGCCGGTGGGCACTCATCAAATGCCATTGCAATAGTAGAAGCCAAGTTTGACTGTATTCTCATACTTTCTTCAGGTCCCATAAATATATTTTTGCCATCAATATGAGATTTAAAATAAACACCTTCTTCCTTAATCTTCCTACCAGTTGATACTAATGAATATACTTGAAATCCACCACTATCTGTCAAAGTTGGTTTATTCCAATTAGTAAACTTTTTTAAACCACCTAATTTTTTTATTAATTCATCTCCTGTCCTTACATGAAGATGATAAGTATTACAAAGCATTACTTGTGTATCAATTTCATTTAAATCTTTAGTTGATACAGCACCTTTAATTGCTGCTGCTGTTGCAACATTCATAAAGCAAGGTGTTTCAATAACTCCATCAACTGTTTCAAATGTGGCTGATTTAGCCATTCCAATTTTATTAATAATTTTGTACATTTTTAAAAAAGCGGACAAATTGTCCGCTATTATTATTTTTTCTTTTTTGATTTGCTTATTTTATTTAAATTATCTTTTATATCATCATTATCAACTTTTTCATTTTTAAAGTCAAACCAAAGCGGTCCAGTGAGACAAATTGATGAATAACATCCAGCAATAATACCTATGATAAGCGGTAATGAAAATGCTTTTATACTACTAACACCCATAATATATAACACAACAACCATAATTAAAGTTGTTAAAGATGTATTGATTGACCTGGTAAATGTTTGTGTTATAGAAGCATTAACTATATCAGTTAGATTTGTTCCCCTCATCCTACCAAGGTTTTCTCTTATACGGTCAAAGATTACTATAGTAGCATTAATAGAATATCCAACTATAGTCAGCATACATGCAATAAATGTTGAATCAACAGTCCATCTAAATATTGCATAGAAGCCAATAGTTACAAAACAGTCATGTAATAATGCTATAACTGCTGAACCAGCAAATTTTATATCTTTAAATCTAAACCATATATATATGAGCATAAATATGGTGGCGATAATAACTGCTATTATTGCATCTTGTCTCATTTGAACAGATACTGCTCCAGAAATATTTTCAGTTGTTATTTTGTCTTCAGTAACATTAAAGTCATTTTCAAGGGTCTCATATATTGTTTTCATTTCTTCAAGAGTAAGTGTTCTTGATTTAACAATTACCTCATTTGAATTAGCAACTTTCTGTGTCTGAATGTCAGGACTATTAGTTGTTCTCTCAAATATTGGAACAACTTTACTATCAATATCACCTAATGACATATCTTCATTAAACTCTATATTTGTTGAAGAGCCACCCATGAAATCTAATCCATAATTAAATCCGCCTAATCCACGACTTATATTTAAAACTATAAATACTATACCAATACCAATTGTCACAATAGATATTGCATATGAAATCTTTCTAAATGAAACAAACTTTATAATATTATTATCATTCTTTTTTCCATATAAAACTTCATTATCAAGACCTAAATCAAGGAAACAGTTCATAATAAATTTTGTTATAAATAATGCAGTAAACATTGAAAGCACTATACCAAGAGCAAGTGTCGCAGCAAAACCTTTTATACTTCCAGTTCCTTTAAGGTTTAATACAGCAGCAGCAATAAGTGTTGTTATATTTCCATCAATAATGGCTGACAATGCTTTATTATAACCTTCTTTAACGGCTGTCCTTGTATTTTTACCTGCGCCGATTTCTTCTTTGATACGAGTAAATATTATTACATTAGCATCAACTGCCATACCTATTGATAGTATAATACCTGCAATGCCTGGAAGTGTAAGTGTAATGTTAAATGCTTGCAATAAGAACAAAGTAAGTCCTATATACATAGTAAGTGCAAGTGATGCGGCTACACCTGACAATCTATAAACTACAATCATAAATAAACATATAATTGCAAAACCTATAAGTCCGGCTTTAAGAGATGTACTAATAGCATCTTGTCCAAGTTTTGCACCTACAACATTTGATCTTAAAACATCAAGTTCCAACTTAAGTGCACCAATACGAATTGTTGATGCGAGCCTATCTGCTGATTCAAGACTCTCCATTCCAGTAATTTGTGCTCTTCCATCACTAATAACTGATTGTACATATGGAGCAGATACTATCTCTCCATTATAAATGATATATATAGGTTGACCAAGGTTTCTTTGAGTCGCTTCAGCAAATTTTTGTTTTCCATCTTCAGTAAATGCAAGGTCTACAACATACATTGTTTTACCATAATTATCGGTAACCATTCCGCCTCTTGCAGAAGTAATGTCATTACCAGAAACTACAATTTGGTCATCACCAAAAATTGGAGGTTGTGAGTAATCATACTCAACAGAGTCAGCATCTGACACTGTTGAAATTGGTGTTTCATTTTCTCCTTGTCTTATAACAGTTGCACCATCTTGTGGAGTTCCACCAATTTGAATAGAACCATCAGGATTTTGAATTACATCAGCCCCCTCAATGTGGACATTGTCACCTAATATATTATCAACAGCATTATCTGTATTCGTAAATCCATTAACAGTCTCACTTGGTAAAACTGTTGTTTCTTCTATATTTAAACTATCATATCTTTTAGCAGTAGTTGTCTCATTCACAACTCCAGGACCTGTTACTAAATCTTCTGGCTGTGTTTCACCAACCCTTACATTACCCAAATTTACATCAGAATCAGTTTTGAGTACTTCACTATCGGTTGCAAGTACAGGCCAAGTTAAATTTCCTTCAACGAAATACAAAGTTCCTGGTTTACCAAGTTCTTCCAATATATTATTGGCATCATTAACACCAGGAATATCAATATTAATTTTATTACCACCTTCTTGATACACTTCTGCTTCAGTAGAATAATCTTGGGCTTTAAGTTGAAGTTTGTATACTGAATCACCCATTTCTTCAGATGTAGGATTATCTTTTACTGCTTGATATGTTATTGAAACTCCTCCATCCAAATCTAATCCTAATTTAATTAATGGAGCCGCTTCTTTTCCTATATAGCATGCTCCGGCAATTAGAGCTAAAATAAATATTAATTTAACTATGCCTCTACCAATTTTTTTCATTTAACACATTCCCCCTAAAAAAAACTCCTATAAAGGAGTCTATTAAGTTTTATTTTGCTGGTTCAAATTCATCTATATATCTACGACATTTGTCATAATCTTCTTCATGGAACGTCTCTATAACCATCAGTTTTCCATCTATCACTCTAAAATAATAATTATATATTTCAATTCCATAAGGATAAGGAACATCAAGAGTAACATGCTTATATATTTGCCCAGCAATTTCTACATCATCAACAGGTTGACCAGGAGCAAAATTGGCTGCAACTACACTTAAATCTCTTGATAGCCTTGTATAATATACTGCAATTCTACTAAAATCTGAAAAATAAATTCCAAAATCGTATTTTATACCATCTCCATTAAAGTCATATATATCATTTGCGTTATAATACTGGTCTTCAAATGTTATTTTATAATTAGACCAAGTATTGGTATATGTTGTGCCATTTTTTGTTGCTGTAATAGCAGTAAATCTATTTAGTGCATCATCTGATTCTCTTATTCCTGAAGAATCTGCTTCTTTTTTTACTATACCTTCTTGTACACCAATATCAGAATAGATACTTTTTTTTGAAAATAGTGGTGCATCTTCCTTCTTGATAGGTGTTGCAGCAAATACATTTAAAGCACTTAAACATACCAACATTAATGTCAAAAATATTACATTTCTTTTATTCATCATATCTCCTTTCATAACTCAATATAGAAATTATAAGTCTATATTGTGAAAGAATTGTGTATTACTTGTATGAAATTATTGGCTTAAGGCGTAACTTCTTCATATACAAATTGTGCCAAACCATCATGATATGGTCCATGCTCGCCTGTACTTAATTGACTATCTTTTGAAAAATTTAAGTATAAATCTGTAGGATCTAGCCTTTCACTTTCAGGTGGTAAACCATATATCCATTTTTTAGAGTCTTCTCGCTTATATGCCCAACATGGAGAGTTACTTGCTGGCACAGGATTATCTAATTCATCAACCAAATTATTAGGTGTTTGTGTATAATATCTTCCTTGACAAGCATAATATCCTAAAAATTCTCCGTTAATTCCTACATAAATATATAAACCATTTTTATCTTTATAAACTTTGTTGTATGCTTTAATTGGGGAACCTTTTGAATTAACAACCTGAAAAACGAATCTTTCTTTTCCTGTTAAATCCACATTTTTGTTTTTATAGTTTAAGAATCTATCACTGGTTTGGAAAGGTCTCTTTGTAACTAATGTTCTAACTATACCAAAATTATTATCATCAGGATTTGGTCTTAACACTACTCCATTTTGAATATACTGATTAGATCTTTCAACAACTGTTGTGATATCTCCTACGCTAGAATTAGAATGTTTTGTATAACCACCAGTACTATTTTGTATAAAGAATATATCAGTATCTTTCAATTCAATTTTTATCTCATGATTTTGTTTAGCGAGTGAGCCTTCTTGTGCTTCACTATCAAATGAACCCATGAAATACATCCATTGTTCACCTTCATTCGCTTTTAATATTCCTTTATCATTTGCAAGTGTGTCACCTGCATCTTGATAATTATTATCTGCATATGGGTCAGCATTTCCACCATACTCAAGTGGGTCAAATAAAATATTTGCTTTGTATAAATGATCAGTACTATATGATTTTACAAATGCACCATTTCTAACTTTAACAAATGCATCGGATTGCATAACCCCATCATCATCAAATGCATAGACATAATTTCCAATCTTTCTTATTGTCTTTTTAAGAACATTTCCATTTCTACCAGCATAGAACCATACTTCTTCATCATCTTTATGTTTCTTTTGATTTACTTCAAGTGCTAAATCAGAACCATTCGCAGAGAAACTTCCAGGCACTGCTGTAAACCATCCTTTTTGTAAATATCCATCATTTTCTTCACTAAAATATTTAGTATTAGAACTTGTTCCTCTAAGTGGTTCGCTTGCATACCAATTATTCTTTCTAACACCATTTGAGTCAAACATATATCTTTGACCATCAATAATTCTACTTATACATCTTCCTTGTTCAGCATAACTTGCTCTTGCTGCAACTTTTCTACAAGTTTTTTCATCAAAGTATAAAACTATTTCCTCATTGTCTTCATATTCATCGCCACGAATATTACCCTCGTAATAATGCCAACCAGTTGCTGCAGCACCATTCTCCTCTGGGTCAAAATAATATACACATTCTGCATATGCTGCATCTTCTGATGGGTCAAGTTCAACACCATTTTGGTCGTAATATCCTTCAAGTTTTTCACCATCAACATTAAAGCCATACTTTTGACCTTCAATAGTTTTTACTACTAATCCTGTTCCACCACTTGGTGCTCTATATGCACGACCAGTTGGACCAAAATAGTAGTCTGTATAAACCAACTTGTTATCTGATTCATCAAATGCTTCATCAGAGTACCATCTATTCTTATACATAGCACCGTTCATATCAAAATAATATAATTCATCATTATAATTTACAAGTTGTTCTTTTACCATTTTTCCATTATCGCCAAAGAAAAATCTATCGCCTTCTATTGTAAACATATAATTAGTTGCCATAACACCAGTGTCTATATAGAAATAAAAATCAGTCCCATCATAATAAAGTCCTCTACCTATTGTATTTAAATCTACATCTCCAACTAAACTTCCTGGTTCATAAACTTTTTCTTCCTTATACACCCAATACTCCTCGACTTCTGGTCCCTTTGGTGCATTAGGGTCAGTTTCTCCTGGTAACAATCCTTCATGAAAATCAGTTGTTGGATCAGCATAATTAATTGAGAATATGCTAAAAAGCATAGACACAACTATAATAATAGCAACTATTTTTTTTACATTCATATTCATTACCTCATATAAACTAATAATATGCCGTATGGCATAAAATATAATTATACATACTAAACTATTATATACTAATTATTAAAGAATTTCAACTATTTTTTGACATAAAATAATAGAAAAATTAGATAAATATATCAAAATTAGTCAGTTTTAGTCAAAAATGATAAATTGAGATTATTAATAATATCGCATAAAAATACATATTTATCTATAATCAATAATATTATATTCTATTGACACAGAACCTTTAAATTCGTTAATTTTGGGGTAATAAAGTATATCTACTATATTATTATTGTCTAATCTGTCAATTAATGGTTTAGAATCTAAAAAGGCTACTGATTTACAAACATTATTGTCCTTTAATAGATTAATATGTACAATATTCTTTGATTCTCCATATATGTTTTTAATGTTGGCGGTCACATTTTTAGTTGCAAATATAGGTTTTGTAAACCCTTGACCATATGGTTCCAATGTATTTAATTCTTTAACTTTATTTAAGTCAAAATTATAAAAAGGATATTCAACATCAATATGAACTTTCGGTATATAATCTTCATCTTTTAGTTTACATGTGTCATTTAAAGTTTTCCTTAAAATATCTATATTATTTTTTAAGATTGAGAAGCCCGCTGCTAACTTATGTCCACCAAATTTTAAAAATAATTCTTTGCAAGAACATAAATTACTATATATATCATATGCATCTATGGACCTACAACTTGCCTTTGCTTCATTTTCATCGCAGGTATCAGTTAATATAATAGTTGGCTTATAATATTTTTCTTTAATTCTACCAGCAACTATTCCAGCAACTTGTTCTGGAAGATTCTTAATATATACAACTAACACTTTATCATTTTTATATTTTTTTTCTATTTCCGATACTGTAGTATTATATCCTTCCTCTGTGATTAGTTTTCTACTGTTGTTTAATAATTGCATTTTTTTTGCAATTTCATCAATCATATTATCATCATTTGACAAAAAAAGTTCTAACGCTAATGTTGCACTATCCATTCTTCCTGCAGCATTTATAAGCGGACCTATAATAAATCCTATATGATATGTTGATAACTCTTTATTTAACAAGTCCGTCAATGATAAAAGTTTCTTAAGTCCTTTATTTTTAGTATTCTTTATACTTTTTAATCCAATTTTAACTATAATATGATTTTCATTTATAAGTGGCATAATATCACCGACAGTCGCAAGCATAGCAAAGTCTAAATATTTATTTATGATTTGTTCTCTACCATTTAAAAACTTATCATAATATCTCATAATAAATTTCATAGCCACAAAAGCGCCACAGATTTCTTTAAACGGATACTTATCCTTTACATCTTCTCTCTTTGGATTTATCACTGCTAAAGCACTTTTAGGCAAATCATTTATATCATGATGGTCAGTTACAATTACTTTAATATTATTTTTTAGGGCGTATGAAATCTGTTCTTCCGATGATATACCATTGTCACAAGTAATAATTAAATCTACTTTATCATTAATTGCCTTATCAATTATATTATTATTAATTCCATACCCATCAATTATTCTATCTGGTATTGCATATGATACATTTGCATTAATACTTTTTAGTGAATCATATAGTATATATGTAGAGCATATTCCATCTATGTCATAATCACCAACAATTCTTATGTTTTTATTATCATTAATATATTCATGTAGAATATCTACTGCTTTATCAATATCAGGCAGTAATTTTTCATCTATTATATCATGTATGTCAGATGACAACATCATTTTAATTTCATTATCACTTACAATATCTCTATTGCATAATATAATTGATAACAGATTACTTATTTTAAATCTATCAGAAATTTCTTTAAAATTTTTTCTTTTATTATAAATATACCAATTTGATTTCATGAATTATGAAGCCTTAATTCTATTAAATCCATCCGAATAATATTTTATTGCATCCGCTACATCTCTTTCCAATTCTAAATTTCCATTACTATAATCTATATATGCACCTTCTATTTGTTTCATATATAAGAAATCTTCATCAGGTGTTTTGTCATTAACTGTTTCATAACCTACATATTCTGCATTTAGTTTAGCAACATCTTCTCTACACATATAATCTATAAACTTATATGCACCTTCCAAATTTTCTGCATTTTTTAATATACACCATGCATCAATAAATATTTGAGTGCCCTCTTCAGGAATTATAAAACAATAATCATCTTTGCCACCCTCAAGATATACATATTGTACATCTCCACTTGTTAGAGGTGCTATACCTGCTTCACCAGAAAGCATTTTTTCTTTTATTTGGTCTGTCATATAACCCATAACATATGGTTTTTGATTTATAAAATCTTCAGTACATATATCTATTTCTTCTTTACTTGTAGAGTTTACTGAAAAATTATGCATCTTAAGTGCAGCAGTATATAAATCTCTTATTGAACTTTGCATTAAAAGTTCACCTTTTAAATTAGGATTAAATAAATCTGACCATTTCTTTGGATATGGCACATTTATTGCATCTAATTTATTCTTATTAAAGAAAATCCCCATTGTACCACAAAAATATGGAACTGCATGTGCATTATCAGGGTCACATACAGATAATAATTTTAACTTATCCTTATTTATATTTACAATATTAGGAATCTTTGATTTATCAATAGGTAATAATAAATCTTTAGATATCATTCTTTCTATACAATAATCTGAAATACATATAACATCATATTTTGCACCACTTTCAATAACAGGTATAACTTCTTCATTTGCTTCAAATACATCTTGTATAACTTTAAGTCCAGTTTCTTTTTCGAATATACTTATTGCTTCCTCTGACATATAATCGCCAAAATTCAATATTTTAACTTCACCAGAAAAACCTTCATTTTTCATACCACAAGACAATAAATTAAAAACACATAAAACTACTAATACTACAGAAATGCTCTTTTTAAATAATCTTTTCACTTTTGTTCCTCCAAATATTATATTTATGCATTTTAAAAATGCTATATAATTATAATATAAATTTTTCAAAAATCAATATATTTTTTTTAAAAAATTTAGTATAATATATTATATATCAATATATTATGGAGGAATAATATGGAAAGACTTACTGGAGTAAAATCAATTGGAATTAGAGGTCCAATTATTAGAGAAAATGATGATTTAAGGAAAATTGTAGTTGATTCAGTAATCAATGCAACTAAATCTGAAAATATCGCTTTACACGATAAAGATGTCGTTGCTATAACTGAATCTATAGTAGCAAGGGCTCAAGGTAACTATGCATCTATTGACCAAATAGCAAAAGATATTAAAAATAAGTTTTCAAGCGATACTATTGGTGTCATTTTCCCAATAACATCAAGAAATAGATTTGCTATTTTACTAAAAGGTATTGCAAGGGCTTGTAAAAAAATAATACTAATGTTTTCTTACCCATCAGATGAAGTTGGCAATGCACTTTTATCACTTGATGACCTTGATGACAAAAATGTTAATCCATATTCTGATGTATTAACACTAAAAAAATATAGAGAACTATTTGGATATAAAATACATGAATTTACTGGTGTAGACTATGTTGCATATTATGAAGAACTTGTAAAAAATGAAGGGTGTGAATGTGAAATATTATTTGCAAATCATGCTAAAGTTATACTTGACTATACAAAAAAAGTATTGTGCTGTGACATACACACAAGATTTAGAACAAAAAGGATACTTAAAGAAAATGGTTGTGAAATAGTCTTGGGACTTGATGATATATTAAATAAATCAGTTGATGGTTCAGGATACAATGAACAATATGGACTATTAGGCTCAAACAAATCTACTGAAGATACCGTAAAACTTTTCCCAAGGGATGAATGCAAGAACCTTGTATTAAATATCAATAAGGATTTCAAAGAACTAACTGGAAAAAATATTGAAGTAATGGTATATGGTGATGGAGCATTTAAAGACCCTCAAGGAAAAATATGGGAATTGGCTGACCCAGTTGTATCTCCAGCATTTACAGATGGTTTAAAAGGAACACCAAATGAATTAAAACTTAAATATCTTGCTGATAATGATTATAAACATTTAAATGGTACTGAATTACAAAATGCTATCAAAGAATCAATCAAGAAAAAAGATAGTGACTTAAAAGGGAATATGGCATCACAAGGAACTACACCACGACAAATTACTGACTTAATTGGTAGTTTATGTGACTTAACATCTGGCTCTGGCGATAAAGGAACACCTATCATATTAGTTCAAGGATATTTTGATAATTTATCTAATGATTAATAAAACTAATTATTTATAAAAAATAAAAAAAGTTAGACACGAAAGTCTAACTTTTTTTTTATTAAATAATTTAAATATTACTTCCATCTACCAGTTGAATCAACATGGAAACCGTCTGGTGTAATCGTATCTTTTAATAATATTCCATTATCAGTAAAATAATAATAATCGTTTCCTATCTTTTTCCATCCTCTTGCCATTCTTCCAAGTTCATTTTTATCTGTGTCTAAAAAGTAAATATTATTCTTTGTATCTATATACCAACCTGTTACCATATTTCCATTTAAGTCAAAATAATAATAATCAATAATAGTATTCTTTGTGCCATCTTGATAAGTCACAACTCGCTCTAAATTAACCCATACATTAGAAAGAATTAATAATCTTCCATTTAGTCTTCTAATAAATAATTTCCAATTTCCTTTTTTATCAAGAGCCCACTTAAATGAGTAGTTTTTATTCACAGTATCAATTAAAGAAATAGGCTTATCAGCATGCGTTGTTTTCATTCCATTTCTTATCTCAATTGTATCAGCAAAACATAGACTTGATAAAATGAAAATCAAAATCAAACTTGAAAACAAAATTCTTTCAATTTTTAATAAAATATTTTTCACAATCATAACCTTATATTATTTAAATAGAAGTATTGGCTATAAGCCGGGTTCTGTTTATGTGGTCATCTATCTACAACTTGTGTCACCACAAGTTTCAAGCGTATACCATAGTCTAAGCGAGCAACCTAAACGACTATTTTTTACTTGCTTCGGATGGAGTTTACATTGCAGTACGATATCACTATCGACTCGGTAGTCTCTTACACTACCATTTCACCATTACCATATAGGCTGTGTATTTTCTGTTGCACTATTCATCGGATTGCTCCGTCAAGATGTTATCTTGCATCCTGCTCTATGAAGCCCGGACTTTCCTCTTATTTTATAAGCGACCACTCGCCAATGCTTCCCTAATATTTTAATACATTTTTAATATTTTTGCAAATACTTAATTCAGTATTTTTATATTTTCTTATATTTGTAACCTCTTTAAAAAACCAGTCTGGAACCTTGATTTTATAGGCATTTTTTACGTTTTCAAACTCAATCTCGGCGTAAATTAAGCCTTTAAAATCCTTTTCGAAAATATCTAACTCTATAATATACGTTTTTTTACCATATTTATATGGAATATAATACCTTCGTTTATATAATATTTTACCCACACATAGTTTTAATAAATCATTAAAAGCATTTTTGCCAATACTAATCTCATACTCATTTCGAACTAAATCACCATATTCTTTATAATTATTTGGTTTAGATTTAATGGTGAGAAAATACTCATTGTCCACTCTTCTCACTCTAATAGCCGGATTAAAATAAATAAATCCTTGTATAATTTTTTTTGATTTAAGGTTCTTTAAATTATATGGGATACTATCCTTTTTTACTAAAAACTTTCTTTCTATTTCAAGATTATTCATAATCTTTACCTAATAATTTATTTACCAAAATTTTATTTCCTTTTAAGTATTCAGATTTAATATAAGTTGATGAAATATCAATATCAGTATTATTAATTTTTAGTTTATTAATGATTTTGCATTTTATATTTAAACTTTCACATAAATCATTTAATAATTTAATATTCCCTGATGCTTTAGCTCCAAAACTACAATCGCTACCAACGATTATACATCTTGTTTTTAGTTGTTTATATAATATATTTGTTATAAAGTCATTGGCACTAATATTTTTATTAACTTTATCAAGCGGAAAATATACTATATTATTTACACCCAATAATTTAAGTTTGCTAATTCGTTGTGCATTAGTTAAGATTTCATTGTCAGAATTATTTCCAACAATCATAACTGTGCTTTTTAATTTATTTTCTTTTGCATAACTTACTACTTCATTTATTATTTTTAAATGTCCCAAATGTAGTGTCTCAAATTTACCAAATGTCAAAGCAGTTTCATCATTATTGTAAAAGCAAGGTTTAACAAATGACCAATCATTTAAACTAATTTTTTCTTTTAACTCATCAACTGTTACACTATCTTCTAACTCAAACTCACCAGATGCTACTCTACATAAATTTCCCATACATGCAGGTATACCAAGTTTAATTCCTATATCTTTACAAAGAGTTCTTATATAAGTCCCTTTACTGCATTCTACAAATATATTTACACACTTAAGATTTAAATTATTATATTTATAGTTAGCAATATTTTCAATTTCAATATTATGTATTGTGAGTAACTCTGCTTTTCTTTCTATTTCTATTCCATTTCTTGCGAGTTTAAGAAGTTTTGTGCCATTTACCTTTTTTGCACTATACATTGGAGGCACTTGACTATACTCTCCAATAAAACTTTCAATAGTACTTTTTAATTCATCATCACTTATATCTAAAATCTTATTTGTATTTTGTTCTATTATATTTCCAGTTATATCTTCAGTGTCAGTGGATATTCCTAAAACTAATTCAGCCCTATAACACTTTTTACAAGTTTTCATCAAGTAATCTTGACTCTTGGTAGCGCTTCCAAGTAAACAAATTAATACACCAGTTGCATTTTTATCTAAAGTTCCAGTATGGCCAATCTTTTTAGGATGAATACTCTTTTTTATAATTGACAAGCAATCATTTGATGTCATATCTTTAGGTTTATTTAGAATAATCATTCCATTTATATCATTTATAATTTTATTTTGCTTCAATAAACTCTTTTATATCCTTTTCAAAATTTTTCTTTATAGTTTGTATATCTCCGTAGTATATACATCCAGCAGCCAACTTATGTCCTCCACCTTCATGTTTATTTGCAAAATCAGCAACATTTATAGCATCAGATTTAGACCTTAAACTTAATTTAAATATATTATTGCCAACTTGATATGCAAATGCTGCAACCTTAATATTTTCTATTTCTCGTAAATAAACAATAACATTATCAATATCTTTTTTTTCTAAATTTAAACTATTTAAATCATTTTCATTTAAATACGAAAAACTTACATTTCCTTTATATAATAACTCAAGCCTATCAAATGCAATCCCTTGTGCTTTTCTTTGATTTACTGTATTATCAAAAACAATTTTATCCAATATATCAGTAAAATTGAAGCCAAAATCTATTAAATTAGCGACTATTTTTAAAGTTTTACTATTTGTTGCCTTGTATCTAAAGACTCCTGAATCAGTAGCAATCCCCACATATAAGCAAATTGCAACATTTTTATCAATATAATCCTTATCTAAAAAATCATATAAAACTTGAGCGGTCGCAATACTTTCAGGAAACACGATACTAACCTTACTTGGGAAGGTATTATTTTCATGATGGTCTATTAAAATGCTATCTTTTGCTTCATCAAAATATCTTTTATAGTCACCCAATCTATCAATACTACTTGAATCAACAATTATTGCCAAGTCATAAGTATCAGCACACATTAAATCATTTGAAATCTTATCTGCATTTGGTAGAATTAGAAAGTTTTTTGAAAAATAATCAAGATATGGTCTTACTACTTTTTTATCTCCATACTTATTTCTTATATAATTATATATAGCAAGTGTAGAACCAATGCAGTCGCCATCAGGTCTCTCATGCCCTAAAATACATATAGATTTTGCATTTTCAATTTTTTCATTCAATAAATTCATAATTATACTTTATCCATTAATAGCAATAACATAAAATCCTCACTAATATTGCCATTAATCCTATTAATTGTCAAATTAGTAATCTCTTTTAATTTATTCTTTAAAACTTCTATATCAGTATACTTGTTTGCCTCAATTAAATCTTTAACTCTCCAAAATTGCAAGCCCATAATATCTGATATTTCTTTTGCACTTTTATTTTTAAGCATTAAGTCTTTGCAAACTATTAAATTACTAAATTGACTTGCAAATATCATAAAAATTGCATCCTTGTCATATGAACCTTCTGACAATAAATCTCCATAAAACATAAGGGCTTTTTCATTCTTTTTTTCATTGTATAATTTTAATAAAGTAAAAACACTATTGTCAAGACTTTTAGTAACTATGCTCTCTATA
Source organism: Lachnospiraceae bacterium (assembly GCA_017934175.1). Classification (GTDB taxonomy): domain Bacteria; phylum Bacillota; class Clostridia; order Lachnospirales; family Lachnospiraceae; genus UBA3633. Next base: position 31,277 of record JAGBKB010000012.1, on the reverse strand, counting down.
TCATCTTTACTAATAGATTTTCTTTCACCTACATATGCTATCAATTTATCTATTTCATTATATAAATTAGATAAACTATAACCACAAACTCTTATTAAATATGCTATATCTAATTTGTTAATATTAACTTTACTTTTTTTAAATCGTGACTCAACAATACTAAATGTGTCTTTGTCATTTAACTTTGTTAAGTTTAATGTAATCCCAGATTTGCTTATATAGTTTGCCAAATAATTAGATGTAAAGTTCTTATTGTAATTATTATCTGTTTCAAAAAATAAAAACAATACTATATTTATATCTTTATTATAATCTAAGGCTTTTAAGAAATCATCATTTTGATTTATATTGTTTTTAGCACTATATTTATTTTTGAAATAATCAACATTGTCAAAAATTATTAATTTTTTTTCATTAAATACTGGTAAATTACCAAGATAACTTATTACTTCATTTATTTCAAAATTATTTTTATCATATATTCTTATATTCAATTTTGACTCATCATCAAAATATGATATTGCACTTTTTTTTATGTTATATAGATAAAAATCTTCCTCGCCATATAAAAAATATAATGGTAAGAAATTGCGAGTTTTAAAACTATTATTTATTAATTTAATTTTATCTATATAACTTTCATTCGCCATAATTACATTATATCATTATTTAATGTTTTATGCTATAATAAGTATATGAAAAAAGTTGAATTATATATTCATATTCCATTTTGTGAGAAGAAATGCAATTATTGTGATTTTGTTTCTTTTCATTCTTCTTATGATGTCATAGATAAGTATATAAAAAAATTAATTACTGAAATAGAATATAAAAAATATTTATTAACTAATTATGAAGTTACAAGTATATATATAGGTGGTGGTACCCCCAGTTTTATTGAATCTAAATATATATCTTATATCATGGAAAGTATATATAACAATTACAATGTTGCAAAAGATTCTGAAATTAGTATAGAAGTAAATCCTAATTCAGCAAGTATGAATAAACTTAAAAATTATTATGATTTAGGAATAAATAGATTAAGTATTGGCCTACAATCTGCTAACGATATGGAACTTAAAATACTTGGTAGGATTCACAACTATAATGACTTTCTTGTTTCATATAATAATGCTATACATATTGGATTTAAAAATATTAATATAGACTTAATTAACGGTATTCCTACTCAAACTCCAACTTCATATAAGAAAACTTTAAAGCAGATTCTTATGCTAAATATTAAGCATTTATCTATCTATAACCTAATAGTAGAAAATAACACCCCTATGAAGACTATGCTTGATAATAATGAATTGCAACTACCTCTTGAAACTGATTTATTAAAAATTGATGATATTACGAAGGAACTAACTACACACTATCACCTAATGAGATACGAAATAAGCAACTATGCCAAGACAGGTTTTGAATGCAAGCACAATCTTGGATATTGGAGTGATGTGCCATATATTGGATTTGGTTTAAACTCTTCATCATATTTTGAAAACAAAAGGTTAAAAAACAAGTCTATACTTAACAATTATCTTAATCTTGATTATTCAAAATACATAACTATAGATGATAAATCAATATACTATGATGAAATAATAGTAATAGATAAAATAGCACATATAAATGATTATATTATAACTGGATTTAGAAAAACATCTGGCATTAATATACATGATTTTTATGACACATTTAATTTAGATTTTGAAAAATTATTTGGCACTGCATTAAAGATATATCAAGGTATGAGTTTAATCAATAAGACACAAGACAACTATTATTTTACTTATGATGGGCTAAATGTATCTAATAAAATTTTAAGTGACTTATTATTAAAAGAGAATGAACCTAATATTTTATAATACAACTTATAATAAATATATGGCTTTTTCACTCTTTTCTACTATTTCTCCAATTATTGCACATTTCATATTAAGTTTTTTCAATTCTTTAATTGCTTCATCTGCATCATTTTTATCAATAGAACAAAGTAAACCACCACTTGTTTGTGGGTCATACCCAAGTTGTTTTATCCATTCTTTTGCATTTCCAAAATCAATCTGTTCTTTTATGGCATCTTCATTTCTTATTGCTCCGCCAGTATAATAATCATCCTCTATATATTTTTTTACATTATCATTAATCGTAGGTATGCTATCAATATATAATTTTGCAGATGCATTATCATTTAACATTTCATTTAAATGTGAAAACAAACCAAATCCAGTAACATCAGTTAAGGCATGCACTTTATAATTAAATAATATTTCAGCCGCATATTTATTAAGAGTTGTCATATTTTTCACAACATCATTAAAGTCTTCTTTTGTATCAATATTACATTGATGTGCGGTTAAAAGTATTCCAACACCAAGTGGTTTTGTAATTATTATTTTGTCTCCTACTTTGACACCGTTGTTAGTAAGAACTTTTTTTGTATCTACTATACCAGTAACTGATAAACCATATTTTGGAACTTCATCTACTATAGTGTGTCCACCACAAAGTATGCAACCAGCCTCTATAACCTTTTCTGCTCCACCTTTTAATACTTTACCTATAGTTTCTGGTTCCATACCATCTGGAAATGCTGCTATATTGAGAGCCATGATAGGTTTACCACCCATAGCCCACACATCAGACAAAGAATTTGTTGCTGCGATTTGTCCAAAAAGGTATGGGTCTTCAACCATTGATGGGAAAAAATCTAAAGTTTCAATTATTGAGACCTCATCATTTATCTTATACACAGCAGCATCATCTTTTGATTCATATCCAACAATCAAATTATCATCTTTAACCCCCTTAGGTAAAGATTTCAAAACTTCCTCCAAAGTCTTTGGAGCCAATTTAGCGGCTCATCCACCGCTACAACTAAATTTAATTTCATCAGCCATAGCTTTCTCCTTTATTAAGCTTCCGATGGGACTTGAACCCACGACCCACGCATTACGAATGCGTTGCTCTACCAACTGAGCTACAGAAGCAAACTATTAACCGCCAAGATGCAACATATTTATTAGTAAAATCCAAGACATTCCATAATAAGTAACAACAGCAATTAAGTCATTTAATGTTGTGATAAGTGGTCCAGAAGCAACTGCTGGGTCTATTTTTATCTTTTTAAAAAACATTGGTATAAGAGTTCCAAGTGTTGAACTAATTATCATTGCTATGATTAACGAAATACCAACGCAACCTGATATTAAATATGAATTTTTCCATGTAACGCCTTTATAAAAATGAATATACAATCCTAAAAATGCAAATGCTAAAGTAGCCAAAATTATTCCATTACAAAATCCGACTCTAACTTCTTTCCAAACTAACTGAACTTTTTGATTAAATGTAAGATTCTCATCCATAAGAACTCTTATAGTTACAGCAAGACTTTGCGTGCCAACATTACCTGACATATCAAGTATAAGTGTCTGGAATGCCATAACAATAGGTAGTATTTCTATAACACCTTGGAAAACTCCTACAACACTTGACACAAATAAACCAAGACATAAAAGAATTAATAGCCAAGGAAGTCTCTTCTTCAAACTTTCAGTAACTGGCTCTGCTAAATCTTCCTCTGCAGTAAGACCTGCAAACTTGGCATAGTCTTCACCCATTTCCTCATCTACAACTTCTATAAGATTTTGTGATGTGATAACTCCAAGTATTCTATTATTATTATCTAAAACTGGTATAAGTCCTTCACTATAATCTTTAAGTCTTTCAATACAATCATCTATATTTTCATGTCCATATACATATGGGAAAGAGGTCATTATTAACTCTTTTAATGGTAAATCTTTTTTTGCTATAATTAATTCTTTTAAATCTATTGCTCCAACAAATGCATTATCTTTATCTTCGACAAATATAGTAGAAATATTATCATTTTCTTTTGCTTGTTCAACAAGTTCAGCCATTGCATCTTTTGTAGATAAATCATCATTAATTATGATACAGTTTGTAGTCATCTTACTACCGATTTCATCTTCATCAAACGAAGCAACTACTTTTATGTCTTTTCTGACATCAGATTCCATAGAATCTATAAGTAAAGTTCTTTTACTCTTTTCAAGTTCACGTAAAATCTCTACAGCAGTATCAGGTTCAAGTTCAGAAATAACAGTAGATGCTTTTCTTAAATCCATTTCATTTATATAGGCGCTTGCATCTTCTTTTGATACATATTCAAAAATAGCACCAAGCGCTTCTGCATCTAATATTCTATATAATTTTTGTCGTTCTGTCTTTTTAAGTAGCTGAAGTGCATCAGCAATATTATTATCATGGTAGTCTTCTAATTTACTTTTTAAAAGTTTAGGTGATGAATTGCCTCTTATAATTTTTACTATTTCTTCTTCATAATTTGGCACTTCCATAGGCTCATTATCACCTATTTCAGGGTCTATTAATTTTTCCACTTCAAGAGTTTCAGGGTCTAATGCATCAACATCAATCGCTTTATCACTAATATCCTTAACAGCAATTTTTTCATTTTTATCATCTTTCAACTCTTCTTTTAACTCTTTTGACATAACACCCTCCAAACTCTAATTATTCTTTTCAAAATTATAACTTGATTCACACATTGATTCAATATTTAGTTTAGCGCTCCATTTAAGTTCATTATTAGCCTTTTTAGGATTACAATATAGTTTATCAATATCTCCTAATCTTCTTCCTACAATCTTATATTTAACATTTAATTTATTTGATTTCTTATAAGCATTAACTAAATCAAGAACTGAAGTACCTTTTCCCGTTCCAAGGTTATAAATAAATAAATTATTTTTATTTCCTTTGAAACATTTAAGTGCAGCAACATGACCTTTTGCCAAATCAACAACATGTATATAGTCTCTAACACCTGTCCCATCTTTAGTCTTATAATCATTTCCATATACATTCAAATATGGTAATTTATTAGTTGCTACCTTTGCTATATATGGCATAAGATTATTTGGTATACCATTGGGGTCTTCTCCAATAAGCCCAGAACTATGGGCTCCAACTGGATTAAAATATCTTAAAATAACAGCCTTAAAGTTTTTATCAGCATTTGACTTATCCATAAGTATTTTCTCTATCATTGCTTTAGTTTCACCATAAGGATTAGTTATTTCATTTAAACATAGTGCATCATCAGATTCTTTTATCGGTGACTTTGCATTTTTACCATATACAGTAGCCGATGATGAAAAAATAACATTGTGAACACTATATTTATCCATTAATTCTAAAATTGTAAGAGCAGAATCTATGTTATTTCTATAATATTTAAGTGGTTCTTTTACAGACTCCCCAACTGCTTTATATCCTTGAAACATAATAACTGTATCAAAATGTTCCTTTAAAAATACTTTTTCAAGTTTCTTTTTGTCTGTACAGTCAACCTTATAAAAAGGAATATTTTTAGAAGCAATTTTTACAATATTTTTAATTGTCTTTAATTTTGAATTATATAAGTTATCAACACACACAACTTCATAACCACTATTTAATAATTCTACTATTGTATGACTTCCTATATATCCTGCTCCACCGGCAACTAATATTTTCATTTTTTATCCTTTACTAAAATCTATGTTAAATATTTTAATTATTTCTTTTTTACAGTAATTGAATTATACTTTGGGATAAGTTTATCCTTGCCACCCATATATGGTCTCAATGGCTCTGGTATATATAATGTACCATCAACTTTAAGATGATTCTCCAAAAATGCAATTAACATTCTTGGGGGTGCAACACAGGTATTATTTAAAGTATGAGCATAATAATTTTCTTTCTCACCTTTAATTCTTATTTTTAATCTTCTTGCCTGTGCATCAGTTAAATTAGAGCAAGAACCAACTTCAAAATATTTTTTTTGTCTTGGGCTCCAAGCCTCTACATCACAAGATTTAGTTTTTAAGTCAGCAAGGTCTCCAGAACAGCACTCAAGTTGTCTAACTGGGATTTCAAGACTTCTAAAGAAATCTACAGTATTTTTCCATAAAATATTGTACCATTTCATAGATTCTTCTGGCTCGCAGACAACAATCATCTCCTGTTTTTCAAACTGGTGTATACGATATACGCCTCTTTCCTCTATGCCATGAGCACCTTTTTCCTTTCTGAAGCAAGGAGAAAAAGATGTCATAGTTATAGGTAATTTATCTTTGGTTATGATTTGGTCTTTAAACTTTCCTATCATTGAATGTTCACTTGTACCTATTAAATACAAATCTTCGCCTTCAATTTTATACATCATAGCATCCATTTCAGGGAAAGACATAACGCCAGTAACTACATCAGCATGTATCATATAAGGTGGGATTGCATATGTAAAACCTCTATCTATCATAAAATCACGAGCATAAGATAATACGGCAGAATGAAGTCTTGCTATATCACCAAGCAAATAATAAAATCCGTTCCCTGCAACTCTCCCTGCAGCATCCATATCTATTCCATCAAAACTTTCCATTATGTCAGTATGATAAGGTATCTCATAAGGTGGCACAACAGGGTCACCAAACTTTTCAACTTCAACATTTTCAGAGTCATCTTTACCTATAGGAACAGATGGGTCTATCATATTAGGTATGTTCATTAGTATTTCAATTAATTTTTTTTCTATTTCACTTTCTTTAACTTCTAAACTATCAAGTTCTTCCCCTTCAGTTTTAACTTGTAATTTTAACTTTTCCGCTTCTTCCTTTTGCCCTTTTGCCATCAAAGCACCAATTTCTTTAGATAATTTATTTCTATTCTGTCTTAAATTGTCTGCAGCCATTTGGATTTTTCTTTTTTCATCATAGACATCACACACTTCATCAACAAGTGGCAATTTTTGTTCTTGAAATTTTTTCTTAATATTTTCTTTTACTAAATCTTTATTGTCATAAACAAACTTAATATCTAACATATATTACTCCTTATTTTTTATATTATTTTTAATATCTATTAATCTTTGTTTTATAGTAGTCACATTGTCATACAATATTGGCTCAAAAACTATGCCATATTTTTTATCAAAATTATTATCTCTTGAGAACCGAAGTGAATTATTTACGAAGGATGTGGAGGCTGACAGTGAATCTACTAAATTAAATCCATTAGTTGAAGTTTCAAAAAACATAGTATTAAATATTTCTCCTGCACCGCTCCTATCCTCTATTTTTTCGGAGTAGTTGCAAGTTGTCTGTCTTTTGCCATGGTCTCCATCATAGACATCAAGTATAGTTAAAACTGAATTATATAGTTCTATTCCAGTTATGATGGTAATTTGATTCTTCTTAATTCGTAATTTTTCAAGTAGTGGGAAAATACTTTCTATTATCTTTTTAGACAACTCATTGGTTTTATCTTTATTTCCACTTTCATATACGATTGTACAATATTTTTCTCTATACTTTTCATAAGGTTCATTAACAAGCATACAGGCTTCAGTAAGGTTTGGAGTCATAATATCCGATAACTCAAGCAGTTTTTTAAAGTTTGAAATGTGATTATCAGTTATTCCATCATATTTTATTCCAGAATCTGCGAAGCAAGGGTCAATTAATGTCAAAACTCTATTATTATCAAGTTTTAAGTCTGCTATATATTCTCTTACATTTAAAATATAGTCACTATTTTTAATATATCCTGTTATAACAGCATCATATTTAATATTTTCATCGATGCATGTATATGCTCTATCCCCAAACGCTGACACAATAGACACAGAGTTTAGATATCCATCTCGATTATTTCTCTTTAATTCATTTATCAATAAAATTTTTTTATTCATATACTATTCCTTAAATGTTTCCATAAATCTATCAATATTTTCACTTATATTACCTTTAAACACACCTGACCCTGACACTATTATATCAGCACCAGCATTTATTACTTTATTTACATTTTCTACATATATCCCACCATCAACCTCAATTTTATAATTATATCCATTTTTATTTCTTAAATCATTTAAAAATGCAATTTTTTCAAGTGAAGATTCTATAAACTGTTGTCCTCCAAACCCAGGGTGGACACTCATTACAAGTATTAAATCAACCTTATCTATCGCATCTATGATTTTATTTACATCAGTTTCAGGATTAATACTAACACCAACTTTTAATCCGCTGTCCTTTATCAAATCAATAACTTTTAAATAGTCACTTGATATTTCTCTATGTATTGTCAGAATATCAGCGCCTGCATCTTTGAAATTATCAATATATCTTTCTGGTTTTTCTATCATTAAATGTGTATCAAGTATAAAAGTATCTTTTGTATTCTTTTTAATTGATGATATTACTGGTATGCCTATACTGATATTTGGAACAAACATACCATCCATCACATCTAAATGAAGATATTTTATATTTTTTTTCGATAAAATATTTAAATCATTTTCTAAATTATAAAAATTTGCAGAAAGTAATGACGGTGCTAAATAACGCATATAACCTCCACTATGGTTTAAATGTAACTTCATAAGAGTTCATTACTATATCGTGTTCAACATCTACAACTTCAACTTTGCCAGTTGCCACTCCATATTCTCCATCTATTTGTGGGAATACAAGAGGTAAAATTGTTCCTACTTTATACTCCTGTGCTTCAATCAATTCTTTATATACTATTCCATCATTTATATATTGTGCAAGTCGTACTTGTAATATAATAACTCCTGAACCTTCATAATTAGGAGAATTACTTTTACTTACTATATATTTTGCATTTAATTGACCATGCCATACATTTTCATTTGAAGACACAAATTCCGAACCATCCATTCCAGCACTTATTACAAGGTCTATTGGTGTTAAAATATCAACTTCAGTTCCTTTATCAACTGACTGATTCATAACTATATTTCCATCATAGCTTCCATTTCTTACATACTTAATTTCGCCTATGCTTAATTGATTAACTTCAAGTAAGTCTCTTGCTTCTGAAATTGTTTTCCCAACAAGATTTGGCATTGTTTTTGTGCCAGTATTTGAACCTTTACTAATAGTAAATACTAATGTCCCTTCTTCAGAACTATTATTCTTATTAACACCTATTATATTACCTTTTGGTACTATATTATCATTAATCTCTGAAGTTATATAAAATAAATTTCTCTGCCTAAGTTTTTCAAGCATATCTTCCCATTTTGTATTTTGTAGTTCTTCTTTATTAGTAAAATCAATAACTTCTGGTCCCATAGATACAATAACATCTATGGTTTTATTTAAATTAGTATTGTCTTTAACTACTTTAATTATTTTACCACTTTCAATTTGATTATTAAACTCTTCACCTGCAATATTTAAAGTAATTCCATACCCTTCAACTAAATTATTTGCGAAATCATAATACAACCCATTAATTGATTTAGCGATATTCTCTCTAATTATACTATCTGTCGCTATATCTTCAAGTGAAATATTTTCCATCTTTCTTGTATCTAAAGCAATAAATAACATAAGAGTAACTAATAACATAATAGCAATAATTGCTCCAAAGATTAATCTTCTCATCAATAGATGATGTTTATAAGCACCATCTCTTATATACTTATCATAAAATGCTTGTTGTTCTGGAGTTAAACTTTCATTTGTTTTATTATACTTTTGTTTATTAGAGTACTTTTCTGAAACTGCTTTAATTACTTTCATATCTTCATCAGTAATTATAACAGTTTTACCTTCATCATCATCATCGTAATTTGTATCTTTAATGTATGTCCCTTCTTTATCTTTAAGTGCATACTCAAGATCACTAATCATAGATTCAATATTTTGATATCTTTCACTTTGAAGCATTCTTGCAGCTTTTAAAATTATTTTTTCAAGGCTCTTATATATTTTATCATTTTTAATGCTTGGAGCGGGTAAATTATTTCTTAAGTGAGACACAATAATATCAAGTGGAGTATCACCCTCAAAAGGCACAACTCCTGTAATCATTTCATACATAGTACAGCCAAATGAATATATATCTGACCTATAATCTACTTTAGTATTTCTAACTTGTTCTGGACTTATATAATGAACTGTTCCAATGACAGAAATATTCTTTGTAGTACTTGTTATAGCCCTTGCTATACCAAAATCAGTAATTTTTACTATCCCTTTGTCATTAATAACTATATTTTGAGGTTTAATGTCTCTATGAATAATACCTTTTTTATGAGCAGCACTTATTCCTTTAGCAACTTGCAAAGAAATAGCAATGGTCTCTTCATTGGTTAGTTTGCCTTTATTTTTAATGTATTTATTAAGTGTGGTTCCTTCCACAAACTCCATAACTATATAATGCATATTGCCTTCATCTACAACATCATATGCACCTATAACATTTTTATGTTTGATTTCTTTACATGCGAGTGCTTCGCTTTTAAACTTCGCAACAAACTCTTCATCAATAGCAAGTTCATCCCTAAGCATCTTAATAGCAACTATTTTTTTCTTCTTTGAATCATAAGCCTTGTAGACATAACTCATGCCACCTACACCAACTTGTTCAATTATCTCATACCTACCAGATAATCTATTAAGTTGTATATTATCATTATTACTCATTTATGTCACCTTCTTTTTTCTTTCTACTTCTACTTTTAAATCCCTGTTCAATAATTGATTTTCTATTCTTTAATATTTCTTTTATATCTCTCTTTTCACTATTCTGAAGATGTAATTGTATTTTTGCTTCCTCATCTAAAGCACGCTTTTCTCTATCAAATACACTATTTTCTTTATTTATGTTATCAATATATATAAGTATTATTGCTATATTATCTCTACCGCCATTTAAGTTTGCTGCTTCAATTAAATCATCAACTTTAGTTTCTATAGTACTATCGCTATTTACTATTTCTAATATTTTCTCATTGTCAACCATATTGCTAAGTCCATCAGTACATAACAAAATGTAATCACCATACGTTAAATCAATTTCAAATAAATCTGGCTCAATCTTTTTTCCGGCACCAAAAGCCCTGCTTAATTGACTTTTATATTCTTTATATTTTTCGGAATCCCTTGATATAGCATTTTCACTAACCAGTTCTTCTGCTATACTATGGTCTTTTGTTATTTGTTTAATATTGTAATTACTAATATGGTAACATCTTGAATCACCTACATTAATAACTATTGCCCTATCATTTAAGATAGTACAGAGAACCATAGTTGTCCCCATGCCTCTATATTCAGGATTTGCAAATATTCTATATACAAGGTCAGTATTTGCTAATCTATACGCTTTAAATAATTCATCTTTATAATCTGAACCATTTTTTGATAATGTTAATTGGTCTATGACAAAGTCAGCACAGTGTTTTGATGCAAACCCACTATCCTGATTACTCCCAACTCCATCTGCAACTAAAAAGATATTTGGAAAGATTCCAACTTTTCGATTTTCTGCTATATAATAATCTTGGTTAATATGTCTAACTTTCCCAAGGTCTGTTTTTGCAAAAAATTTCAAATTAACTCACTTGCTCTAAGTTGACCACAAGAGCCACTTATGTCCTTTCCTAATTCTCTTCTTATTGTTGTGATAATATTATGGGCATCCAAAACATTTTTAAATTCCATAATATCATCATTACTTGGTCTTTTATAATTATTTTCTTTTACCACATTGACAGGTATTAAATTAACATTATAATCAACATGGCTATCAAAACTATTTTTTAATAATTTAACTAATTCAAGTGCATTATTCTTTCCATCGTTTATATCTTTAATCAAACAGTATTCAAATGTCACTCTTCTATTTGTACATTCAAAATATTTTTCTATAGCATAAAAAATGTCTTTAAGTTTATATTTATTTGCAATAGGCATTATTTTTTTTCTTATATCATCATTTGGCGCATGTAAACTTAACGCAAGATTTATTGGCAATTCTAATTTTTTTAATTCTTCAATTTTAGGCACAATTCCACAAGTTGATAGAGTAATATTTCTCATGCCAATGTTTTGTCCATTTTCGTCATTAATAATATTTAAAAACTTAACTATATTGTCAAAATTTAATAGCGGCTCTCCAGAACCCATTATCACAATATTAGATACTTTAACATTATTAATTTGCTGTATTAAATATATTTGGGCTAAAAGTTCATAGGTTTCAAGATTTCTCTTCATCCCTCCAATAGTTGATGCACAAAATGAGCATCCCATATTACAGCCAACTTGTGAACTTATACAAATACTATACCCAAAACTATATTTCATAAGTACAGATTCTATAATATTCCCATCATTTAATAAAATTAGGTATTTTTTTGTATCATCGATTTTTGATTTATACTCTTTATATATTTTTGGTAGTGAAAAATCATATTTTTCTTTTAATGTATTTCTTAATCTTTTACTTAAATTTGTTGCTTTATCAATATCTCCAATAACATTTTTATGCAGCCATATAAATAACTGTTTAGTTCTATATTTTTCTAACTCAAAATCTGATAATATTGTTTCTAATTCTTTAATTGTATAATTTCTTATGTTCATTAATCTTTTTTAAAAAACACATATAAAACCCATCTGCTTTATTATCATCATTTGATAAAATCTTCTTCTCATATATTTTTTCAAAAGATGGGTTTTTATCCATAAACTCATTAATATTATCTTCATTTTCTTCTTTTGTCTCGGTACAAGTTGAATATGAGATAATACCGCCTAACTTAACATAGTTTTTTGATACATTTAAGATATTTTGCTGAATTGTTTTAAGCGATTTTGTTTTACTATCATTAATTCTTAATTTTATATCTGGTTTTTTATTTATAACTCCAGTTCCAGAGCAAGGAACATCACATAATACAATGTCATATTTTTCAAAATCATCTTTTATATAATTTGTTGCATCATATGCTTTCACCTGCATATTTTTTATTTTTAGTCGCTTAATGTTTTCACTAATTATATTAGTTTTATACTCACTTATATCTCTTGCTTCAAAATAACCATCTCGGTTATCATTATTAAACAAAAAATATAAAGATATTATTTTCCCACCAGGTGACGAACAAGTATCAAGAATCTTAATTTCATCCTGACAGCTATCATATTCTTCAGAAATTAAATCATACAACTTATCAACTAAATATGCTGAACTTGCATCTTGAATAATAATATTCCCATTTTTAAATGAATTAGTATTGATAATATTTTTGTAAGAATCTGTATAATATATATTAGTATGTTTAAATAAAAGTTTTCCATCATATGGATAATAATTTATGTGTAAGTTATTTAATTCATTTAAAGTTAATGCGTCATCATTATTAACTATTTTGAAATAACAGTATTTATTTAAATTATTATTATTTTCTTTATTTTTAGTTTTATTTTTTGCAATATTTTTTAAAGTAGCATTGACATATCCTGATAAGTTTCTACATTTTTTAGTTTTAATTATGTTTACCGCTTCATTAATAGTGGCATATTCTGGCACTTTATCCAAATATAATATTTCGTAAACTGATATTCTAAAAACTATTAAAATCTCGTGTTTCAATTTGTTTGTTTTAACTTTTGAATACTCATTAATTATTGTATCAATACTTTCAATGTTTTCTATCACACCTGTACATTCTTTTTTTATATACGACTTATCGTTATCACTTATATCATATGTTTGATAAACTCGTTCAATTTCATTGTTTAATAATTTATCATTAAAAATAACATTGTATAATATTTCAAATGAATACTCTCTTACATTTTTAGAATTGTCACTATTAGTCATTTCTTCTGCTGCCATTAACTAAAATTACAAATCTCAAAAGTTGTAATATAGTACTTGCAGCCGCTGCTACATAAGTTAGAGCCGCAGCAGTTAAAACTTTTTTTACACCATAAAGTTCAGATTCATCCATCATATTATATGACCTTAAAACTTTTATGGCACTATTTGATGCATCAAATTCTATTGGTAAAGTAAGTAACTGATATACAAGAGTCGCTCCAAATAAATATATACCTATATTAGCAAGATTAAGCATACCAAGTATTATGCCAATAAATATCATTGGTATAGATAGTTTAGATGCAAAATTGACCACTGGAACTATAGACATTTGTAGATTAAGTAAAAACATTTTTCTATTATCTTGTAATGCATGTCCACATTCATGAGCCGCAACACCTATTGAGGCTATACTCCTACTATCATAAGTAGTATCAGATAAATTCAGTTCTTTTTTTAATGGAGCATAGTGGTCAGTAAGATTTCCAGCAACTCTACCAATTCTGACATTATCAATACCACTTGAAGATAAAATCATAGATGCTGCCTTACTTGCAGTTAAACCAGATTTTGACATCACATTTTCATATTTAGAAAATGTTGAAGTCATATACATCTGTACTGCAGAAGTTAATACTATTGCTATTATAACTAAAAAATAGGTTGGGTCATAAAACATAAATAATCTCCTTTCTTTAATTAGATTTTAAGTCCATTGATAAAGTCTTTAGATGACATTTTATTCTTTCCACTTTTTTGCACTTGATTAATCTTTAGATATCCATCTTTGCACTTTGCATATAAAGCATCACCATCAATATATATATTATCTATAAGCATTTTTGATTGTGACAAATCTATATCTCCTTCTATTATATCCACATCCCATATCTTAAGTTTTTCTTTCTCATTTAAATCTATGTACGCTGATGGCCAAGATGTATATGCTCTAATTTTTCTATCTATATCAATTTTATTTTCATTTTTAAAGTCAATTTTCCCATATTCTTTTTTTATAATAATTGCTTTTGTTGCCTTATTATCATCTTGCTTAACTCTTTTCAAATCTGCAAAGTTCTTTATAGTGTGGTGAATTGTTTTTGCAGTTAATATAGATAGTTTTTCAAATAATTTATCAGATGTATCTTTTTTGTCAATCTCAATACTATTTTGTTCTAAAATATCTCCAGTATCAAGTCCCACATCCATGAGCATAGAAGTTGTACCAGTAATTTCATCACCATTGAGTATTGCACTTTGTATAGGTGAAGCCCCACGATATTTTGGCAATAGTGATGCATGTCCATTTATACAAGCATATTTTGGAATATCTAATATTTCTTTTGATAAAATCTGCCCATATGCAACTACAACTATAAAATCTGGATTTGCTTTTTTTATTTTATCAATAGCATCTATATCACTTTTTATTTTTTCAGGTTGTAAAAGATTAAGCCCAAGTTCAAGTGCTTTCTTTTTTACATCTGAATAATTTATTTTTTGTCCTCTATTTGATTTAGAGTCTGCTTTGGTTACAACATAAGAAATCTCTATATCTTTATCATTATATAATTCAAGTAATGTAGGAACTGCAAAATCAGGAGTTCCCATAAAAATTATTTTCATTAATTTTCCTCTTCACTTGATAAATCTTTTAAAGTTCCTGGGACTACCTTATCTGTGTATAATATACCATCAAGATGGTCTACTTCATGACAAATAATTCTTGCAAAAAATCCCTCTGCATCAAATTCTATATCATTCATATTCTCATCTTTTGCTTTAACCACAATACTTTTAGGTCTGATTACATCACCCTTATATCCTTCAACAGAAAGGCAACCTTCAGAATCTTCTTCTGTCTCATCAGACTTACTTACTATAACTGGATTTATAAGCACGACTTCTTTTTCTTCTTCATTTGGTTTACAAATAATTATTCTTTTTAATATTCCAACTTGAACAGCCGCTATACCCACACCTTCCATTTTATTCATAGTTTCTTTCATATCAACTATAAGTTCTTTAAGCCTATCATTAAGAACTGTTACTTCTTTAGACTTCTTTCTTAATATTTCATCACCAGTTTGTCTAATATTCCTTATTGACATATTTTCCTCTCAATAAAATACAATATGTAATGCATCTTAAAAAAATGCACTTACACAAAAAAGCCCTTGAAAGGGCGAAAACGAACGTGAAAGGATTCGAACCCTCGACACCTTGGTCCGTAGCCAAGTGCTCTATCCAGCTGAGCTACACGTTCATACAATAATTATATCAAAATATTACATTATGTCAAGAAATTATTTACTGTTAATTTCACTTTGCAGTATTTTATCTTTATTTATGCAATCAATTACTTCTGCTAATAATGGTTCATACAATAACTCATTTGGATGCACTAAATCATATTCACTACCATACCCAAATTGTTCTATCAAATGTTCCATAGGAACATATAAAAGATTTCTTCCAATTATTATTTCTCTAACACCCATATTATAATCATCAATAGAATACTTTGCATTTATAAGATTAGATTTTATAACAAAATCAGTGTGAGGTTTTATATAATCTGTCATCACTACTTTTATCCCTCTTTTTATTAGTTCATCAACAAATAGCCCAAGAACAAATTTGAACTTGTCAGGTTCAAGTTGTTCCATATAATCATTTGGTCCAATAAACAAAAATGCATATTTAAATGTATCTGGTTTAATTTTTGGCAATAATTCAAAATATAATCTTGTTATATTGTACCCAGGTCTAACAACATAATGGTATAAATCTTTTGTGTTTTCTACCAATAAGTAAGCATAACTATCTCCAACTACAACAAAATCACCATTTAATAAATAAAGATTGGATTTCACTAAATCAGAAGAAATGTTATATTTATCTAAACTCTTACCATATTTGTTAGATGCTAAAACAGTATTTAAAGACATAAATACTATTAATAACCATATAAATATTCTTTTTATAAAATATAATGCTTTATTCATTATAATATCTTTGCCAAGTATTGTCCTGTCCACGATTTTTTTATTTTTGATACTTCTTTTGGTGTGCCAGTAGCAACAACTGTACCGCCTCTATCACCTGACTCTGGTCCAAGGTCAATTATATAATCAGCAGATTTTATAACATCTAAATTATGTTCTATGACTACAACTGTATTACCTTGGTCTGTAAGTTTTTGTAATATATCAATAAGTTTGTGTACATCATAAAAATGTAATCCTGTAGTAGGTTCATCTAAAACATAAATTGTCTTTCCTGTTGAACGCTTTGCAAGTTCATATGCTAATTTTATTCTTTGAGCCTCACCACCAGAAAGTTCAGTAGCAGGTTGACCGAGTTTCATATAGCCAAGTCCAACTGCTTTAAGAACCTCCATAATTTTCATTATACGTGGTTGGTTTTTAAAAAACTCATTTGCATCATCAATAGTCATTTCTAATACATCATAAATATTTTTATCTTTATACTTAACTTCAAGAGTTTCCCTATTGTATCTCTTTCCTCCACAAACTTCACAAGGAACATACACATCAGGCAAGAAGTGCATTTCTATTTTTTTTATGCCATCACCTTCACATGCTTCACATCTTCCACCCTTTACATTAAATGAAAATCTTCCCTTGCTATATCCTCTTTCTTTTGCATCAGGTGTAGATGCATATAAGTCTCTGATTAAATCATAAACTCCTGTATATGTCGCAGGATTTGACCTTGGAGTCTTTCCTATAGGACTTTGGTCTATCATTATAATTTTATCAAGATTCTCAACACCAACTATTTTATCGTGCTTACCTGCTCTTGTATTTGCACGATTTAAAGTTTTAGCAAGACTCTTATATAACACCTCATTTATAAGACTTGATTTTCCACTTCCCGATACTCCAGTTATACAAGTAAATACTGATAGTGGTATATCTACATCAATATTCTTTAAATTATTCTCTTTTGCACCCTTAATTGTTATGAACCCAGTTGGCTTACGATATTTTTCAGTTGCCTTTATCTCAAGTTTTTTAGAAAGGTACTTCCCAGTTACACTATTCTTACATTTTTCAACTTTACTTATGTCGCCGCTAACAACTAATTCTCCGCCATTTACTCCTGCATATGGTCCAATATCTACAAGATAATCTGCCTCTCTCATAGTTTCTTCATCATGTTCTACTACAAGTACTGTGTTGCCTAAATCTCTTAAATGTTTTAATGTAGATATAAGTTTTGAATTATCTCTTTGGTGAAGACCTATAGATGGTTCATCAAGAATATAGCACACACCCACAAGTCCAGTTCCTATCTGTGTGGCAAGCCTAATTCTCTGTGCCTCACCACCAGAAAGAGTTCCTGTCATTCTTGAAAGTGACAAATAATCAAGCCCTACATCTATTAAAAAATTAACTCTTGTTTTTATTTCTTTTAAAATAACTGAACCAATCTTTTCCTGCATATCAGTTAATTTTAAATTATTTATAAAATCTCTAAAATCATTTAATGGCATTTCACATACTTCAGCAATATTTTTGTTTCCAATGGTAACTGCAAGAGAAGTTTTTTTAAGTCTCTGGCCATGACACTCTTCACAAGGAAGAAGCGTTATAAACTCTTCATAATTTGCCTTCTGTGCCTCTGTAAGCATTCCTTCATTATATCTTCTTCTACAAGATTCTACTACACCTTCCCAGTTAACTGACCAAGTATTAGTGTTTCCAATCGCAGATGTATAAGTCACTTTAACTTCATCATCACCTATGCCATAAAGAATTATATCTTTTTCTTTCTTTGACAAATCTTTCCATGGCTTTGTCATAGATATCTTATATTTTTTTGCAACGGCTTTTATAATGGCACCAGCCCATGAGCCATCTTTATGAGAAGATGCAAAACCTGGTGCTACAAGGCAACCTTCAGCAAGTGATAATTCTTTATCTTGTATCATAAGATTTACATCAAATTCTTGTTCATACCCAAGCCCACTACATTTTTCACAAGCACCAAAAGGATTATTAAATGAAAAAGACCTTGGTTCAATTTCTTGCATACTTATATCACAGTCACTGCAAGAAAAGTTTTGACTATAATTCTGTGGTTTACCACCTATTACATCAACTTGAAGAAGTCCATCAGACAACTTAAACACTGTTTCAATACTATCTGTCAGTCTTCTTTCAACACCTTTTTTTATTACTAACCTATCTACTATAATTTCAATATTATGTTTTATATTTTTATCAAGTTTTATTTCTTCATCAAGTGAATATTCATTTCCATCAACACGAACTCTTGAATATCCAGATTTTTTTGCAGACTCAAATACCTTTTCGTGGCGACCCTTTTTACCTCTTACAACATACGCCAAAAGTTGAACTTTAGTCCCTTCATTAAGTTTCATTATGTTATCAACAATTTCATCAATGGATTGTTTTTTAATTTCTTTTCCACAATTTGGACAGTGTGGTATACCAATACGAGCATATAAAAGTCTTAAATAGTCATAAATCTCCGTTACAGTTCCAACTGTTGAACGAGGATTTCGATTTGTAGATTTTTGGTCAATAGATATCGCTGGAGAGAGACCTTCAATGGATGTAACTTTAGGTTTTTCCATTTGACCTAAAAATTGTCTTGCATAAGATGATAATGACTCCATATATCGCCTTTGCCCTTCTGCAAATATAGTATCAAAAGCAAGACTTGACTTCCCACTTCCAGATACACCAGTTATAACCACAAGTTCATTTCTTGGTATGTCAACATCAATATTCTTTAAATTATGCTCACTTGCACCTCTAATTTTTATCCATTCTTTTTCCAAAATAACTCCTACTAAATTACCATTTTAAGAGCGGATACTATCCGCCCTAACTTTTCATTATATCACATAATAAGAAATATAACAATAAAACTAACATTTTATGATTCCATCAGAAAACTTTGTGAATTTTATATCACTGATAGCATTCATTGTATCTTTTATATTAGGCAGCGAAAACTTTTCTAAACTATCAGGTCTTTTACCAAATAACAAATTATTCTTCGCATTATATATACTATGTGCTTCTAAAATATAATCTTTTAATGTCCTTGTATCATCACTTGCTATATCATAGGTTCCAGAATCTACATTTTTAGTAATAAATTTATAAACTATGTTAGTAAAATCATCTATATATAAATAATTCCATTTGTATTCGCAAGAACTAAATTCTATATCTTTGTTTTCTTTAAATGACTCAACTAATTGCTTAATCATAGATGTGCTTCTATCTTCTTTCCCATATATTGAAAATATTCTAAAATGTATAAATTTCATTTTGCTATTTTTTAATTCTGTACTTGCAACACTGGCAAATTGTTTTTTCGCCATGCCATATGCCGTATCAGATAATTCTGCTTGCGAACCAGCGAATATAAATCTTTTGGCACCTATAATTTTTGCAAATTCTAATACTTTAGAACTCATATCTATATTCATCATCTGCTCTGCAAAATTATTTCTATCAAGTGTTGCTCCCCAAGCAAAATGAATAAGTGATATGTCAGCATTTAATTTTTTTATATTTTCTATAACATCAATGTATTTTTTATTATTCTCATCTAAAATGTTTATAAAATCATTTGAAGATAAATTATTAAAATCAAGTTCTATTGTAATTAAGTTTTTTATATTTTCAATATTCTTAATGTTACTTGATTTAGTTCTAACTATTCCAAATACAATAAAACCTTTCTCCAATAAAAAAGTAGCCACACTCCTCCCAAGAAATGAAGTTACTCCAGTAATTATAGCCACTTTTTTTCTCTGTGTACTCAATTTATTTACCAACTAAATGCAGTATTCTATCTTTAAACAACATTTTTTTATTCTTTATAATTTCATTTGCAAACATTGAAAATAATATAAGTGCGGCTCCTATCATTTGCAAGCCTGTAGCCTTTTCTTTTAGCACAAAATACGATAAAAATAATGCAACAACTGGGTCTATATATGTTAATATTGCAACGGTCTCTGCTTTTAGTCTTGATACAGCATTAAAATAATGCACATAACAAAACCCCGTATGGAAAAAACTTAATAATAAAATACAGAAAATACCTATTAATAATTCTTTGTTGGAAATGTTTTCTTCAAAAAATAAACTTTTATCTTGAATAAATATAATGTATATATACATTATGATGGCAGAAAAGATAAACTGAAATATTACTTTATCGTGTGTCTCTATATGACTAAGTTTTCTATTATAAATAACTATCAAAGCATAAAAGATTGCACCGAGAATTCCATAAAAGCAACCCAATACTTCATTTGACCTGATGCCAGTAAATATAACATTAGAAACTAATATTACTCCTATGGTTGCTATAATTATACAAATAACACTTTTAAGTGTAATTTTTTCTTTAAACATAAATGAAGCAATTATTAGTAGAAATATAGGCATAGTATTGTAGCAAACAGTTCCAATAGCAACAGTCGATACTCTAAATGCTTCAAATTGGAATACCCAATTAAGTCCCATAAAGAAACCTGTAAATATCAAAACAAAAAAATTATCACCCATTGCTTTTATATTTACTGTTTTTCCTGACAAGTAAGTCATAAAAGCAATAAATATTCCACCAAGTAATGCTCTATAGAATACAATAGCAGCAGAAGAAAGTGGTATAAAATGAGTAACAATTCCTATGGTCCCAAATGTTGCGGAAATAAAAGCAAGTTTAAGTCGCTCTTTATTTAAGTCGTATGTATTTTTCATAAATACAATTATATATATTAATTGTAAAAAAATCAAGATAATGTCTATAATCTATTATATAACAATAAAATACCACATCCAAGGGATATGGTATTTTATATCTTTATTATTATTGTAAATATTTACTAAGTTGAAACCAGCACAGGGTTTATACTTTCAAGTTTTACTAAGGCTGTGCCTGCTGTGTCATAAATATTTATCCAGGCTATATCTCCTCTTTTATCTAATGTAAATGCATCAGAATCTTCCATTGATATTGTAAGTTCTCCACTACTTGGTATTGTAACTGTTGCATCAAATAATCTATCACTTGTAGTTGCAAAACTACCATTTGAAAACTTATTCTTACTTATCATTATACGAACATTTCCAGAAGTTAAAGTATATGGACTACTTACACTATACAATGAAAGTTTTATATCTTTAATTTTAATTTTAGAATCATCAGATTCTGCTTTTATAGCAGGTGCACCTTGACCGTGATATACAACATCAGTTGATTGGTCAGACACATATTGGTTTTCTATTAAATTAAGTGATGAGTATGCAGGGTCAACTTTTGGTTCATAATAAGTATATTTTATATTAGATATTTTTACATCTTCTGTAGTGTCCCCAGTAAATGGCCAATATACCCTTTTATATGTATGTCTTGAAGTAGCACTTGTTCCTACACTATATCCAGTATTTTGAGTAGCAGATGCCCAATCAAGTTCAGATTGATTCGTAATACCATATGCAACTTGACTTGTATTAGTGCCAAAGAAATAAAAACTATAGTCTATACCATCATCAGTTTTTCTCCATGCTATATTTTGTTTACCATAATTCCAATTTGAAGTAGAACTATATTGTGCAGATGGAATTGAGCCTGTAGTTCCACCAGTATATTTTGTGCCCTTTGGTATATTAATAGTTATTCCTGAAGTATAATCAGCACCACCAGCAGTGCAATAAATATTTCTAAAATTATCCCAGGAATTCTTTCCTATTGTATTATTTTTATAAGAATATCCTATAACTTCAATTGTATTATCAATATAAGCAGATGAATTATATTTTTTTAATTCTAAATTTCCATTAGGTAATATATTAAAATCCCATAATTTACCTGATCCAGTAGATACTGTTTTTGAATCATAAAAAGAATTTGATCTATCAGTTGTTGAGCATTGGGCTATACCACCATGAAAACCATGACCAGTTGTATCCCATGAAGTATATTCTTGAACAAATGTTCCACCATTTGCAGCATAAGACCTTGCACATAAATCGGCTTCACCAGTAACTCCTTGAGCAAATGCTCTTGTAGGACCAACTTGGTAGATAACACCACTTTTTCCTTCTGGAGTATCACCAAGATTTCCATGTGCTCTATAACCAGTATATGCAATACATTCAGGGTGGTTATGATATCTTGTAGTATTTACTACTGTATTATTTACTATACTTGTTTTTGCTGTACTTGTAGGTAAATTAAAACTTGCCCATCTAAATTTATTATTTGTAGCATACATAAGAGGACTCCAAAGTTCTGATGGTTCAAGATTTATTGATATTCCTGCTAGGTAACTTGATATAGCATTATCAATTTTATTGTCAATAGATACATTATAATAATCAATTTGAGATTGAAAAGTGTTTTTTAAACTATCAAACTCTGCTTTTGTTATAAATGCTGAACCATCATTATCAGATACTACAGCAGCATTAGCATTGATAGTCATAATAATTACTACAAATAAAGATAATAATTTTTTTATTAGTTTATTTTTCATCATTTTTCTCCACAACATTTTTATTAAGCAATTACAGGATTTACACTTACAAGTTTAACCGTTTTAAAATTTGTTGTATCTGTAGGATAAATATTTATCCATATAGTATCGACATTTCCAACTAAAAAATTACCACTGTCAAATGTAAGTTTTCCTGTACTTCCTATTGAAACTGTTGTCTCAAAGCATTTATCATTTGATTCATTTGTATAATTGCCATCTGTAAACTTATTATTACTAATCATAAGTTTAACACTGCCACTTGTTAAATTATTATTAGCATCATATAATTCCAATTTTATGTCTTTAAGTTTATATGTTGCATCTTTATCATATATACGCATAAGTGGCGCACCATTACCATGAAATAATGTATCACTCGCTATCTTAGATGCATAAGAGTTTTGCAATTGTTTTAGTGTGAAATTTTTAGGATTAACTGTAGGATGATAAAACTTAAATTGAATATTTCCTATTCTCACATCTTCATTATTTGGACCAGTGTATTCATAAAAATCTCTTTGATATGTATAATAATTTGATGCGGCCGTTCCATTTGCATAGCCAGTCTTCTCTGATGCAGTATTCCAATCTGGCACTACTTGGTCATTTATAGCATATAATGATTGGTTTACATTTGTCCCCCAATACATATATGAATAATCTTTTCCATCTGATTCAGTAACCCAAGAAAGTGTTTGAGTTCCATAAGTCCAATTTGAACTTGAAGTATAGTCTATGGTAGTTGTATCACCTATCTTAGCACCTGTCCAACCAGTTCCTTTTTCAAATGTCACATTATGTGTTTGAATACTAGTCCAACCCCCAGGCACCCAGTCATACATACCATGGGCTACTGTATAATATGAATTAAAACCACTTATATTTGTAGGGCTACGAAAATTTTTATAAGAGTATCTTATTAAATTTATTCTATCATCAACATATGCAGTTGAATTATAACTTTTTAATTCAAAATTATCATTTGGTAATCTATTTAATTCAAATAATTTTCCATTTCCCTCTGATAAACTTTTAACAGTCACCCACGAATCATTTAAATCATTATTTCTAGCATAACTGTTTTTACGAGTTGTAAAATCATACTGATTTGTCCAAGAAGTTAAGTCTTTTAAATTAGTACCTGCACCACCAGTATATGCTCTTTCAATATTCGCAGGGTCATCAACATGATAGCTACTTTCAGAAGCCGACCGCCATGAAACAGCATATATTACACCTGGATTATCATGTGTTCCCTTGTCTCCGTGTGATCTTACAGTTCCAAAAACTTTCCATTCAGGATGATTATGATATCTCAAACTTGTCACAGTTATATTATCTTTTAAATCATTAGTTCCTGACCCTCTGTTAGTACTTGTAGGTAATGGACCACTACACCATTTAAAATTACTTGCCGATGAATTCATTATTTTAACCCATAAATTATCAGGTTCTCTACTTAATTCTGTACCAGCAAGATATGCTGCTATCGCACCATCTATTTTACTATCTATACTTGTATTATAATTATCAATTTGACTTGAAAAGTTATTTTTTAATGCTTCAAATTCTGCCTTTGTAACAAAAGCCGAACCATCATTATCAGAAACCACCGCCGCCATACTCTCTATGCTAAATAAAAATGCAAAAATAAGGCAGAGTGCCTTCCTACACATTTTTAATCTGCTCCTTGTCATTTAAGTAACTCACGACCCTCTATCGGTTAGGGGGTATCCCCAGTATAAAAATAGGCATATTAAAAATGATAGAGGGTAAACACCCCCTTAAATAGTTCTATGAAATATTGACTATATACCTGACTATATACCTATGTGTAAATTCCAGTTAAGTTATTATAATTCTCAGCATTTAGTCTTTGGTTACCATATGTATAAACTAAAGATAATTGCCCTGTGCCATCTCGCTCCATGAGAGTCTCTGAGTATGGGCGGTTTTTATCAGTGACATATTCAGTAAGTTCATAAAGGAAACTATCATTAGTTGGAACCTTATTTATAAGTTGTCTCTGATTATTAGTTAATCTATTTAAGTACTCGTGGTCGTTAATATTTAAATTTTGATTTAAGTCAAGGTCTCTATCAAGTGTCGATGTGATAGTACCATCACCATCATATGTGTATGCTGCAAGCAAGATGCTACCACTATAAACTGCTTCAAGTTTGTTATCTTTAGTATATTCATATCTACGAACATTGGTATAGCTTGTTTCGTTATATCTTTTTCTTTCTTCGTTGATTAAGTTTCCATTGTCGTCATACCAATAATTATAAAAATACTGTCCGCTTCGAGTTACTTCTCTGCTACTTACAAGTTGGTTCAACCTATCGTAAGTATACACCGTAGACTCAAGTGTCAATCCATCATCCTTAATCTCAACTATAGTTCTATTACCATTGGCATCATACTCATAATGGTATGTCATAACACTTAGCTTATTATTTTTTTTAAAAAATAAATCTGCCTAAAATTATCAAACTGTCCATTTTCTAAACCATAGCCAATGCCTACCATTTAGAATGACCTTTTTCAAGTTCATCAAATGAAAATCGATATTCTTCATTCTCATAGATTTCTTTTGGTGCTACATTTTCGTCTAAATATGTTTCATTATTAAAATTAAATATCCCCATCCCTAAATATTTTATAGGTTGACTTCCATATATATTTAGGGCATTATTTAATTTATCCAAAAAATCATCATTCTTAATAGAATTATCAATAATTTCCACAAAATTTATATGTGTTATTCCTTCATAATCTTTGTGTCCTATTAAAGTAAAATATGAATTGCAAACCAAATGATATTTTTTATTTCCAATAAAAACATCTTTATTATAGGTCCAACCACCATAATCAACCACTTTTCGCCCACCACTTTGAGCTCCATGCCCAGATCCTCTAAATTTCCACTCGCCATCAGGAATTATTAATCCCCCATTCCTATCAATATATTTAAACATATAATTAATATTAGTATTTAAATACTCAGAATTTGCAACTTTTTCACAAAAAACACTACTTAATCTTTCAACATCCTTATTTTTTAAAGCTTCTATTATATCTATACCAGCTGTAGATTTAAATTTTTCATCAATCTTATTTACTACTTTAGGTGTTTTAACAAATGGCAAACATGATGATAAACTTAATAGTACAACTAATACTGATATTATTATTTTATTTTTTATTCTATTTTTTATCATATCTATCTTTACCACATAATAGTAATTCTATAATCATCTAAAAATTCTATATTACTTTTAATACCTTCTTCCTGCTTTTGAATTCCGAATGATTGCTTTAATGTTTTATACATTTTTTTTGTCTTTTCGTTATTACTAAAATCCAATATTCCCGTTAATGTTAAGTCTTCATCAGTATAACCCTGCTCACTTGGGTTCCAACCTGCAAGCCACCAGTGATACTCTTTCTTTGTTATTTCAGATGGCATTGGAGTTTGATTCCAGTTTCTTGTACTTATGTATTTTTCACTATTATTCAAATCAACTATTGTTTTACCATCATTAGTAGTTATCTGCATTGATATATTAACACCCAATTTGTCACTCATCGTAGTTCCAACTATATCATCTACTCCGTTGTAAATTCCAATCTTTGCATCTGCTCCAAGATTTAGATAATCTCCTTTCCAAATCCATATAGAACATATTAATCAGCATAACTATCTTCAAGTTCCCCAAAAGTATAACTATACATTTTCTCAATAGGAACACTTTTACTAATTATATTTTCGTGATTACTAATATTATAATTATAATTTAATAATTCTATTCCTAAACTCCTTTCTTGTTCACCTCCAGAAAAAATAATATCATCTTTATTTTCATTATTTTTGAATTTATCACTAATTTGTTCTATTAGGCTAATTTCATTTATACCCTCATATTCGTTATGATTAAGGAAAGTTGCATATACCCCACAATATAAAATGTACTTTTTATTTCCAATTGAAATTTTTTTATTATATTTCCAACTATAAAAATCTATAACTCTCTTCCCACTGCGTCTTCTACTATGATGCCCATAATCTTTCCATTTTCCATTATCATCAATAATCATATCTCCCTGTTTATCAATATAATTGAAAAAAGCATCAATTTGTCTATTCAAATATTGTGTATCTTTAACTCTTTCACAAAACAAATCATTTAAACACACTTTATCTTTTTCTTTTATGCATCTTATTATTTCAGCGGTGACCTCATTTTTGTATACCACTATTGGATTGTTTTTCAATTTTTCAACATTATTTATTGAACAACCACTAATAACGACATAAAAAACAATAAACAATAATATTAAAAATATTTTTTTGTACAAAAGTACTTTAAATAAAACTTTAAACATTCTAATTACCTACCATGTTATACTAATTTTGTAATCGCCTAAATCTTTAACTTTACTCTTTACACCTTGCTTTTTTCTGTCTTCATCACTTATGCTTAAAATATTATTATACATTTCTCTAGTTTTATCATTTTTACTAAAATCTATCGTTCCAGTTAATTTTAAGTCTTTATCCGTCAACCCTTGCACACTTGGATTCCATCCTGTAAGCCACCAATTTTCGTTAGGGTCGTATCCTGTCAAATTATCTAACCACGACTTTTTATGATTCATATTAACAATAGTTTTTCCTTTTTTATCAGTAATCTTCATTGTCATACTAATACCTAATTGCTCACTCATTGTAGTACCTACTACACCATAATCATTTTCAATATATTCATTGTATATTCCTATTTCTCCACCTGCTCCTAAATTAAGATAATCTCCCTTCCATATCCAAATCTTATAGCCATTTCCTATGTCTATTTGGTCATCATCCGACTCAGTAAATCTATGAAATATATCATCATAATATGGCGTATACCCACCTGCACCTTGGAATGTCCAATAATTAGTTGTAACTATCTTATTACGAGAAGAATCCTCTATTGTTTTGAAACCTGCAATACCACCAGTTAGCTTTGTCCAATAATCTATGATGCTATATGTTTCATCAGCAAATAAATCAGAACACTTTTGAATATAATCTTCATACGGTTCTATCTTATCAAAAATATTTTCATCGAGAAATTTTTGGTTTTCTGTTATCACACCAGCAACAAGTTGACCACCTAATATTGCTCCAAAGAAATCAAATGCAGCATCCCACCTATTCTGCATTATAGGTTTTGAAATATATTGATAAAATGGATTGATTAAATTAAAATCTGCACTAAATTTCAATAACCCAATAGCCGTTCTTATTTCATCTCCATGGTTTTCTCGTGCATTTCTAATCTGATTAGTTAAATCTTTTATGTAACTTGATGCATCATTTCCACTTGGGTCTTTATACTTAAGTGGGTTACTTTCAGCATAGGCATATCTATTTATTGATAAAACATTTGTAAGCTGTCCTAAATATGTATCTTCAGTAAGAAATCTTTGTCTACGAATGTTGACTTGTCTATTACGAAGATTTTGGTTGCCTGTGACTGGGTTGTATTGCTCTCCATTATAACCATAATATTTCTTACCACTACCAAATACACCATAACCATGAACTTGACTTTTTACATTTCCTAAACCATCATACCAATATGATGCACGGAAGTCGCCATAGCCACCTATTACTGCTGAGACTGAGCCTCTGCCATCGTATGTGTAAATTCCAGTTAAGTTATTATAATTCTCAGCATTTAATCTTTGGTTACCATATGTATAAACTAAAGATAATTGACCTGTACCATCTCGCTCCATGAGAGTCTCTGAGTATGGGCGGTTTTTATCAGTGACATACTCTGTCAACTCATAAAGGAAACTATCATTAGTTGGAACCTTATTTATGAGTTGTCGCTGATTATTAGTAAGGCTATTTAAATAACTATGGTCATTGATATTTAAGTTTTGATTTAGGTCTAAGTCCCTATCAAGCGATGATGTAATTGTACCATCGCCATCGTAAGTGTATGCAACTAAAAGAATGTTGCCACTATAGACTGCTTCAAGTTTGTTGTCTTTGGTGTATTCATATCTTCTTATGTTTTGGTATTGATTAGTATTAAGTTCATATGCTCTATGGCGGTCTTCTTGTATTAAATTTCCATTATCATCATATTTATATTTGTAGATATACTAAACCATCCACAATTACTCACATTTTAATGCAAACTGTTTTAGTCAACCTTTCGTCCTATATCTAAATCTGCTTGTCTCTGAAGTTTAGTAGTTACTGGCCCCATATATTTCTTTGCTGTATTTAGGATTTTTTCATCGTTGCCAAGAACTTCTAATACTGTAACCGCAAAATAATTCTCAATTAATACTTTATTATCACAAGTTGATACTTTTTCAAAGAAATCAAATAACTTTTTTAATTTTTCTTTATCGGAGTCCTTTTCTAACAATTTAATAATCTCAGGCATAAAAATATCTTCAATAATAACAGTATATAAAATTTCCCCATCATTGAACTCAATTTGTTTTTTCACATCTTCTTCTAAAGATGGAAAAAACTTTAATAATTTTTTTACAAAATCTCCTATGCTCATATTTATTAAATCTCCACTATTTAAATAAATTTATTGCACTTTCTAAATCATCTCTCAATGCTTCAGCAATATCCAAGTCTTCAAACCCTAGATTGTTTTTTGATATAATATCATTTAAGTTTTTTAGTCGCTCTTGTGCTTTTTGCAAGTGTTTTGAAGTGCCCTTTTCAAACTCATCTCTCAATGCATCAGCAGTTCCTCCATCACCAATTACGGCCTTATCACGATACAATTCATTAATTTCTTTTCTTAGGTCAGTATCTCTTGCTTGCTGTAATAATTTTTCTCTTGTTGTGCCAGTCAGTTCTGGCCGCTTATCTAAATATTCTCCAACATAATTTTTATGTTCAATTGTTTCTTTGTCGCATACTATTTGTGCACTATTCTCTTCAGCAACAATGATATCCCCAACTATGTTATTACTTATTACATTTTCTGTAGGTGTACTAAAATATTTGGACTTGGTGTTTCTACTCTTGGGTAAATATCCACATTGGTTGTTGGTATATCACTTGGAGGAATATCTATTATTGGACTTTGTGGTATATAACTTCTTGGAAAAATATCTACAGGATGGTTCCTATATGTTTCTCTTAATTTAATAGAAGCATAAGTAGCCGTTATAAGCCCACCTATAATTAATGCAATTTCATATAATAAATATGATTCTATTACAACATTTCCACTTGGGTCTTTATATTTTAAAGGATTATCACTTGCATAAATATATCTATTAATTGAAAGTGTATCAGTTTTATTGCCTAAGTAAGTATCTTCAGTTAAAAATCTCTGTCTACGAACATTTAGCTGTCTATTTCTTAAGTTCTGATTCCCCGTTACTGGGTTATATTGCTCTGCATTATAGCCATAATACTTCTTACCACTTCCAAAAGCACCATAACCATATATCTGACTCTTTACATTCCCTAGTCCATCATACCAATATGATGCACGGAAGTCACCATAGCCACCTATTACTACTGATACAGACCCACGACCATCATATGTATATAAACCTGATAAATTATTATAACTTTCAGAGTTTATTCTTTGATTTCCATATGTATATATGGTAGATAGTTGCCCAGTACCATCCCTCTCCATCAAAGTTTCAGAGTATGGTCTGTTCTCGTCAGTTATGTATTCAGTAAGTTCATATAAAAAACTATCGTTTGATGGAGCTTTATTAATTAGCTGTCGTTGGTTATTAGTTAAGGAATTTAAATAATTATGGTCATGTATATTTAAATTTTGATTAAGGTCTAAGTCTCTATCAAGTGATGATGTGATTGTACCATCTCCATCATAAGTATATGATACAAGTAATGTGTTGCCACTATAAACACTTTCTAATTTGTTATCTTTAGTATATTCATATC
>JAGBKB010000011.1 GCA_017934175.1 Lachnospiraceae bacterium | reverse complement strand
TCCATCTTTAAACTTACTTATATATGGATCATAATACTTAATATCTGCGCCAACTTTTTTAAGTTCTTCTATTACTCTTATTGCTGGACTTTCTCTATAATCATCTATATCTTGTTTATAAGCAACACCAAGCACCAGTACTTTTGCACCATTTATTGCTTTTTTATACTCATTTAGTATATGCATCGCTCTTTCAACTACATATGCAGGTTGAGAATCATTTATAACCATACTATTCTCAATAAGGGTTGTATGAAAACCATATTCTCTTGCCTTCCAAGTGAGATAATAAGGGTCAAGCGGGATGCAATGTCCACCAAGACCTGGACCTGGATAAAATGCTTGAAAACCATATGGTTTTGACTTAGCTGCATCAATAACTTCCCATATAGATATATTCATCTTATGACAAAGTCTTGCTAACTCGTTTACAAGACCTATATTAATATTTCTATAAGTATTTTCTAATATCTTTTCCATCTCAGCTATTGCAGGCGATGATACTCTATGAATTGGCGCCTCTAATATACATTCATACATTGTGGCAGCAATATCAGTACAAGTAGGTGTACAACCTCCTACAACCTTTGGAGTATTTTTAGTTTTATATACTAAATTTCCTGGATCAACTCTTTCAGGAGAAAATGCTAAATAAAAATCTACTCCGCACTTAAGTCCAGATGCCTTTTCTAAAATTGGCTTTAATAATTCTTCAGTTGTACCTGGATATGTTGTTGATTCAAGAACAACTAACATATCTTTATGAAGATACTTTGCAACTGATTCAGTTGATGATTTTACATATGTTATATCTGGCTCTTGATGTATATCAAGTGGTGTTGGAACACATATACATACACAATCACAACTTGCAACTTCTTCAAAATTTTCTGTAGCTTTTAATCTACCATCTTTAACTAATTTTTCTAAATCACTATCAACTACATCGCCAATATAATTCTTACCACTATTAACCAATTCCACTTTTTCGTTTTGCACATCAAAGCCTATTACTTTATAGCCAGCCTTTGCTTTTTCAACAGCAAGTGGGAGTCCTACATATCCAAGACCGCATACACCAAGTGTCGCTGTCTTATTTAAAATTTTCTCTTTTAAATTACTCATTATTTAATCCTCATTATTTATTGTAACATTATATCACATATCATGTTTACTTCTGATTCAGTTAAATATGGATGCATAGGTAGACTTAATACTCTTTTAGTAGCTTCTATACAATTAACAAAATCATCATAACTACTATCAAGATTTGCAAAACATTTTTGTTCATGCATTCCTCTTGGGTAATATATCATACTTGGTATTCCATTATCTTTTAACTTTTTTTGTAAGTTATTCCTTTCATTTTCATCTTTACATAATATTGTATACTGAGCAAAACTTGAATAATATCCATCTGGTATTAGAGGTGCCTTATATTTTCCACTCAATTTTTTAGTATACCATTTATACACATTATTTACAGCTTCTAATTCATAATCTACAAAAGCATCAAATTTAACTTTTAGTATAGCTGCCTGCAAAGTATCAAGTCTTGAATTCATACCTATCATTATATTATCATACTTATCAACTTTTGATTTACCATTTGCTCTAAGTGACCTAAGTAAATCATCTATTCTTTCATCGTCTGTAAATATAGCACCACCATCTCCATAACAACCAAGTGGTTTTGCAGGAAAAAATGATGTACATGAAATATCTCCAAAAGAACATGCTTTTTTGTCATTAATGCAACCACCAAAACCTTGAGCAGCATCTTCTATAATTTTTAAATTATAATTTTTCGCTATATTTAAAATTTTATCATAGTTCGCAGGTAAACCAAAGAGGTCAACAGGTATTATAGCTTTCAAATTGTATTTTCCTTCATTAGTAACTCTTTTAATAATCGATTCTAATGATTCAGGAGACATATTAAATGTATCTAAATCTATATCAACAAATATTGGAGTGGCCCCCACAAATGATACTGATGATGCAGTCGCAATATACGTAAAATCTGGTACTAACACAGCGTCACCTTTACCAACTCCCATAACCATAAGAGCGAGCACCAAGGCATCTGTTCCATTCGCACACGATATACAGTATTTTTTACTTACATAGCTTGCAAGTTTTTCTTCAAGTTCATTTACTTGTTTCCCAATAATAAAGTTTGTATCATTGATAACACCAAAAATTGCTTCATCAATCTTTGGCTTTAAAACTTCATATTGTTTTTTCAAATCTCTAAACTGCACTTATATAATATTTCCCTTTTCATCTATCTTTTTATACTCACTAGCAGGATTGCCAACTACTATAATGTTTGCTTTCACGTCGTGTGTTACTACTGCACCAGCACCCACCATTGCATTTTCACCTATCGTATTACCACAAATAATTGTTGCATTTGCACCTATACTCGCACCTTTTTTTATTATTGTCTTTATAAAATTCTCGTGACCCTTAGGGTATTTTGCTCTTGGTGTCAAATCATTTGTAAACACACAAGAAGGTCC
The DNA here is from genome assembly GCA_017934175.1 of Lachnospiraceae bacterium. Classification (GTDB taxonomy): domain Bacteria; phylum Bacillota; class Clostridia; order Lachnospirales; family Lachnospiraceae; genus UBA3633. The sequence goes on along the minus strand of JAGBKB010000011.1, from coordinate 866 downwards.
AAGAAAAACATCATCTTTAATTATAACGCCTTCATATACTGACACATTATTCTGAATCTTTACATTGTCACCTATTATTACATTAGATCCTATATATACATTTTGACCAATAATACAGTTTTTACCTATTCTTGCACCTTTTTGTATATGACAAAAATGCCAGATTTTTGTTCCTTCTCCTATCTGAACATCTTCATCAATATATGAACTTTCATGAACATAATAATTAATCACTAATTAAATTCTCCTACAAAATCTGTTGACGCAACATTTTTGAGTGGCAATTTTACAGGTTCTCCAGAAAAAGAAGATTTGTAAATCGCAAGTATCATTTCGACAGCATTTCTTCCTGCATAAGCATCTATATACGGTTTTCGATCTTTTTTTATTGAATCAATAACATCTGCATAAAGTGATGTGTGCCCATTACCATATACATTTGAAGTTTGTTCTTGCAAGCACTTATTCTTATCATCATTTACATCTACATCTGAGAAATTCCAAAAGTCTATATTATTAGTTGATTTTCCACCAATTTTACATGTTCCTTTTTCTCCAAAAAGATATAACGTCTCTTCTAAGTTTTCTTTAAACACATTTACCGTTCCTTCAATAGTACCTATCGCACCATTTTTAAATTTTACAACTGCCATTCCTATATCTTCACATTCTATGTAATGATGAAATTGTTGCTTTGTAACTCCATATACTTCCAAAACTTCATCTCCCATCATCCATCTCAGTAAATCTATGCCATGTATACACTGGTTGAACAAACAACCGCCATCTGATGACCATTTACCTCTCCACGAAGCTTGATCATAGTAATCTTTATTTCTATTCCACCTAACATTTATTGAACCATG